>NZ_JADAQY010000003.1 GCF_015476335.1 Rickettsia endosymbiont of Cardiosporidium cionae
CTAAATATATTGTTACAAAGCCACATTTATTAATATATTATTTAAATACCGTTAAAATCCTATTGTAGTGGATATTAAAATAATAGATAATCTACGGGTTAAGTTACTAATAAAAGGAAATAATATAGTGGAATCAATTAAAATCCCATTAGAGTTTGCNGATAAATCAATAATAATAGTATTTATTGGTATAATCTGCTGGACAGGGCTAAANAATATCTTNNCAGTTAAGACATTTAAATTCTTCGCTCTNGGNAATAGAAATTTNTCTGTGGGNGCGCTAGTNGCAACNATNGTNGCTACNTANNTGAGTGGGAGTGNNTTTTCNNTNANNCTNNCTNANANNTATANNNANGGNTTTTATTNNNTNNTCNNTAGNNGTNGGTANCTNATNTAGCATTNATNNNTNNTNGCATTTNTTATNATACCAAGNATNCAAGATTTTTTAGGNAATATATCNATAGCTNAAGCANTTNGTNNAANNTATGGNAAANNNATNAGNTATANNATATCTNTAACCATNATTANTAANNCTATNGGAATGNTNNCNNTACAATTNAAANTNTTNNGTANAATNTTNGAGTATTTTACNGGNAATANNGCTNTNTTNTCNNTGNTATTTTCAGCTTTGTTNGTAACATTATATTCTNCTATAGGAGGNATAAAATCAGTNGTATANACNGATATTATACANTTTCTTNCNTTATCNNTNNCNATNATNATNATNGGANTNNTNNTNNTNCAATCTNCTNNCAANAGTGNNNANACAAANNTNNNTNNNTTNTNTCAACANAAAAANTTNAATCTAAAANAAATATTTGNTNNTTNANNNATNNATCNTTCTGGAANATGNNNAGTTTATTNTTNNNNTTTTTTCTATCNAATCTTTTGANTCCTACNATGGCNCANAGANTACTGNTTGGNAGTAANCTNGNAAAANTNAGNAANGCNNTGNNAATNTCANCAATTGTTTTAATNATTNCANNNATNATGNTANNTATNATNCCTGTATCNCTTTTTNNTNTTAATCCNAAATTAGATCCNNACTCANTANTACCACATATAGTAAANGAATATTCATTTTTTACTGGAATAGCAGGAATATTAATANTAGGAGTNATAGCNATGTCNATGTCTACAGCTGACTCTTGGATTAATACNGCAGCAGTAACTTTTGCTAATGATTTATGGCCTAGTNANAATCCTGTGCATCAGTTATATGCAGCTAAATCTTTTTCANTNTTTTTAGGNTTATTAGGGTTAGGATTNGCNTTTTTAGAANATNATTTATTNAAANTTGNTNNTNNTNNNNAANNTNTTTTANNTTGGGNATGGTAATCCCAGTATTGTTATTAACGATATTTGGNTTTAGNACAGAGAAGAATGTAATATTGATATCGATGGGTGCAGGATTTAGTGCTATAGTACTGAGTAAATTGTTNTTATCAATTGAGCCATCAGTCATAGCAGCAGCAGTTACTACATTAATGATTTTAGTATTGCATTACTCAAGGGGTAAAGAAGGGGGCTTCATAATCAGAGCAAAAGCAGATTCATATTTAGTNTTTTTAAGAAAGGAAAGAAANAATAACTTCAAAGAGTTGANGAGTTTTTTATTTGATNTTATGTCTGGNGAATATTTTCAGGCAAATCTGGAGAGATACGAGATAAGATTCACTGTATTCGGATTTTTNTCAATATTGTCGACATTAGCTATAATNTATGGTCATAGAATCAATCTTAANTCATCCCTGCAGACATCGATATATATAATGATGATAGCAATATCAGTAGCGTCACTNCTTTCNACAATGCTGCCCTACAGAGATGACTTTTTAGATAGCAAGATAACATTGGTCCTGTGGTATGTCTCAATATTCTTAATGTTAGGAGTNTTCAACACATTTTTTGTAATGATAACNAANCATAGCNTGATNTCATTTGGGATATTNNCANCNAANATATTTATCATGGCTTANNTNGTAGGCTGGAANATGACGATATTGATGAATATTGTAGGATATTGGGTAGCCAAATTCTTATATCAGNTCTATGCTGTNNTGCATGAGGTAGCAGATGAAAATATATCTGCAAGATTCGTATATGCATATTTATTAGCAATGCTTGCATCATCCGTCATGATGTTATTTAAACCAAAAGAAGAAGCATTGGATATTACATCGGATTATTTGCACAAGACAGAGGAAGATAATAGGCAGTTAAACCAGGATAATTCTGAACTTTATGAGGTGAACACAGAGTTAGAGGGAGAATTAGAATTTTATAATGATCAGCAGAAAAAGTTAGAGTTGTTATTAGTTGACTATAAACTCAATACGAAAAAGATGACTAAAATGCAAATGATAAAGAAATTACAAGATATAGTAGCAAAAATTATACTTGATAATAACCCTGATGAAGAACCAAAAGATTTAGGAGAAGTGTTATATCCTGATGATCCTACCAAAGGATACAGACAATATAAAGAAAATATGAAGTTACATACTGATAATCCTACAAAAGAATATAAAGAATATAAAGAGAATCTAAATACTATAGAAAGCATAACAAGATCACTGTTTAGAAACGACTTCACAGTAGAAGAAATTGCTTCTATAGTTAGCCTAACTATAGAAGAAGTAGAGCTGATATTAAAGGACTTGATTGAAAATAGTTGATAGGAAATAGTTTACTCTATTTCTTATAACATTAAGATAGTGGGAGATGTTTTTTATTATCATAGTTAGCGGCGATCAACTAGAATCCTAGAATAATATTTGCATTCAAAGAGCTTCATATACACATATATCTTAAGATTAAAGTTCATATTAGTGTTATAAATACAACTTATAATAAAAATACCTCTTCACTTAAAGATAATTTCTATAATGTCGAATCAACTTAAAATAGAATGCTGGGCATATGTTAGTTACATCCTATAGTTTAATTAATATATGTTATTTCTTTTAATTAAAAAAAAATAGTGAGGTAAGTATGGGAGCAGCAGCAATAGTTGGAGGCGCAATTTTAGCCGGAGAATCAGCAGGACAGTCAGATTCCCAGGATATGGAAGAGGAGAAAGCAGATTTCCAGAAAGAACTAGAGTAACGGTTGCAGAATATAATTCTAGAGAAAGAGTGAGAGAGATGGAAAGACAAGCAAGAGAGGCTGAGGCTGCACGTGATAGAGAAGAAACAGCAAGGAAAATAAAAGAAGCAGAAGCTGCCCATGCAAGGGAAGAAGCAGCAAAGAAAGCAAAAGAAGCGGAAGCAGCCCGGCAAGGGAAGAAGTAGCAAGAAACTAAAAGAAGCAGAAGCTGCCCATGCAAGGGAAGAAGCAGCAAGGAAACTAAAAGAAGCGGAAGCAGCCCGTGCAAGGGAAGAAGCAGAAAAGAAAAGACAGGAAGAAGAAGAAGGAAGGAAAGCAAAAGAAGCGAAGGCAAAAGAGGAGGAAGAGGCAGAAAAGATAGAAGAATTTTTAAAGAAACAGGCAGAAGATTTTGAAAAATCTCAACTTGATCATGCAGGCAAATTAAAGCACGCAGCATATGAAGATTTAGATTTTAAAGATATGACGATAATAGATAATGCAACAATATTGGGTGACGCAGGAGATAGCCATAGCTCTGATGTGATTAATTTTGTGATGTAGGATAACTCTGCAATATGTAAGATACTGAAAAGAATTTACAGAAGAGATTGTCTAATTTGAAGATTAAGCATCAGATTATAGAACAAAGATAAGTTGTTATAGCTATAAAATGAATATTTAATAAGAAAGATCAGAATTTCTAGTTAAATATTTTGCTATTAACAGTGTTACTTCTATTAAAAGAAATTGTTAAAAAAAATATTAATATCTAATAGATGCGATATAAGTGATGTCCTTAATATTGTAAAGAGGGATGATAATCAAATTCTATTAGATATACTGGATTGATCTTTGGCATTTTAAAAGACTTACTAAACAAGTGATGAAAAATTATACTACCAATCATTATTAATTATACGGTGTATATTGTGAATAAAATGTCTTCTGCTATAAAATACCAATATGCTATCAGTGTAGAGTTTGTTTTGGTTGTTCTACTGATACTGTTAAACATATTATATGCTTACCGTATGTTTTACTCTGTAATACATAAAATATCATAACACCCTGGCTTTATTTACACGTTTGGTTGATGTACTGTATTCTAATTACTATCCCTTCACACTTAATTAGTTAGATAAGAATTAAAATACTCTACAATTTCTTGATTATTATATAAAAGATTCTTAAATAATTGATAGGCAAAATATTAGTTAAAATAATATTTGTAGTCAATACTATTCAAATGTAGCACAGTGGATATGTCTCTTTGACAACAACGCATTATACAAGTTATCCAAAAAATTGTAACGGATATAACAAACTAAAAGAAAATTCAAGCAATTTCTATCAAAACTTAAATAATTAAATAAAATCATTTTGTATTCTGACAATAGTAAGACTATAACAATACATTGATAATGTGTAACATTAAAATCTATAAGTCAATACTCATTGAGTGAATCTTTTAAAACAAGAAATACCTAGCAATCTAGGATTGTAGTTGATTAATCATCATAATCATTATAATCATTAATATCACATATAATTTCTCAATAATCGCGTAATACAGCCCCAAATTTCTTTTGTACTTGACTAATAATCTTATGATTTAGATGTTCTATATCTTTTTCTAAAAGAGTTTTATAATCATCTTGAATAACAATGGAAATCGCTATAGAGTGCTCATTACTATCTGGTGAATCTGATAATTCATGAATATCAAACAACTTAACTGATTTAATTAATGTTAAGTCTATATTTCTAATAAAATTAATAATTGTCCCTATTTTTTGAGATTTATCAATGATAAAAGAATAATCTCTAGTGATTAATTGATAATCTGAACGATGAAAATATTGCTTAGTTTTAGGAATTATACAAGACAAAAGTTTAGATAAATTTATCTCAAACCCTAATACTGGTAAATTACAAATATCATATTTCTGCAATGTAATAGGATGGATTTCACCAAAAAAACCAAAAATATTACTATCATTAGTAGATAAACATATAGAGCGAGTAGGATGTAGATAGTCATGTTGTACTCTATCATCTAACATAATATCAATATCGGTATCAAACCCTAAATGCCTCAATATAAGATACACATCAGATTTTATATCAAAAACATCTACATATCTATCAGAGAAATGGACATTTTTATCCTGATATAACCCCAAGCGCACCCCAGATACAGATATATCATCAGCAATTTCACTTTTTACCATAGTATTAAATACTTGCCCTACTTCAAAAATAGCAAGATTTTTTACTGATCTTCTTAAATTGTTTCTAACTATATCAAGTAAATTTGGTAAGATATATGGTCTCATGTAATTCAAATCAGATGTAATAGGATTCATTATCATAAATTCATCTTGTAAATCGCAGAATCTAGATGCCTTATCTTTATTCATAAATGAGTAACTAATGACTTCATTATATCCCCTAACAGATAAAATCTTCTTAATTTCTAGGCTATTGGTATGTTGTTTGGGTATTACCTGAATTTTATTAAGTGGTAATGGAATCACAGGAATATTATCATAACCATAAACTCTAACCACTTCTTCTATGATATCTTCTTGACTATTTAAATCTTTACGCCAAGCTGGAACAGAAATTGACAATAGATTCTGATTAACGTCTATAATTTTAAATCTCAGTTTTTCTAAAATAGAATATATAATATTATATTGTAATTCAAACCCTGTATAAGACTTAATGCAATTAATATCGAATTGTATAGGTGTAATAGATATATTAGCAATATTATTGTAAGAATTAATTTCAGATATCTCTCCTCCACATATAGAGACAAGTAAATCAGTAAAATACTCTAAACTTTTAATAGTAAAATCCGGGTCTACACCTCTTTCAAAGAGATATCTTGACGCTGTATTAATATTTAACCTCCTTCCACTGTGTAATATTGATTGAGAATTAAAAACTGCAGATTCTACTAAGATATTAGTTGTATGCTCAGAACATGCTGAGCCTTGAGCTCCTATTATTCCTGCAAGACATTCTACAGAGTGACCATCTCTCACTATTATATCACCACTAGTTAAACAATATTCCTTGCCATTTAAAGCTTTGAATAAATAATCTTCTGATAATACATCTACGGCTAAGTTATTAGAAATTTTGTCTAAGTCATATACATGTAGTGGTTGACCAAACTTATAACCAATATAATTTGCAATATCAACTACAGGAGATACAGAGATAATATCTAAATCTGATAAAAGTTTTCTAATCCGTACAATAGTAGGGGAATTATTATCTAAACGATTATTAATATTTTTTATCTCTCTAAAGCTAAATATACTACAAATATCAGGATTTAATAACTTAAACTGAGTTTTAGGAAAAAAAGTTGGATGCAAACTAGGGATTTGTATTGGTTTCAGTGTTATTAATTCATGGCATGATAATTCTCTAGCTAAACCGTACAAACTTTGCATATCAGGTCTATTACTTGGAATAGCAATATCTAATATTATATCATTACTATCGAGATATTTCGCTACAGATTCCCCTATTACAGCATTTTGTTCTAATTCTAAAATATTTTCGTTGTCTGAATTAATATCTAATTCATATGCAGAACACAACATCGCTTCACTGACAACACTTCTGATTTTAGATTTTTTTAATTTAAGACCAGTTTTCGGAATTATTGCTCCAGGTTTAGCAAGTACAACATTCATACCTGCCCTAACGTTAGGTGCTCCACACACTAACTGTAAATAGTGAATATCCTGATTATTATCATACTGAATTTGACAAATTTTTAATAAATCAGCATTGGGATGAAAATCTACAGAAATAACTTTACCTACAGTAAATTGCTCTAAGAGGCTATTATGTGTTATTAATTTCTCTGCTTCAAATCCTAAATCAATAATAATTTTCAGAATATCTGAATACTCCAAATTACTATCAATAAAATCCTTCAAAGAAGCAATGCTGATTTTCATTTCTTTTATATACTTTAATTGCTACATATTTTCGAACAAAGAAACTCTATAACAAATTTTTAAAACATTCAATATGATTTATTTTGTAATTTATCTAATCATCAAAGATTTACTATGCATAATCAGTAAGATAAGTATTTGACATATTAGTATAAACTGTATATCATCCGTTTGTGTTCATATTTTTCATTTAGTAGCTGCATTAATGATAAAGAGGCTAAAAAATATTTGACTCTTATTGCGGTGATATCAATATTTGATTACATAGATAAGGTCAATAACATAAAATACCCCCGGAGCTTACTAAGAAGTTCAGGGCCTATAGCTCAGTTGGTTAGAGCGCACCGCTCATAACGGTATGGTCGTAGGTTCAAATCCTGCTAGGCCCACCATTTAATACAATAGAATTACTGGTGTTTGTAATACGTGCTCCAATTTTAAGAAATTATTTTGCAATGATATTTTTATATTATCTACTGATAGTATCATTGATAGCAGTATTCATTATTATAATAGCCAACTCATTCGATACATTACAAAAATTTAAATCTTATGAAGTCCCAGCTTCAATATTTTGGCAACTCATAATGTTAAAGATTCCACATATAATAAATGAAATTTCATCTTTAATAGGATTTATTAGTACAGTTTTTTTCTTAAATCACATATTAAACACAAATGAGTTACTAATTGTATTAACTAACAAAATTTCAATGCTCCAAATAATAATAATTACTGTAGTAATTGTTATATTATGGAATATATTGCTATTATTATTAGATCCGATTGCAGTAACTTCTATTGCTAAATATGATAGTATAGCGTCAGTAATTATAAAGAATAAAAATAATAATTTTATTATATCAAAATCTAAAATTTACTTCCTAGAAACAATAAATGGTATTAAACGCTTTATACAAGCTAATTCAATTAATCAAAATCAGAACAAAATCTATGGTGCTACCATACTAGAATTCGATCATCAAAATTCACTTAAACAGAGATTAGATGCAGACGTACTAGAAATTAGCGGATCTATACTCAAAATATTTAATACCACCATTAGTATCAATAATATTAATGGTGCTGAAATGCTTAAACACGAAATACTATACGTACCTACATCACTTTCTATCGATAACATGGTTAGCCAGATCATAAAACCAGAGCGTTTAACATTATGGAACTTAAAATCACAAATCAATAGATTAATAAAACTAGGCATACCAGAAACAAATTACAAAATATGCTATTATAAAAAATTATTTAGGCCTATATTAGCTGCTTCAATGGTGTTAATAGCATTTTGTTATACAAAAGTGAGTAGAACAAAAACTAAGAAAAATTACGTTATGGTAATAAAATTAATATCTGGTGTAATGATTTACTTCATGTCTGAAATTATTATAAAAATATTAGTATACTCAGGATTACACCCAATATTCTCTATAGGCTTATTAATTATATCAATAATAGGAATAAGTAACTTTATTATTTTACATAGTAATGAAACTTGATATAATAGGCCTTGCCACAGCATTAGATAAACAAATTATTTTATCTAATAATTACTGTCACCATACATAATCGAACTATATGAAAAACAGAATTAATAAACTAATTGAGATGTTTATATCAGATATAGCTATAGATCTTGGTACCGCAAATGTTTTAGTCTATACAAAAAATAAAGGTATAGTATTAAATGAGCCATCTGTAATAGCAATGATCAAAGATAAAGGGGTATATAAACCTTATGCATTTGGATATGAAGCCAAAATGATGCTAGGAAAAACACCTCCTGATATAGAAGTCAAAAGACCTTTGCAAGATGGAGTAATAGCAGATTTTAGAGCTGCAGAGGAAATGTTAAAATATTTTATTAGAAAAGCACATGCAAAAAAAATCATGCTTAAAGGTGCTAGAATATTAGTATGTGTTCCTTCATGCTCTACTCCTGTAGAACGTAGGGCAATACAAGAAGCAGCCGAAGGTTCAGGAGCAAGAGAAGTACTACTGATAGAAGAACCTATGGCTGCAGCTATAGGAGCAGGGTTACCCGTCATAGAACCAACAGGATCTATGATAGTTGATATAGGAGGAGGCACAACAGAAGTAGCAGTGTTATCACTAGGAGGGATAGTATATTCAAACTCTGTTAGAGTAGGTGGCAACAAAATGGATAATGCAATAATATCGTATATCAGGAGGCACTATAATTTATTTATAGGAGATGCAACAGCAGAAAAAATTAAAAAAAACATAGGCTCAGCATATGTGCTAGATAAATCAAATATCAAAACAATGATAGTAAAAGGACGTGACTTGATATTAGGTATTCCTAAAGAAATAGAACTAAATGAATCACAGATAGCAGATAGCCTAAATGACGCAATTGCGCAGATAATAGAATCTGTTAAGATAGCACTTGAATCTATGCCGCCAGAATTAGCATCTGATATAGTAGACAAAGGAATAGTAATGTCCGGAGGAGGAGCGCTACTAAGCAATTTAGATTATGTACTAAGTCAATCTACTAAACTTCCTGTAGTAATTGCAAATAATCCACTAGAATGTGTTGCTAAAGGTACAGGCACGGTATTAGATAATTTTAATATACTAAGCCATGTACTATTCAAGCAAGTATAAATTTACTACTATCAGTATAGATATTAAAAAAAACAATAGTTTACAAGCAGCTAAATATGTATCGTAACAGATCAAAATTAAGTTGTTCTTAGCATATAGTTGATCACAAATAAAATACTATGCTGAGTGATGATTGCAAAACATGATGCTAATAAATCATCTATTAATACACCAAAACTATTGTTAAATGTTTTTTCTAGATAATAAATTGGCCAAGGTTTTAATATATCAAATATCCTAAAACAAATAAATGATGTTACACTAAATACTAAGATATGGGAGTTGAAATCCTGAAACAAATGTATGGATTGACTAAACACACAAATATTTTGTAAATCAACCATCCAAAAAGATAAAGGAGAAAATATCAAAGTAAAAAACTGTCCAATAATTTCGTCTATGATAATTTCTTGCCTATCATAATGATTATATTCTCTACTATAAATTGAAATAAGAAATCTAGATATAATCAGTATTATACAATTAATAACTAAGGTGATAAGTACTATATTTTGTATATTACTAATATTTATATAAATCACACAAAAGTATATTATCACAGATATCAGAGAACCCCATGTTCCTGGAGCATATTTTACCTTACCAAGGTAACAAAATGTTACAAAAAATTCTGCTATAAAATATTTATAACTATGCATTGACTTAATTGTTTATCTTTTTATTAATATCTTCAATCTGCCAATTTAGTCTTTTTAATATCTGATCTCTCCCTAAAAATATTGCAATTTGTTGTAATTCCGGGCCTTCATTTCTACCTGTTAGTATAAATCTTAGAATTTTTAATATATTATTTTTTTTTACTTTAAATTGAGAAGATATTGACTGAATCCACAATTTCCATTGTTCATCATTAATTATATCTGGAATATGCTTAACTGCTATTTTGATCAACTCAAGATGAGTAATATCAACATCAGGATATATAAAATTATTAAATACAGAATCCCACTGAACTATATCACCAAATATTTTAAGGTGAGGTGCTAGCATATACCAATAATTTTCACTTATATTACTACTATATGATATTAATGGTTTCAACTTATCAGCAATATCAGCATAACTATAACTATTAATAATTTTGTGATTTATCTTAACCAAGTTATCTATCGAATATGATACTGGATGATTTGAATAAGATAAAATATCAAAATGATCTAATATTTCATATAATGACTTACAACTTTGTTGATATGACGAACTACCAATAGATGATAACATGTTGTTAACGGAGATTGCTTCTATACCAAATTCTCTGATTGCAGATATAGAAAATCCTCCTTGAGTTTTAGAAATTTTATTATCATCTGACTTCAATAAACTTAGATGTCCAAATTTAGGAAGATCTAAAACACCTAATGCCTTAAATATCTGTATCTGTATTGCAGTATTGCTGATGTGATCTTCTCCTCTAATGATATGAGTGATTCCAAAATCAATATCATCCACTACTGAACACAACATATATGTAGACTCACCGTTAGATTTAATAACTATGGGATCACTTAAATGTTTAGTGCTATATCGTAATTTTCCTCGTAATACATCGTTCCATATTACTTCCTCTTTATCTAATAAAAACCTATAGTAAGGCTTAATACCAATGGATTTTAAATACTCCTTTCTATCGTGAGTTAAATTTAAACTACTGCGATCATATATAGGGGGTAAATTATTCTGTATCAACTTATCCTTTTTGATTGCTAATTCCTGAATATTTTCATAGCATTCATATATCAAGCCCTTTGACAATAAAAGAGATTTGATTTGTTGATACCTCTCCATTCGCTTTGATTGATAAGAAATACCATCCCAATTGAGTCCAAGCCACAATAAATCTTCAAGTAAAACATCCTTATACAAGTCATTACTTCTCATCGTATCAGTATCATCTATTCTTAATAAGAATTTTCCTTTAGATTGTCTAGTAAATAGCCAATTTATTAAAGCTACTCTAGCATTTCCTACATGTAAATATCCTGTAGGAGAAGGAGCAAAACGCGTAATCATAGTTCACTATATCAAAATTTAGTAAAATCTGTTATATCTTCTGTATATGGCAGCAATATACTAATCTTAGTAGCAATACCTGTTTGTATATCTATCTCTATTTTACCATTCATCATCTCAATGATTTTTTTAGTTATAGGTAAACCTAACACTGTATTTGGATATTCATTTTCAGAATCTATTTCTTGAAAACCAAAGAAGCGATACATATTATCACTTCTTTCAGCTTCATCTTTTCTTACACCATTATCTATTATAGTGATATATACTAAATTTTCTGATTTATCTTTTGTTACAGAAAATATTATAACTCCTCCACAAGGTGTAATTTGTATAGCATTATGCAATAAATGCAGTAACACTTGCTTTAACCTTTTAGAATCAGCATTCACTATAACATGGCTTTCTTCTATTTTAGTAACTAATGTAATATCCTGTTCAAATACCATAGATTCAACTAATCTTAATACAGATAAAATTACTTTATTCAAATCTAATTCTAGATTATCTATCTTCATATTATTAGAAGATATTTGCGCAAAATCTAAAATATCATTTATAATATCTAAAAGCTTCTTACCAGATTGGTTAATGTTTTTTATATAATCGCGCAATTTGAGTTGATCATTAATTATATCATGATTTTGCGATAATATAATATCTGAAAAGCCTATTATAGAATTTAGTGGCGTCCTTAATTCATGGCTAACAGTTGACAAAAACTCTGACTGTACGTTTTTTACTATATCATTACGTGCATGTACAGTATAATAATCAATAAAGGATCTTATCCTATTTCTATAACTTCTCATATAATAATTTTTATAAGAAGCAACTACAGTTAATAAAGTAATAGAAGATATTAATATCATTAACACAAAATTTCTATCTAATCTTATAATATCATTTAATGATCCTGAAACATTAGTTTTCACCTGTAATACCAAGCAGTGTTGATTACCATTTTCTAAAAAATAAAAAACTGGTATATAACTAGTAAACAATAATTGATCCAATTTTGAATAATGTAATGTATTGATATCTATTCCTTTATATAATGCATCGAATTGAAAATCAATATTGTAATATCTTCTTAAAAAAAAGCTATCGAACGGCAACAAAAGATTTTTATAAGGATATTGAGTATCATCCCTAAAGGAATGAAGTTCAAATTCAGAAACTTGGTTATTCGATATATTAAGAATACTCACAGTAGAACTTATATTTGCAAAAAAAGCCTTTGATAATTGTTTGAAATCATTCAAATATTTTTGATCTAACTCTAAATTATTAACTTTAAATCCTTTATAAAAATACTCTTTGTTGTACCTTAAAAAAAAATTCTGATAATATTGAGTAGCCAAATTCTTATTGGTTTCTAATGACCTCCTGATCACAACATTTTCTACCAAAGTATAATGATATAAAAGAAAACTTATCATTATATTTAGTAAAAATATAGTAATAACAACTAAAATATTAAATTGTAAATTATGTTGCATTAATTGATGTCTTATAAATAAACAACTGGTTCTAATTAAATTAACTATTATTTAAATACAGCAAAATAATTAACATCTACATCATCTGATATAAACCATTGATTATGAAGAATATTAAAATTTAAACCATTTAACTTCACCAATTTTAAATTAGTGGTTTTTAGCATCATATTTAACTCAGAAGGTTTAATAAATTTAGAATAATTATGAGTATTTCTAGGTAACCAGCGTAACACATATTCACCTATTAATATAGAATATATATAAGATTTAATATTTCTGTTGATAGTGGATATAATCAATACACCATTAGATTCTACTAAAGAAGATAAATTCAGTATAAATTTTTGTATATTACTCACATGCTCTACTACTTCTAAACATAATACTACATGAAATTTTTTACCTAATTTCAAATAATCTTCAATGCTAGAACATAGGTATGTGACAGATAAATTATGTAGTCTACAATGATGCCTTGCTGAGGCTATATTAGATTCACTAGGGTCTATACCAATAACATTAAAACCTTTCTTAGCAAGAGATGAAGATATCAAACCACCTCCACATCCTATATCAACTACGTCAATAGCAGAACAGTCACTAGTATTAAAATAAGAAGTAAGAGTAGAAAATAAATACTCTACTCTTACTGGATGTATTTTATGTAAGATTGAAAATTCAGATTTAGGATCCCACCACTGATCATAATTTTTGTTAAACTTAGCTAACTCTATATCATCTATTGAAGATTCATCCATAAAAATACCAGTAGATAATCCATTTAATTCCTAAATTTTAAACATTTACATAGGATATAAATAAGGCTTTAAATAATGCCCTGTATAACTTTTATCTGTTGCTGCTATAAGAGATGGAGGACCTTCTACTAAAATTTCTCCTCCATGATCTCCACCTTCCGGTCCCATATCTATAACATAATCAGCTGTTTTAATTACTTCCATATTATGTTCAATCACTACTACAGTATTACCTTTATCTACCAATTTATGCAATACTGATAATAATTTTTTAATATCATGAATATGCAAACCTGTAGTGGGTTCATCTAATATATATAATGTCCTACCTGTAGATTTTTTTGATAACTCTTTTGCTAATTTTATCCTTTGCGCTTCTCCTCCAGATAGAGTCGTAGCAGACTGACCAATCTTAACATATCCTAACCCCACTTCTTCTAAAGTAGTGAGCTTTTCATATATAGAAGGCATATTTTTAAAAAACACTACAGCTTCTGTAACAGTCATATTTAAAACATCTGAAATATTATTATCATTAAATTTTATCTCTAATGTTTCATTGTTATATCTTTTACCACCACACACATCACATTTTATATATATATCAGATAAAAAATACATCTCTATTTTGATTAATCCATCTCCATGACATGATTCACATCTTCCTCCTTGTACATTAAAAGAAAAACGTCCTACTTTATATCCACGTACTTTAGATTCAACCAATTCAGCAAACCAATCTCTAATATAGGAAAAAACCCCTGTATAGGTTGCAGGGTTAGATCTGGGAGTACGACCTATAGGAGATTGATTAATATCTATAACTTTATCTATATTTTCTAATCCACGAATTGATAAATACTCACCAGGACAAATTTTAGATTTAGGATCTAAAAACTTTATTGCAGCTTTATATAAGGTATCTATGATAAGACTAGATTTACCGCTACCAGAAACACCTGTAATTACTGTGAATAATCCTAGTTGTAGCGATAATTTTATATTTTTTAAATTATTAGCTTTAGCTCCTGATAACTCTAATATTTTATTACATTCAGCGGTACGTAGCTTACTAGGTACAGCGATGTACTGCTTTTTTGTGAGATATTGCGCTGTAATACTTCGAGTAGATTTTTTTATTTCATTTATTGTTCCCTGAGCAACTATTTCTCCACCATCTATCCCTGCCCCAGGACCAACATCAATTATATAATCAGCACTGATCATAGTATCTTCATCATGTTCTACAACTATTACAGTATTACCTAAGTCTCTTAAATCTTCTAAAGTTTGAATTAAATTGCTATTATCTTTTTGGTGTAAACCTATAGAAGGCTCATCCAACACATATAATACTCCGCTAAGTCCAGAGCCAATTTGTGATGCAAGCCTTATGCGCTGCCCTTCTCCACCAGAAAGTGTATTAGCTGCTCTCGAAAGAGTTATGTATCCGAGCCCTACATTTACTAAAAAAGATAATCTTGATCTTATTTCTTTTACTATAGGAGCAGCAATGACCTTTTGTGTGGTATCTAAAATAGATTCAATTTCTGAAAACCACCTATATAATTCTGAAACTTTTTGATCAGATAATGCCCCTATATGCATCTGCCCAATTTTAATACATAATGATTCAAATTTTAACCTATAACCTCTACATGAACTACAACGACGTTTAGAAGTAAATTTCAATAATTCATCTTTAATAATACTAGAATCACTTTTAGCTAATTTATGTTCTAAACTAGCAATTATGCCTCCAAATGGCTTTTCTATTGACTCTACTTTATTTAAATTTTGACATTGAAACTTAATTTTTTCATCACCTGAACCATAAAATATAATTTTCTTTATCTTATCAGGAAGATCTGCAAAGCGTACTTTTAGATCAAAACCATAATGTATAGATAAATCTTTAAATTTCTCTAAAACAAATTTAGGAATATTATTACTCCAAGGGGCAATAGCACCATCTAAAATACTCAATGATTGATCTGGTACCATGAGATCTTCATCAAACAACATTTCTTGCCCTATACCTTCACATCTAGTACAAGCTCCAAAAGGGCTATTAAAAGAAAACAGCCTAGGCTCTAAATCTGCTATCTGAAAACCTGATTCTGGGCAAGCAAATTTTGCAGATAAAACTATTTTCTGTAATATAGTATATTCTGAATTATGATCCTGAGGTAACCGAACTACAACAATATACACTATCCCCTTCCCTAAGTCTAAGGCTGTTTCTATGCCATCTGCAAGCCTATTACCTAATTCATCAGAAATTTCTAAATTATCAACAACAACTTCAATATTATGATACTGATTTTTATTAAGATTAGGTAAATCTGAAATGTCATACACTCTATCATCTATCTGAACTTTAGTATAACCATTCTTTTTAAACGATATAAACTCTTTACGAAATTCTCCTTTTTGCTGCCGAACAACAGGTGCTAAAATAGAAATCTCTGTAGATTGAGGTAGTGACATCACAGTGCTAACTATTTGAGAAAGAGACTGCTTAGTAATAGGAAGACCAGTAGCTGGAGAATATACAACACCTGCCCTAGCGTATAAAATTCTCATATAGTCATAAATCTCTGTTAAAGTGCCAACAGTAGATCTAGGATTTTTAGATATAGTTTTTTGATCAATCGCAATTGCAGGAGACAACCCTACAATAGATTCAACATCTGGTTTACTATGTAAATGTAGAAATTGCCTAGCATAAAAAGATAAACTCTCTACATATCGCCTCTGACCTTCAGCATATATAGTATCAAAAGCCAAAGAAGACTTCCCTGAACCACTTAACCCAGTTACAACTATAAATTTCTCTCTAGGGATATCAACATCTACATTCTTTAGGTTATGCTCTTTAGCTCCCCTGATTCTAATAAACTCCTGCATTTAAAAAAAATAACACCACTAATTCCTACTTTGATATATGGTATTAACTTTTATATAAAATGTCAAGAATAAGACAAAATACCAGCTATATAACCATAATATGCAATTAAGTAATTAATTGCTAGTTAAATAATAAATAATAAACTCAGAAAACACAAATTGTATAAAAATAATATCTAGGTTAACTCATAGGTTTAAAATTATAAGCATTTTATGTTATAATCTTTGGTATAATGTGAATTGAAATATGTAGTTAAAAATATGAATAAACAGAATAAAAATATAGGTCATGATATTTTTGAAATACAGAAAACAACTCAAAAAATAATGCGCTATACATAAATAACAGCCAATCTACTGAAGAATTAAGCTGTAATTATAATTCTTCAAGTTCTAGCAGGGATTCTATAGCCAAAACACACTATGATACGAGTCTTATAGATACAGTAGTAGTAGTACGTGATAATGTAAATGAGATTAAAAATTATTAGATGATCCTACAATAGATATTGACGCGCAAGATAAAAGAGGGAATACAGCGTTAGTTATTGCGGTTAAACTTAAGAGAAATATAGAACTAATAACACTATTGCTAAAAAATGGTACTAATCCGAATACTACAGTGAGTTACGTGTATAAAAAATTCAACGTCCTAGATGAAGCAATAATGTATGGTTTAACAGAGTTTTATAAACTATTAACAGATTATGGAGTGCAAGCAGGAAAGTATGCAAGAGAAAAGTTATTTGATATAACACAAAAATACGTAAAAAATAAATACTGGATAGGTAATTTTGAAGAAGCAGAAGAAAATTTTGTAGAGATAAAAGCCATGTTAGAAGATGCTAAAGTAGATCCCAATTATAAAAAATAGTGATGATAACACCCCTCTATGCCTATCTTTTATAAACAACGCGTATGAGTTGGGTGAATTATTAATAAAACATGGAGCAGAATTTGATGTTAATGCAGCTAAAGCACTAAGATCAACTCTTCAACGAGTCACTATACTTTCTATGATTCAGAAAAAATTTTTGAGTCAATTGAGTTATTAATAAAAAAATGATAGAAAATAGAAAAGATATATATGGAGAAAAAGAAACAGCAAAGGAAGTATTAAAGATCTTTTTGGAAAATATAGAATGTTTGATAATGTGGTACCACTGTAAGGATTTTTTAAAAATACTAGCTATCTATTCAAAAGAATCCTAAATAAAGAGGATGTATTGTCTGTTACCAAACAATTTGAATTCAGTCTGGAAATGGAATATTACATAAATAATAACTTGATGGGTGATGTCATAACATATGATCTTGAAGACATATTATAACTAATATAAAATGTAAACTCAGAAAGTAACATTAATAAATTTTTATGATTCAGACGTTTTAATATGAGACGAAATGATATTCTTAATTTTATCAAATGTTATCATTAGATTATCATTAGTTACTATATAGTCATAGTATTGAGCATTATTCATTTCAGATAGAGCACTTTGCATTCTTAAATCAATCACACTAGGGTTATCCTGCATTCTGCTTCTAATTCTGTTCTGTAATACAGATAAACTAGGAGGTAATATAAATATACTCAATATATTATTCCTGTATATAGAATTTTTGATCTGTAGTAACCCCTGATAATTAATATCAAGTAATATATTATAACCCTCTAGCATTTTTGAAGATATATAATGTTTATCTGTTCCATACCAATGGTCATATATTTTGGCATATTCAAGTAGTTCTTCATTTGCAATCATTTGCTGAAATTCTTGATCAGTTTTAAAAAAATAATCTACTGAATCCCGTTCACAATTTCTAGCTTTTCTTGAAGTAACAGAAACTGAAAGAATTAAACTCTTATCTGACTCTATCAACATTTTTGCCAATGTTGATTTGCCTCCACCTGAAGGTGAGGATAACACTATTAACATTAATAAAAATGGTCTATTTGTATTTATAAAAACATTACATATCAAAGACTAAATGGATATTAATTTAGCTAATTTAGTGGTAGAATGTTCGAAATGTAGTGCTTTACCTTCAAATACCCGATTATAAGAGTGATGCAGAGCTGTACTGATTTCTGCAAAAGCTGTAAGAATTAGTTTAAGCTTGCCAGGATATGCAACAACATCACCGACTGCATATATTCCTTCTCTATTAGTTTCGTAATATGGATTCAATACTTGTATATGATGATTTTTAATCTCTAATCCAAAATCTTTTACTGCCCCTAAATCTTGCGATAAACCAAACATAGGCAACAATATATCTATATCCAAATACTTGTAATCATAATTAAGATTATCTAATACTATTTTATCTATTACACCATTACTTCCTTGGATAGAATTAAGTTGAAAAGGCACTAACAACTCTATTTTACCTGCAGCAACAAGTAATTCCAATTTTTCTAAACTGGCAGGAATAGCACGAAATTTATTTCGTCTATGTACTAAATAAAGCTTTTTAGTTATATTGGATAAATCGATTGCCCAATCTACTGCTGAATCACCTCCACCAGCGATAAGCACTACTTTATTTTTACAAATATTTTTATCAGACAAATAGTAAAATACTGATTTATTTTCAAAGATTGATAAATTTCGTATAGGAGGCTTATTAGGACCAATAGCACCAGCGCCTGCTGCAATAATAACAATCTTCGCGCAAAATACATTTTGGCTAGAAGTGGTTACATAATAAAGGTCATTTTTAAATGCAATATCCACAGCAAATTGAGAAAATTGATAGTGAGGAGAAAAAGGCTCAGATTGCTTAAGTAATTTATCAATCAACTCTGATGCTTTAATCTCAGGATAGCCTGGAATATCATATATTGGTTTATCTGGATACAACATACTACACTGCCCTCCAGGGTAATCCAATGCTTCGATAACACAAGACTTCATCCCAAGCATACCAGCCTGAAAAACGGTAAATATACCAGCAGGCCCAGCTCCTACTACAATGACATCATATCGCATCTACAGGACACAGATTGAACTTTTCAAACAAAAATCATACACTCAGTTGAACAACAAAGCACCACATTTAATCTAACAATTGATATTTACAGAATGTTTATCTTCCAATAAATGCTCTGTTTGGTAAGAATCCGCTGCAGGATCTTTTAACATATACCCTCTACCCCAAACTGTTTCTATATAATTAATCCCTCCAGAAGCTTTAGCTAATTTTTTTCTTAACTTACAAATAAAAACATCTATTATTTTAATTTCAGGTTCATCAACACTACTATATAAATGATGCAAAAACATCTCCTTGGTCAATACTGTCCCCTTGCGCATAGCTAACAACTCTAATATCGCATACTCTTTGTTGGTAAGAAATACCCTATTATTATCAACTTCAACTATTCTAGTATCTAAATTCATAGAAACTTTATCAAACTTAACCACTGACTCAGAATGCCCCTTTGATCTTCTTACAATAGCTTGAATTCTAGCTATTAATTCACCTTTATTAAATGGTTTTGTAAGATAATCATCAGCCCCAAAACACAACCCCTTGATTTTTTGATCCACTGCTGATAGACCAGACAAAATTAAAACAGGAGTCTTAACTTTAGCAGAACGTAATCTCAATAACACTTCATAACCATCTATATCAGGCAACATGAGATCTAATAAAATTACGTCATAATCGTATATTTTACCTATCTCTATTCCATCTTCTCCTACCTCTGCTGTATCGCATATAATCCCATCAGTAGCTAATGCTAACTCAGTAGATCTAGCAGCAGATACATCATCTTCTATTAATAATACTCTCATTTGCTCTTCCTATCTAAATTGTAAAACAAAATAACAACAGCTATATCAAACACTTCTACTCAAATTGATAAAATCAATTAAATCAAACTATTCTAGTAATAAAAAACACTATATTTGTTTCTATTAGACTAACACCAATTAACTAAAGATAAACCCATAATTTAACTACTCGGCAACAGTACCCCCAATACTACAGATTATCATAGCTTATTTCAACTAAAAAAATGCACACCCTGAATTATGATATATATTAAATATATATCATAATCAAAAAAAAAAGTAAAAAATGCTTATTAAATCACTTAGTTTAGAACTGATTAATGCATTTTAATAATTAACAAAATACAACATAATTAATATAAAATATTATATATGTAACAGTGCTAATCATTAATTCAGTATAACCGAAGCTGAAATATGATATTTATTGGACTAAACTGGATGGGATAGGTGGATTCGAACCACCGACCTTCGGCATCAAAAGCCGCTGTTCTACCGCTAGAACTATATCCCAATTAATCCACCAATAAGCGCCCCTAACTACGTTGTTAGCATCAAATATATTAAAATCTACTCCTGATTTAAATCAAAAGCACAATCACACAAAAATTTTATTTAAATCAAAATCCCATTATAATATACTGAAACTGAGCTAAGGGATGTATATATATTAATAGCTGTAAATAACCAAAATAAATTTTAAACCAATATTTGTATGATTAAATCGCAGTAGAGTGTAATGCAATCAGGATCTGCTGTCAATACTTCCAATCATTAAAATCCATATAAGTTTATAATTAAATTAATGTCTAATCTCGTTTAATAAAAATATTTATATTGACTATTCATTTGATATAATAAATTCTGTATTTTTAGTAAATAACAAAAAATGAAGTTATGCAAAATAGTAAAAACACTGGTAGACCATTATCACCTCATCTAAGTATATACAGACTACAAATTACTTCAGCACTATCTATAATGCATAGACTAACAGGCATTGCACTTTTCATCTCTATATCTATTATATCATGGTGTGTGACTTTTTGGATATTAAGCAATTTTTCTACCAAATATCTGGATATCATGAAAAGTTGGTACATAAAGTTATTGATAACTATTACTATTTATGCATTAATCTACCATATGTTAAATGGCATAAGACACTTATTGTGGGATATATCTATAGGATTTTCTAATCGATATATTACAATTTCTGGCATATTGATAATAATTTTATCAATTTTATTAACAATAACATTTGGTTACTGTATACTGATTTAGTAATTATATATTAGATGTATTAAATGACAATAAACAAGTTACAAGCTCAAGAATCTGGTTTTATGCACTGGCTTTCTCAGCGCATTACATCTATATTAATGATACCAGTCATTTTTACTGCATGCATTCTTGTTCTAAAAATAATCCAAGCAAAAAATCTAACAGAAATAGTTTTTTTGATACAGGAACCTGCAAATATTATGATAGTGATTGTTTTGGTTATATTAATCTTTTATCACGGATACCTCGGTATCAGAATAATAATTGAGGATTATATACAATCTAACAAATTAAGGAGTATATTATTGATGCATTTACTAGTGTACTCAATAATGACTCCTCTATGCTTAGTATTAGCTATCATTTATAACTATTATAGCTAATATACTAAACATATTTTTTTTATTAGGAATATATTTTATAAATATCAATTAATTATATATCTGTTAAATAAAACAATATATGTCAAAAATGTACAAAATTAATACGCATTATTTTGATGTTTTAGTAATAGGCGCTGGAGGAGCTGGGTTAAGGGCAACACTAGGAATGGCAGAAGCCGATCTGAATACAGCTTGCATTACTAAAGTTTTTCCTACCAGGAGCCATACTGTAGCTGCACAAGGCGGTATTAGTGCCGCATTGGGTAATACCGAGCATGATGACTGGAGGTGGCATATGTATGATACAGTAAAAGGGTCAGACTGGTTAGGAGATCAAGATGCAATCGAATATATGTGTAAAAATGCTATGCAAAGCATTATAGAACTCGAGCATTATGGCGTCCCATTTTCACGTAATACAGAAGGTAAAATATACCAAAGGGCATTTGGAGGTATGACCACCAATTATGGTAAAGGTAAAGCAGCTCACAGAACTTGTGCTGCCGCAGACCGTACAGGGCATGCCATATTGCATAGTTTATATCAGCAGTCGATCAAATATAATGCACAATTCTTTATTGAATATTTTGTAATAGATCTATTAATGGAAGATGAACAATGTGTAGGAGTAATAGCATGGGAACTTGAAAAAGGGGAACTCCATATATTTTATGCACATATTACTATTATAGCTACAGGAGGATATGGTAGGACATATTTTTCCGCTACGTCTGCGCATACCTGTACCGGAGATGGAGGAGGTATGTGTAGCAGAGCTTCATTGCAATTACAAGATATGGAATTTGTACAATTTCACCCAACAGGGATATATGGAGCTGGATGTTTAATTACAGAAGGAGCAAGAGGTGAAGGAGGATATCTAGTAAATAAAAATGGTGAAAGATTTATGGAGCGATACGCAGCTTCAGCTAAAGATTTAGCATCGAGAGATGTAGTATCAAGAGCCATCACTATGGAAATTATAGAAGGAAGAGGAATAGGTAAATACAATGATCATGTATTATTACATCTAAGCCATTTACCAAAAGAAATAATAGATAAAAGGTTACCAGGTATCTCAGAAACGGCAAGAATCTTTGCAAATGTAGATATACATAAAGAACCAATCCCCGTTATACCAACAGTGCACTATAATATGGGAGGTATACCTACCAACTATCATACTGAAGTTATCAAATTGGATAAATTCGGTAATGAACAAATTATACCAGGATTAATGGCAATTGGCGAAGCAGCTTGTATTTCTGTACATGGAGCAAATAGATTAGGCTCTAATTCTCTGTTAGATCTTATAGTATTCGGAAGGGCCGCAGCTATTAAAGCACAAAAAATAATTCACTCATTGAATAATAGCAAGCACAGAACATCTAAGAAAATTAATCTAGACAAAATAATACACAGGTTTGATAAAGTCAGATATAGTAAAGGAAATATAAAAGTAGCAGAACTAAGACTAAAAATGCAACATATCATGCAAAAATATGCCGCTGTATTCAGAACTGCCAATATATTAGAAGAGGGAAAAAAACTGATTGATCAAGCTAGAACTGAGTTTGATGATATATATATTAATGATAGATCATTAATATGGAATACAGACTTATTAGAAGCTTTAGAACTTGCTAATCTTTTAGATCAAGCAGTATTAACAATGCACTCGGCAGCAAACAGAACAGAAACCAGAGGTGCACATGCAAGGGAGGACTTCCCAGAAAGAAATGATAAAGATTGGTTAAAGCATAGTTTATCATATATCAAAAATGATAAGACTGTATCTATACAATACAAAAATGTAATATTAAAAACTTTAACAAATGAAGTGGAGTCTATCCCTCCTGTAAAAAGAGTATATTAATTAGTAAATTCACAGTCATATGGTCAATTAATATGTCATTATTCGGTTTACCTATAAATTCTAAAATCCAACCTGGAAATTCTTTTCGAGAATCACAAAATATTAAATCTGCGAAAACCTTTAAAATATATCGCTATGATCCAGATTCTAAGAATAATCCTAGACTAGATATCTATACAATAGATCTTACTACAACAGGGCCTATGGTTCTAGATGCCCTAATTAAAATCAAAAATCAAATTGATTCAACATTAACATTTCGCAGATCTTGCCGTGAAGGTATATGTGGTAGTTGTTCTATGAATGTAGATGGAGTAAATACATTAGCTTGCATTACATCTATATCCAGTATAACTAGTGATATAGTAATATACCCACTACCTCATATGTATGTAATAAAAGATCTTATTTCAGATATGAAAGATTTTTATTTACAATATCACTCTATAGAACCATGGTTACAAAGTGATTCTAAGCCTAAAAACAAAAATTCAGAAAGGTTACAATCAGAAACAGAACGTAAAAAACTAGATGGACTGTATGAATGTATATTATGCGCATGCTGTTCTACTTCCTGCCCAAGTTATTGGTGGAATGGAGATAAATATTTAGGGCCAGCTGCATTATTGCAAAGCTATAGGTGGATAGCAGATTCAAGAGACAATAACAAATCAAAAAGGCTAGAAATGTTAGATGACTCATTTAAATTATATAGATGCCATACCATAATGAACTGTACAAAAACTTGTCCTAAAAAACTGAATCCAGCTCAAGCAATAGCAAATATTAAAAAAGAAATTTTTTATGAAAAATTCAAGCCAGATAAAAAATCATGATAGCTTGACTGAATTAATTCGTAAAGTGGCTTTATTCAGGCTAAGTAAATAAAATATCAGTGAGCTGTTGCTATCCAAGCTTTTACGGCATCATCTATAACTTTCAATGCTGTATCGACTGATTTCCAACCCAATATTTTCACCCATTTATTCTCTTCAAGATTTTTATAATGTTTAAAAAAATGTGTAATTTTATCTTTAATTATAGGGTGTAAATCATTAATATCATTGATATCCTCAAAACTAGGATCTAGCTTAACAGTCGGAACAGATAAAATTTTTTCATCAAAGCCAGATTCATCTTCCATCATTAATACCCCTATTGGTCTTGCTTGTAGCACTGCTCCTGGTATAACAGAATAGTTAGAAATGACTAGTACATCTAATGGGTCTCCATCTGGAGATAAAGTATTAGGTATAAAACCATAGTTATATGGGTAAAACATAGAAGTTTGAATAAATCTATCTACAAATAAAAATCCAGATGCTTTATTAAATTCATATTTAACAGGACTATTATTCATAGGTATCTCAATAACTACATTGATATCATTTTTTTGCTTGGCTGAAATTTTATTAATAAACATTTATAAATTACCGATTAAATTTAATTACAAACTTATAATAACTTTTATTTAAAATAATAAACATTGTTAATAGGGCATTTTCACATTACAAACAAATTTTTGCATGTGCTATATGCACTTTATAGACTGAATATATCCATATCACACATACTATAACAAATAAAATCATTAAAATATAAGATATAGAACCATATGTAGTATATGCAGTAAATGTAAAAATTAAAGATTGTATAAGGCCACTTAATGATTTACCTAATTTAGGACTAATAACATCAACAGCTGCCTTACCCTTTGTCTTTAATTCTACATTCAATGGTATGTATAACATCTGTAAAGAAGAATCCCAAATAGAATATTTTACACCCTTAGATAAAACATTTTGTACTGCGCCTATAAATACAGAAAGCGATAATAATGGCAATATCAATAATCCCTTATCGGTAACGATACGATATAAATCCTTTTCAAAAATCACTAAAAAAAAGAATATGCTACCGGTACTCATAATAATAATAGGAGTAATCACTGCCGTAACAAACCAGCTATATCGTCGCATTAAGTTATTCCCTATAACTGTTATGATCATTATAACTACTCCCGTCCACAAGATATAAGTACTAGTAAATAATGCATACTCATTAATACTAGGATATAATTCCTTAATTTTTGATTTCCATACACCCTCAACTAAATCTATGGATAAACTAAAGGATGCAGAGCAAATAAGCATTAACCATAAATACTTGGATTTCGATATATATTTAAATCCTTCAGATAAATTCATTTTTTTTTGTACTGCTATAAAAATATTATTACTATTCTTTAATAATTTACTATCTTTAATATCTCTTATTATAGCAGATAATATAATACATGATATAATTGATGAGCACGCCAGCATAGATACAGAAATTTGAGATAGTAAAAATTTACTATCTATATCAACAAAATATTGGTTGAAATAATTTTTAGTATCTGATAATTGTATCATAATTATGCCAACTAGCACTAGTGAAGAATTCCCAATAAATGCAAATAAAGTATAAAATCTTTTTGCTTGCTTAAAATCTATTATTTCATTTACAAACTGCCAAAAAAACAATACATAAAATATATTACCCCAAAGCTCAGATAAAGAATAAAACAAGATATACGACCAATTTCCAAATAGTAAAATATACCATTTCAAATAAGGATACTTGTCACCTATCTCTTGTACCTTATTAGCGCTAATATGTATTAGTTCTGCATTAGGATATAAAATAAATACAAAAATCAAGTAAAATACAGTAAATGCTGTGATAAAATAGTAAAATACTTTATCTAGAGTGTAGTATTCCAGTAATTTTATATATATTATTAGACAAATTGCAGCAATTGGAGTCATACAATAGAGTTTTATAAAACTTAGTACCTCAGCATTTAATTCTGAAATAACTATTGTATCTTTAAGGATCCTTAAAACATTCTGGTTAAATAAAATAAAAAACATTAAAAATGATATCAAAAAGAATTTTTTAAATTCTGAACCGTATACTGGCAATAAAATATTTTTTAATTTAGAAAAAACACTCCCACTGCGATAAGAATTGAACATAGCTATTTTGAATAAAAAAGAGATAACAGATAAGACATATTAACCCCAATACTGGCTATCATTATTACTAATTTAAAATATACCACTATAGTATACTCATACTAAACTTCGAGAAGCCTTAAATAACTTGGAAAAGGGAATACTATAATTATTTGGTAGCCAAGTCAATAATATTCACAAATACTATTATACAATAGATCTATTTTACAACATGATAACACAGAATAAATCCTTATATTAATCAAAATCTTGATACACTCAAACATATACAGAAAATTACTACATTAGTATAGACTACCCACAAACATTGAAAGCTATTTATATTTTTAGATAGATATTACACTGAAATACTCTAAAATTGATATTTCTAACAAGATCAATCTTATTATTTTTATATAATCTTTAACTGATCATCTAACCAAGACTGAGTATCTACCGATAGTAACGGTCTAACCCTTTTACGAATCTCACTGTAATATTGTTCTATGTAAAGTAATTCATCACGATTAAGCGTTGATACATCAATAAGTGATCTATCATATGGTACTAAAGTAAGGTTAGTAAATTTAAGAAATTTTTCATATGATGTAGAATTTACATAAATAAGATTTTCAATTCTAATACCGAACTCATTATTAATATAATATCCAGGTTCATTTGATAAAATCATGAATTTTTTTAAAACAACATTGCTATCTACCAAATAATTAATATTTTGAGGCCCTTCATGTACATTAAGAAAATCACCAACTCCATGACCAGTACCATGAAAATAATCTTCATATTCTTGCCATAAATATTGCCTTGCTAAAACATCAATATGCATACCAGTAATCTTAGATTTCGGAAAAATTAATCTAGCAAGAGCAATATGCCCTTTTAATACCTTAGTATAAAAATATTTATGCTTCGGATTAACATTTCCTATAGCAATTGTTCTAGTGATATCAGTAGTTCCTCCTTTATAATGAGCCCCTGAATCTAATAACAATAATCCAGTAACTGAGAGCACCTTGCTATCATATTTGCTAGCCCTATAATGTATAATGGACGAATTTTCATTAAATCCACAAATAGTAGGAAAACTATCACAAACATATCGACTATTATGAGACCTAAACTTAGATAATTCTATACCCAAATCATATTCTGAAAAATTCTTTAATCTATCATTAACATGAAGATTTACAATAAAAGATAAAAATTCACAAACAGCTACTGCATCATACAAGTGTACATCTATAGAATTATCTATCTCAATTTGATTTTTGCATGATTTTAAATAAAAACAATGATCATCAACAGGTATGGTGTTTTTTTTACACATTAAAAAATGTATATAACAAGAAGCTCCCTTATCAAATAAATATTTTTTATCTGATCTCATGTTAATAAAATCTGTAAAACTATCTTCTGGTAAAATAGTGACAATATCATGAAATATTTTTTTTAATTGTAATGACAAACGTTTATCATCTACAAATAAATAGCAATTTTTCGTAGAAACAATAGCAAAAGCCAGTAATAACGGAGAAAAATCTAAATCTGATGCCCTGATATTGAATAACCAACACACACTATCAGATCTGGTAACCAACATATAATCTGCTTGATGTTGTGACAACAACTTTCTACACTCAGCAATTTTAGATTCAAATACTTGACCAGAATACTGAATGGGGTATTCGTATATTAATGAACTAGGTTTATCAGGTTTATTTTGCCATACAAGATCTACCAAATTAACATTGATAGGCTTTAAACTAATAACACTACTTAACCTTTTATATAATTCAATACTACAAATTTTTGGATCAAAACCTATAATATCACCTTCTGAAATAAACTCATTCCATGAAAAAGAGTTAAATAAATTCTGATCCGTTATAATATACTCTTTACTATCTAACTGCTTACTACTTTGTAATAAATATCTGCTATCAGTAAAAAATAGAGAACAATTCTTTAATACAATAACAAATCCATTAGAACCAGTAAATTTGGTAATATACTCTAATCTTCTACCTGCAGCAGTGGTGTATTCATTAAGATATTCATCAGTAGATGTTACCAAATAACCAGTAATAGCTTTTGTAAAAAATTGCCCTTTCAAGGCCGACAATGACATATTCTCTATAAATATTGGGAATGAGTATAATAATTTTTATAAAACAGTGCTATAACAAGATATAATACTTACTAGTAGAAAGTTTAGTTTTGGAGATCCATAAACACTAGAACAAAGTAATTAAAAAAGTTTTTTTATATATTATCTTCATCTATATGAGTTTTCTTATAATTTTCATATCTAGTTTGTGCCTCAATACATAAAGTTGCTATAGGCCTTGCTTCTAAACGTTTTATCCCGATTTTTTCACCAGTTTCTTCACAATATCCATATAACCCATTATCAATGCGACTGATGGCATCTTGAATTTTATCTATTAATTTTCTATATCTAGTTCTTGTTTTTAGCTCAACAGCTGTTTTACTTTCAACTGTTGCTCTATCATTCAAATCAGACTCATTCCAATTTTCTTCTTTTAAATGATTCAACGTTTCCTGCGATTCTCGCAACAAACGTGCATACCAATCTTTAAGTTTAGCCCTGAAATATTCCAATTGTTTCTGATTCATATACTCTTCATCATCTGATGGTATATAAGAGTTTGGTAATTTATCTACACTTTTCATATGAGTATTTAAATATTTTATACATCAAAATCACTATATTTCTATCCAATATAACCCTAAAACCTGGAGCAAAGCAAGACTTTTTTATCCATTACATATAATCATACTAAATACAAAATATTTTTTAGACAATATTAATTAGATGTTATAATTTTCGACTACAAGGGTTACCATTTCAAGTAAATCTTGTAGAGAATAAGGCTTACTTAAAAAATTACAATAAAATTCTTTTGTACATGACAAGTTATTTTCTGAATAACCAGAAGTAATAATAACTTTAATATTGGGATAAAATTTCTTAATAAATCTAATTAATTCAGAGCCATTCATTTTGGTGATGGAGATATCAGTAATGACCAAAGTAATCTTATGCTGATGTTCATGTAACAATTTCACTGCTTCTTCACAATTATTCGTTTCTATAACATTATATCCTGCATTTTTCAATGCATACACACTCACCAATCTAACAGGGTCTTCATCTTCTACTATAAGGATGGATATATTATTGATTTTACTATTCTGAGTAAAATGCAAAGCATTAAATTGTCTATTAGGAAAAACATCAATTTCTTTAAAATCCAATTCATAAAATTTCAAAAACACATAGAAACTCGTACCTAAATTAACATCAGTTTTAAGTCTAAGATATCCATCAGCTTTATCTAAAATATCACAAACAGTTGCTAATCCTAATCCTGTACCGACACTGGAAGATTTAGTAGAAAAAAATGGCTCGAATATTTTATCTATAACAGAATGATCTATACCAACACCAGTATCATGCACTGTAATCAACACATACTCACCTTCAGTAATAATTGAATTTGTACCACGCGGTGAATAATAGCTGTTAAAAACGCTATCATGAGAAATATAAATTTTTTCTGTTAATAACTGCAAACTGCCACCATTAGGCATAGCATCTCTAGCATTGACAGACAAATTAATGATAATTTGCTCAAATTGACCTTGATCAACTTTGATATAGCAAGGATCGCCTTTATGCTCTATAGAAAGATTAATAGATGACCCTAAAAGTTTATAAATCAAATGGTATAATGCAGTAATTGCATCAGAAGCATTTATCAATCTATGATCAACCAAACCCTTACGAGAAAATAATAATAATTGTTGTATCAATTTAGTTGATCTAACTGCATTTTGTCTTATTTGCATTATATTATTATACGAATCTTGATCAGAATTGGGTTTGATTAACAACATATCTGTGAAACCAACTATCGCTGTTAATAAATTATTAAAATCATGTATGATATGAGTAGCAAACTCTCCTATTGCTTGGATTTTCTGCAAATGTACGAAATTATTTTCTAACTGCCCTTGGTAACTTGCATCAAAAAAAGTAAATATAATTAATGCATCAGAATCGAAAAAAATCTTCATTATATACAATGACATTGTTAAATGTTTATTCTTAGTTTTTAACGTCATATGTTCAACAACCTTACTACCTGATAAAGCATCATAAAAAATTTTTAGAGAACCCTTATCTAAAAACTTGTCTAACCTCTTTATTTCTGAAACATCATGCTGGTGCATGAATTTTTGAGCAGTTAAGCTAACACATAAAATATTCAGTGCACTATCTGTAGTAATTGTTGGAATCGGAAAGTGATAAAATACGCTATATAAGTCATTATGAGTCTTATAAGATTTGCTATAATTTATGCCAAAAATTTTTAATATTTTGAAGCATTTACAATATTCAGGATATGATCTTGTAACTAAAATATACATGAAATTCACTAGGTTAATAATTAACCTTAATAAAAAATACAAAATGAATAATAAAGAATTTGCCTGAAAGAACGATATATCACAAATGTAATACAGAACAGTTGAAACAATAATATTACCTACTAATATTATAAATAATTCATACAGTCCTACTTTATACATTTATACCAAATATAATTACTTGCAAATACACAATGCAATATCAATAAAACCAATTATTGATATTGCCAACTATTTTTGTCTCTACACATACTAAATAAAACGCTAAGAGTTACTACGCTATAAACTATAATGAAATTCAATTAATATATCAAACTATTATTTGCATTAATTATTCTATACCAAATCAATTTCAAAATAATTACAATATATTAAAATTATTATTCATCATTAGCAAAATATACAAATATAAGGATCAAGTGAATAAACTAAATAATACGATTTTAGAAAACTTGATTAAACACAACTATATCCTATATAACACATATTATGACTACAAAATACATATTAAATCTGTTATCATGATTTGCTCATAACGGAAAATAAATAATTAATAACCTCTGGTAATCACTAACCATAATCATTCCAAAATGCAAAATATTAATAACCTATCATTAATTAATTTATTCGAAACATCTGATACCTTAAACAAAGCAATAATATTATTCTTAGTTATAGTATCTGTATTTTGTTGGTCTCTTATTATATCAAAATCTTTACATTTAACCAAAACTAAAAAATTAATGAATAATTTCGAAAAATTATTCTGGTCAGAACAAAATTTTCAAAAAATCTACCAGCAAGTGAGAAATAAGATAGATAATCCCTTAGCACTAATTTTTATAAATGCTATTAATGAATATAAAAATAAAAATCAACCAGATAGTAAACAAGAAGTAAAAATGCATAATATTGAGCAAGCAATGCAACTTGCCCAGATGAAGTCAATAAAAAATCTTAATGAACATCTATCAATATTGGGGAATATAGCTTCTACCTCGCCATTTATCGGTTTATTAGGTACAGTATGGGGTATCATACACAGTTTTCAATCAATATCATTTGCACAAAATATTACGATTGCCGTTGTAGCCCCTGGTATAGCAGAAGCATTATTAGTCACAGCTATAGGGCTATTAGTAGCAATACCTTCTCTAATATTTTATAACTATTTCTGTTCAAAACTAGAAGAAATAGAAAATCAGATTGACAGCTTCATCATAGAATTAAATATTATTTTATCAAAGATTAATATATAAGATTCATACTGTGAGATATTACAATAGAACCAGTCTAAAAAAATATATTAGTAACAATAAAAAACCTATATATCAAATTAACGTCACTCCTGTGATAGATGTAATGCTAGTACTACTAGTGGTATTCATGCTTACTGCTAAGTCTCTGTTAAATGGTGTGGATGTTAACTTACCCAAAAATAATGCTAAATCCATTGAAAATTATGATACACCTATAGTATTAACTATAAATAAAGAAGGTAAAATTTATATCTTTGAACAAGAAATAGCAAAAAATGATCTGAAGAAAAAATTATCAAATATTCTTAAAGAAAAACAAGATGATAGAATTTTTATTAGAGGAGATCAAAATTTATCATATGGTTTTATATCAAACATCATGGTAGAAATATATAATGCAGGATTCACTAAATTATCTATGATTTCAGAAACGCAAAATTAATTGATTTACACCAGATGCCCATTTTTTTTGGTAGAGCATTAATAAGTTCAACAGTAATACACTCTGTACTGATTTCGTTAATTATTATATTCACATCTAAAACTATACAATCAAAACATAGTGAACCAATACAGTTTACAATAGTACATACAGATAAAATCTTACCCGTGACTATTATTAGTACTAACAAAAAAGATACTACAAATACTAAGCCAAATCCTAATAAGTACAGTAGTAAAAATACTGCATTACAAAATAATAATTTTCAGAATAAAGTTAATGAGAATAAATTACAAAATCAGCTTACAAAATCAAAAGTAAAAACTGATAATAATACAAATACAAAAAATATAAAGAATGTTACTCCAAATAACTCACACAAAAAAACTATATTGAAATCTAAAATAATAAAAAAAGCTAAACCTGCTACAAAAAATATTATTAAAAAACCTGCTAAGTTTAAAAGCGATACAAAAAAACAGACCCCCCAAAAAAAAGTAGAAAAGTCAAACAGAAACACAAAAGAGAATGATGTAATTACATCAATACTCAAAAGCCTTGAAAATGATATTTCTCTTACAGAGACTAACGATAAAAAGGATAATAGTAATGAATTACCACTTAAAGAGCAAGTGCTAGCTCTCAATGAGCAATCATATATAAAGCAAAAAATAGAGCAGAATTGGGAAAATCCTATGGCAATAAAACATTTAAATAATATTACAGTATTGTTAAATATTAAAATTGGAAAAAATAAAGTAGTCAATCATGTGGAAATAAAGGAAATACTATGTGATCATAGTAAAGAATTGTGTAAAATATTTGCAGACAGTGCTATTAAAGCTGTAATGCAATCCAGCCCTCTAGAAAATCTTACAGAGGATAGGCATGACGTATGGAAAGAACTAAACTTGTTGTTCAACCCAGAAAATATACTAAAGTAAATAGATATTATGAAAATAAATCAATATATAAAAATCTTATCATTCATAATCTTAAGCACAATTAATATAAAATATGCTTATACAATAAATACTATTAATATTACTAAAAGTCATTTTTCTCCAGTAAAAATAGCAATCCACGATATTAAAATAGATAAAAATACTAATCCTAAAGTAGGAGAACAATTAAAGGATATTCTAATTGCAAATCTAACTAATTCAAACGCTTTTAAAATAATAGATAAAAAGGCATTTATTGAAGAAAATTTAGAAATAAGTGCTACCCCATCCTTTCATACATGGGCACTCCTAGACGTAAAATTACTATTTAATGCATCTGTAGTACAATCATCAGAAAATAAAATCAAAATCACGTATATGTTATGGGATATAATTTTGGCAAAAGCTATTGTGAAAAATGATATAGAATTTTCACAAGAAATACTAAGAAATACTGCACATAAAATATCAAATAGCATATATAAAATTGCAACTGGATACGAAGGATACTTTAATAGTAAAATAGTTTATATAGCAGAAACAGGCAATTACACCAATCGTATTAAAAGGATAGCGATTATGGATCAAGATGGTGCAAACCATAAATACTTAACTGATGGTAGTAGTACAGTGCTAACACCCAGATTTTCTCCTGATGGTAAAAAAATTTTATATTTATCGTATAAAAATAAAATTCCAAAAATATATCTGATGGATATAGAAACGCTTGATACCACTTTGATAGGAAAATTTACAGGTATGTCCTTCGCACCAAGATTCTCCCCTGATGGTACTAAAGCATTGTTATCAATAGCAAAGAATGGTGCTACCAACATATATGAAATTAACCTTAATACTAAGAAAATATTACAACTTACATTTGATAAAAATATCAATACCTCCCCCTGTTACTCTCCAGATGGAAATTCTATAATCTTTAATTCTAATAGAAATGGAACAAGACAATTGTTTATAATAGATAGAATTCACTCGAGAATAATACAAATAACATCAGGGCCTGGCTCTTATTTAGAACCAAATTGGTCAAAAATGAATAAAATAGTTTTTACAAAAATTAGTAAAACTTATGGATTTACTATCGGAGTAATTAATCCTGAACATTATAAAACTAACCTTAGTGAAAGACTGATTACTAGCGGTTATATTGTTGAAAATCCATGTTGGTCTGCTAATGGCCGCACAATATTATTTACCAAGGGTAATAAAATTACAAATTTAGATAAACAAAAGATGCAAAATAAATCTATCAAAAATCTAAATAAAATATATGCAATAGATTTCACTGGGCATTACGAACGCATAATACATACACCAGTAGATGCATCTGACCCTGATTGGTCAAATAATATTGATTAACAATCATACTTAAATAAAATGTTAGAAAGTCTTAAATACGAAATTGCTACCGTAACTGCAAGTTCAGTTCTGAGTATATTTAACCCTAAACTTACAGATATTATATTGTCTCTTGCCAATATTCTAGATCTCTCATCCGAAGAAAATCCACCTTCAGGACCTACCAATAATGCTACATCATGATCTAACATTGTAATGTTAGCTAATCTATTGGAATCTTCAGATTCATTAAGGAATATAATGTGATAATTTGAATAATTTATTAGAAATTCCTCTAGTGAAGCGTTAGTAATTGATGGTACTATAAAACCTTCTGATTGTTCTGCAGCACCGGTAGCAATCTTAGACATCTTACTCAAATTTACTGAAGAATACTGAGATCTTTCAGTAAGTAAAAATATTATGTTCACAACACCTAGTGCTGTAGCATTTTTTACTACCTCTTTCATTTTATCAGTTTTAATTAAGCCAATAGCTAGATTTAATCTTTTTTTTGTTTCAGGCTTACAACGTATAAATGATAATATTATGATTTTACATATAGATCCCTTAACTAAAATAATTTTAGATAAAAACTCTCCATCTTTTTCATTAAAAACCCTTAATAAAGAATCTTGCTTTAATCTCAATACATGAATTATATGATGAGACTGCTCTTCATCAAAGGTAACTACATCATTGATGCTAATATTACAAAATAGATATTTCCTTGTCATTTTAAAAAAACTATCATCACGTGTCATAATATTGATATACTCATAAAACTAATTTTATCAAAAAAATAAATCTTTAAGAAGATACTGTAACTAAAATACAGAAATTAAACAATTCTAATCAATTTATATATTGGTTAAGATTGATCAAAATGAAAATTCAACTATAATAGAAATATATATGAGTTAAAATAATATAATGAAAAAATTTACAATTAGTTGCGATTTTAATGGGCAAACATTGCCCTTCAGTGTATATATAGGCAGACCAGAAGCTAATCATCATCCATTGCATTTTCAAGCAGATTGGCTTTCAAAGCAACGAGGAGGCACCATACCCGCTAATGTAATGGATGCAATTTCAGAACTGCAGGAAATGTCTACAAAAAATGATGTATTACTTGAAGACCTATGTGTATACGCTATAGATCAATCAGAGTTAGAAGAAGAAGAAGAAGAAGAAGATAATACTTAAATACAAAACTTGTATCACATCATGATGGAATCACATAAATAAATATGAATAGAAACAACCATACTACATCAACAAAGTGCCAGTACCATGCAGCAAATTCAAAACCTAAATGGTCTCCTTGAATAAAATCTCCTCTTTTTGCTCTAAAATAGCATACAGACAAAAATACAATACCTATTACAACATGTATACCATGAAAACCTGTAGCAAAATAGAAATTTGAAGCGTATATTCCATCACTCATACCAAATTTGGCGTGGACATATTCATATATTTGAAATGAAGTAAAAAATATGCCCAACAATACAGTTATACCCAATGCTCGGATAGATTCAGATTTATTCTTTAATATGATGGCATGGTGAGCCCAAGTAACACTAGTACCAGATAAAAGTAATATTAAACTATTAATAAATGGTATGGACCATGGATCAAATAATATAATATTACTAGGAGGCCAGTGACCATGCCCTACTAACCACACTCCTTCTAATTCCCCTACTGGATTAATACTAGAAAAAAAATAAGCAAAAAATATAGTAAAAAATAGCATTATCTCTGATAATATGAACAATACCATACCAATTTTTAACCCCATCTGTACAGCTGTACTATGACAATGACCTGAAAGACCCTCATTAATTATATCCCTCCACCAGCTATATAATAAAAAAACTAATATAATTAATGCAATAGGCAATAAATAATAACCTATATAATATTCTCTGATAAAAAGTACAAACCCTATCATTGTAAACATTAAAGCAAATGATGTTAAAATGGGCCAAGGGCTGATTTTAACTAAATGAAATGGATGAGTTTTCATATATACAAAATTAAAAAAATGAACAAATAAATCATTAACTAATTACAAAAAAAATAATCTACATATTAATTAATTGCTATAAGAAGCTGAGATTAATACACTTTCACTAGTTATTTATAACATCCCTAACCTTAAAAAAACTATAGGATAATGTTATAGTATCAGTATCTAACAAATCTTCATCTTCTTCTAAAGCAGGATCTATATAGAAAGATACGGGCATTAGCATTTTTTGATGCGATTTCAATAATTGTTCTTCAAAACAAAAACAATGTATTTTTACAAAATATTGCCCTGCTTTGTCTGGGGTAACATTGTAAACGGCAGTACCTATAATATCATTATCACTAATATTTTCAGATTCATAAAATATCATAACATTTTCACCTGTAATAACTGATACACTACGGTGTTTAGGTTTAAATACCCAAGGTAACTTCTTGTCTATATTAGCATCAAACTCTATTTTGAGCTTTTTCTTACCCTTTGCCACATGAAACACCTCAGCTCTCTGTGTAGTACCTCCAAACCCAGTAGCTTTACAAAAAATATTATATATCGGAACCGCTGCAAAACTTAGTAACAACATACTAGAGACCAAACCTAATATAACAAATGCTAATTGTTTACTATCATTACTACTACTCATATATTAACCTCATAGAAACGATGCACACTACATAGTGTAACTGTATTATACTTCAAAAAAATTATAAAAATATATCACCGAGATATAACTCTTTAACTTTAGTATCATTTTTTATCTCTGCAGAAGTACCACTCATTAGAATATTACCATTATAAATTATATATGCCCTATCTACTATATCTAAAACCTCTCTTATATTATGATCAGTAATTAATACCCCTATATTACGTATACGTAATTTAGTAACAAGCTGTTTAACATCACCAATTGATATAGGATCAATAGCTGCAAATGGCTCATCTAACATTATAAATTTTGGATTATTAGCTAAAGCCCTAGCAATTTCAAGTCTTCTGCGTTCGCCACCAGAAAGAGATTTTGCAATATTATGTTGCAAATGAGCAATAGAAAATTCATCAAGCAACCTATCAGTATATTCGTTAACTTTTTTCTTATCAGAATACGACAGCTCCAGTATAGATCGGATATTATCTCTTACAGATAATCCACGAAAAATAGAAGATTCCTGAGGTAAATAACTTATCCCAAGCCTGGCTCTATAGTAAATAGGTAGATATGTGATATCTATATCATTAAAAAATACTTTACCATGTTTAGGCCTATCTAAACCTGCTATAACGTTAAAGCAAGTGGTTTTACCAGAACCATTAGGTCCGAATAAACCTACAATCTCATTCTGAGATAAATCTAAAGACACATTATCCAATACCCAATCCTTTTCATAACTTTGGGATATATTCTTTAGCAAAAGACGGTCATACATATATTTATAATTAATTACTATTCAATTTGTATACGACATATTAGTAAAATAATGAAATAATAAAATACTACTAGCCTTTAGCTCTAAATCCAGATTTAAAGTATCAGAAACCAATTCTGAAATAATAGAATATTTTTTATAGAAATGCTTAAATTGCAGTATCTTAAACTGATCAAATATTGTGAGTTCAATATCGGATAATAGAATATTTTTACTTATAGATTGCTTACAAAATTGACAAATCAGTATCAATACATTATTAGCAAAATCTTCCCACAAAGGCTTACTAGAATTATTTTCAAACTTTTCTATAAACTTTATTCTTTTCATATAATCATTATTATTTAAAAATAGATATCCGTATTTACTATCAAATTTCTTTACATACCTAGAGTAATAATAACTCAACTCAAAACATCTTGATCTCAGAGTAGGTAATATAGTATTCATTTTAGAAGTTAATAAAAATACATAATTATTGGCTTTGATATCTTCTAGTGTTTTCAATAACGCATTAGCAGAGTTCAAATTCATATAATCTACTCCAGAAACTATAACAATTTTATGTCCTGTATCAACAGAAGTGGTATATAAAAATTCCTTAATACATCTTACCTGATCTATAGTTATATTTAATTGCGGATCTGATTCATTAATCACTAAAATATCAGGGTGTAAAGTTAGTCTTAAACAATGCTGCAATAGATGATTTACTAAAAATTTTTTTATATCTTCTAGCAATTTCCCTACATTATCAGTTTCTATCAAACTTACATTAGGTAAGCTATCTAATGAATAATATTTCAGCAAAAAACTTTCTATATCACTATTTAAAATCATAGTAAGCCTTTTCTAACCTTCTGATTGAATGATCTCTACCTATGATATACATAATATTAACAATACTGGAAGAGTAAATTCTTCCTGTTATCAATACCCTTAAAATAGTAAATATATCTCTCGATTTCATATTATATTCAATAGCAATATTCTTAATCAGACCTTTTATCTCTCCTTGACTATAATCAACTAAAGAACGTAAAGCATCAACAAGAGATAATACAACGGCTTTATCCATCTTATTAAGATAATTTTTGGCCTCATCATCCATTACCAGTGGTAACCCTATTATGTATATTTTAGCTAAATTATAGACATCTAATAATGTAGCGGATCTTTGTTTAATTTCATCTAGGGCTAACATTATAAATTTTTTTGACTCTTCACAAATTTGTGGTCTAAAATGGTTGAGTATGTAACTCATCATCTCTTCATTATCCATCAATTTTAAATATACAGAATTAAGATATCTCATTTTATCAAAGTCAATTATAGAAGGTGATTTACCCATTGACTCTATATTAAACCATTTTATTGCCTCTGTTTTAGAGATAATTTCGTCATCCCCATGTGACCAACCAAGACGTAATAAATAATTACAAATAGCCTCAGGTAAATATCCTTGATTCCTATAATATTCAATACCTACTGCTCCTCTTCTCTTTGATAATTTCCTATTATTGATATCATGTATTAAAGCGATATGAGCCCATTTTGGTAACTCCCAACCCATGAAGTTATAGATAATTTGCTGTTTGGCTGTATTTGTTAAGTGATCATCTCCTCTAATGATATGCGTTATGCCTGTATCATGATCATCAACTACAGAAGCTAAAGTATAAGTAGCAGTACCATCAGCTCGGATCAGCACGACATCTTCGATATTAATATTATCAAATATCACCTCACCCTGTACCATATCATTAACAATAATTTTACCGTAATCTGGTACTTTAAGTCTAATAACCGGAGTTACATCTTTAGGACAACTATCACTATCGACATTTCTCCAAGGACTACGAAATACAAAGTTTTTACAATAATTTTTATTCCCTTCTTTATACCGAGCTATATCTTTTTGACTACAAAAACAATAATAAGCATATCCGTATTTAAGAAGATCATTAGCAACTGACAAATATCTTTTACTTCTGGATGACTGATAAAGTACCTCATCATCATGCTGTATATTAAGCCAATTCAGTGAATTGATAATAGACTGATAATACTCTACATTTGATCTGTTATTATCTGTATCTTCAATACGCAACAGAAACTTCCCACTGTGATGCTTGGCAAATAGATAATTAAACAAAGCTGTTCTAGCAGCTCCTATGTGCAAATCCCCAGTAGGTGAAGGTGCAAATCTTGTAATTATTGTCACTTATAATAATATTTTACTAAATTAAAAATTAATAATTTTTTCTTCGAACTAATAATATAAAAACTAAGAATAACAAATAATTTCTAAAATCTTTACTTAGTATAACCGATACTACTGCTATTATTATAATTCAAATTAAAAACTCAATATACCTAAAACTAAAACTTTTATATGTTTAATTTTAATTTTTTTTCATTACTTAAAATAACCAATTTCATTACCACAAAATTCGGTAAAAATAAAGGAACAAATCTTCCAATATTAGGAAATTTCATTTCATCTATTGGCAGCAAAATAGCATCATCTTGCGGTATGGGCATAGTATCTACTATATTCTCTTATTCATCTAAGATATTTAATCAACTATTTACTACATCACACAAACCATATGATAATATAAAACCCATTACATTAAAGGATCCAAAATCATTTTTTAAAATATATGTAGCAAACTATGGAAGCCCAATTCCACTAATATTTGGTAAAACCATATGTCATGGCAAAATAATTTGGTCTACAGACATTAAATATCAGCATAAATCATATCAAGTACAAAATTTATTTAATATAGCAACACATGGAAATAGTAAAAATTCTAAAGATGATTTTGAATATTATATTTCATTTGCAATTGCTATATGTGAAGGTGAGATACTAGAAATCAACAGGATTTTCTACAATAATAAAGATATAGATATTTCAACTTATAATTTTCGTATATATCATGGATCTGAAACTCAGTTACCAGATCCCACAATAGCAGCTAATAATCGAGGGGTAGCACCAGCATTTCGTGACTTGGCATACATAGTATTTAAAGATCTGCCATTATCAGATTTTAATAATTCTATACCATATTTTACATTCGAAGTTACAAGACAAGCTAAAATTCAAAACACAAATTACAATTTATTAGAAGACATGATCACCTCTATGGTAATGATACCAGGCTCTGGTGAATATGTATATGATACCAAAATTCAATCTAAATTTCTAAAAAATGAATACAACTTCATATATCAACAACAGCAAATCAACGCAAATAATATATATAATATCTCAGATAGTGTACATAGTTTAAATCAACTACAATCTACATGTAAGAATCTTGAATGGATATCCGTAGTTGTATGTTGGTTTGCAGATGATTTAGACATTAAAAATTGTACTATAAGACCTGCAGTCGAGTACATAGAACAAGATGGTACAGAATATACAGAGGAATGGTATGTATCAAAATATAATAGAAAAAATGCCTTCCAAATAGGCAGAGATAAAATTAATAGACCTAGATACGGTGGTACTGTAAATGATAAAAGTGTTATAAGATACATAAAAACACTAAAAGATAGAGGTTTATCTGTTATGTTCTATCCATTAATATTACTGGATACAGAACAAAAACCCTGGAGAGGAAAAATCTCTGGTAATGCAAATGATATAAAAAAATTCTTTCATAATCCTCAAGGATATAATGAGTTCATTCTACATTATGCCAACTTAGTAAAAGATTACGTAGATGTATTTGTTATAGGATCTGAAATGGTAGGAATTACTAAAATACGAGATAATGATAATTCATTCCCTGCAGTACAAGAATTAGTAAAATTAACAGAAATAGTAAAAAAAATAGTGGGGCATAAGGTATTAATAACTTATGCTGCGGATTGGTCTGAGTATCATCATACAACACAAGGGTGGTACCATCTAGACCAATTATGGAGTTCACCAAATATAGATTTCATTGGAATAGACGCATATTTTCCAGTAACAAATTCTAAAGAATCAGAAATTGAACAAAATTTAATAGATATAGGTTGGGAAACTGGTGAAGGATATGACTACTACGTAGATGATTCTGGTAATAAGCACAGATTATCACCAGAATATGCTTGGAAAAATATAGAATATTGGTGGAACCACCATCACGTAAATCCAGATGGTAATAAAACATCATGGCAACCGAAATCTAAAAAAATATGGTTTACAGAATTTGGATTTCCCTCAATAGATAAATCTTCAAATAGACCAAATGTCTTTTTTGATCCTACTTGTGCTGAAGGAGGGGTACCAGATTATTCAAATGGTAATACAGATTTTTCTATACAAAGACGTGCAATCAAATCATTTATTACATACTGGAGCTCAAAATATTATGTAGAAAAAATGTTTTTATGGTGTTGGGATGCGAGACCTTACCCTGCATGGCCACATCTAAATATCTGGGCAGATGGATACCTATGGGAAAAAGGACATTGGGTAAATAATAAATTAGGACACACCACTGTTGCAGCAATAATTGCAGATATTTCTCAGCGTGCTGGAATTGCAGAAAAAAGCTTAAAATTAGAACATATTGACCAAAAAATAGAAGGTATAACTTTTGATAGAAAAATAACTTATATAGAAGCGATTAATAATCTAAGAATAGGATATTTCTTTGACATTGTATCAAATGACTCAGACTACATAGTATATATCACAAGATCTAAAGCAAAAGCCCAATATATCAATACAAAAGATATGATAAAAATATCAGATACCAGCCTAATTAGTATAAGTGAAATACCTACATCTTCAATCATTAATAAGATTGACCTATATTATCAAAATAATACCGATAACTACCAATATAAATACTTACATACTAATAGCGAAAGAAATATCTCATACAGGAATGTAATGACATTAACTATACCAATAGCAATGTCAGAATCATCAGCAATTAATTTAAGCAATATGATACTACAAAATGCTCTAGGAGAAACACATATTTTATCTTTTATACTACCAATTAGCTATGCTTACCTTAAACCAAGCGATATTATAAAATTTGATTATTTAAATAAAACTTACCAAGTTAGGGTGATTAATATAAGAATTTCAGGCCTATTTTTATCTATCACTTCTATAGTAGATAAAATGAATTATAATCTAATATCCAATAGAGAAACTAATGATTATAATAGAGTCAAAGATACATACATTATAAAAATTGATACAAAATTTATAGTACTAGATTTACCATTTAATCTCACAGATCTAAAGGAACCATATATCGCAGTATATTTACAATCAGATGAAGATCAATATATGTATTTCAAATTCCCATATGAAAGCGAAGAATCTTGGCATAACATCACTCAGTTATCTAGTGCAGGATGTATAGGACAATTAGCCAAAATACAACAAAAAGAAAATTTTTGTAATAGATTCTTGATTGATGAACAAACAGAAATCACAGTAAAAATTGAACAGTTAGATATCTCAAAACTAAAAGATGAATGGCATATAGCTATGTTAGGCTTAGAATTTATACGATTCAAAAAAATATCCAAAATATCTAACAACATATATAGAATAACAGAATTGGTAAGAGGCGAATTCGCTACAGAACAATACATAAATACCCACAAACCATATGAACAATTCATAATTTTATCTTTCGGTTATAACATACTTCCTGTATCAGAAAAAATGATACAACAAAATGTCATGTTCAAAGCAGGTAAACAAATTATTACAAATTTTTCTTTTCATAATAATGCTCAAAAAATTATTGCACCTTATATTACAAAGTCTTATATTCTCTCTACAACATTAAATATTGAATGGATAGCTAGAAGAGCATTAATAGATGATTGGGAGAATAACTACATAGATAATACAACTAATATTGAATATGTAATAGAATTATCTGATACACATCAATCATATCAATTTACTACCCAAAATAATGAAATAAGCATTGATTTATCAGAAATCGATATTAGTGATCAGTATAATTGGAATATAATAGCTAGAAAAATCATTAACTAAATACAAAAAATAATATAACAGTTTAACATAACTGTCCTAATGTTTTTGTATTCAAACTACAATATCAAAAAATAATATAATAATAAAAACACATAGGAAATGCAGAGTAATAACTATAATATAAATTTAATGATCCCAAATAGAGCCAACAAAGATGTTATATTCAATGAAGCAATAAGTACAATTGACAATTTTTTAAATATTGCAATACAAGGCTTTATAAGCGAAATACCAAAAGAATTACCAGTAGATAAAAAATATATCCTTATTAAAAATGACCAAAGCGGATATAATAACAAAATTATCTATAAAATACATGAGCAACAAAATATAAAATTGTTATCTCCTAAAGAATCAATGATAGTTTTTGTGATAGAAAATAATAGTTTTTTTATATTTTCTAACGATCAATGGCACAAAATACCAAATTCCTACGTCAATGATAATATATATTTTCATAAAATATCAAAAGAATATAATATAGATACAGAACATAATATACTATATTTATACCTAGAAGGTCACTGTGATATCGTTTTTTCTGTATTACCCAAACAACCAATAACATTAATTATTAAACAAAATACTACATATTTATATAAAATAAGTTGGTCTGACAATATTTTATGGCCAATAAGACAAATGCATGATATCCCTGATGTTTTGGATAGTATCAAACTAGTATCCTTCATCTCACTGCCCACCGATAATCAAGTTCTTGCATATAACATTCAACACTACCAAAATAATTGATACCAATGATTACATTATTAGCTTCTATTACAGGCTTTATAAGTTCTATAATGCCTGAAGTCCTAAAATATTTTAAGGATATAAATGATAAAAAACACGAATTACAAATTCTATCATATCAGATGGAATTTAGTAAAGTAAGGAATATGCATTCTATTGAAGAAATTAATATTTCTAGAGATATAATGGAACAAAATTCGCTATATTCAAATTTTATACCAAAAATAAAATGGGTAGACGCATTAAATAGTTCAGTAAGACCAATCCTAGCATATTGTTTTTTTATAATATATATCGTAACAAAATGCATACAATACAAAGCTATATCACATAACCCTGTTTTTGAAATAATGAATATAATCTGGAGTGTAGATGATCAAGCAATTTTTGCTAGTATTATCAGCTTCTATTATGGTCAAAGGACATTTAGAAGTATATGGAAAAATAAATTTTAACTCTTTAAGTTAACTTTTCATAAAAATACATTATATGTCAAAACAGTTCACAGAAAAAAGATATACACACAGATCTATTAGTAAAAATGCTATCAACATGATCAAAAACTTTGAAGGGTTTTCTAGCACTCCATATGTATGTGCAGGGGGCCACTTCACTATAGGATACGGACATAAAATACTCGAAAATGAAAAATATCAAAATATAAATAAAAATTTAGCACAGAAAATCCTAATAAAGGATATATCTAAAGCAGAAAATGCTGTCATTAGATATATCGAAGTAAATTTAACAAATAATCAATTTGAGGCATTAGTATCCTTTACATTTAATTTAGGCAACGCAGCATTACAAAGATCTACATTAAGACAAAAATTAAACTATGAACTATACTATGAAGCAAGCCTAGAATTTCTGAAATGGATATATGTGAAAGGTAAACAAAACCTTGGATTAATCCATAGAAGAAAAATAGAAAGGAAGCTATTTATCACAAATTAACAATTTGTGATAATCAATAAGTGATCTAATTTTTGTTATTTCATCTAATAATCCTAAATATGAAGCAATGAATAAAAATTCTACAGAATACTCCTTATAATCCACAATAGATAAAAAATAGTTATAAATATTTTCATTTGTGTCCTCAACGTATTTTTGATACAGCAAAACATAGTATAAATCAGGTTTATATGAAAATACAAATTTAATGACTTTTTTTATAGATTTTATATCCATATCAGCACTATATAATTCAGTAATAAAGATTATTGAATTTGTGTGGTCAGGTTTTACATTAATAGCATATTGTAGAAAATACTTAGATTTATCATAATTTTTTTTTCTATATTCAGATTGAGCTGCATAAAAAAAATACCCAGCTATTTCAGCTATAATCTGAGATTCAAGTGCAGTAAAAGTCCTAGTTAATTTTGATACAATAAAAACAAACTTATTCCATATTTTTAATTTACCATAAATATGTATTAATAATTTCATATTATCAATATCATACTCATTTAAATCAAAAGCCCTAGTTGCATAAATTTCTGCTTGCAATATATTATTATTATCATAAAAGATCCTTGCTAACTCTTGATTACTATATACCTCATAATTTTTGCATTTTAATAAGTGCATTAAACTATTCATCATAAATTTACTATTAGTTTTTGATTGAATTAAGTGATATAAATTAATATCTTTATCTTTCGATATAGATATTAAAAATTTTCTACTTTCTAATACATATTTAGAATCTTTACAAATAATCAACTCAGATATTACCTCTAAAAACCTATTATACAATTTTTCTAACTTAGTTTTTGTAATAGTAGAGCGTACTAAATCAGGCAAAGCTATAATATATAATATTCCTCTAAATCCAATTAAGATTATTAATTGAATAACAGTAAATAAAATGATTACAGTCAATAAACTAACCTCTACTTCATAATCATATAATATAAATGTTATTTGAGTATCAAATATATTGAAAAAAATAACAATAAAACACGTTACTATAAAAAAAATAGTAAACAGTAAAGACTTAATCATTATAACCACTATAAAGCTAAAAATTATTAAATTCTAATTGAGTTAAATCATATAAAATCTTCTTTCTCAAATCTTGTATCTGATAATGTATAGGTGTTAATTTCTCTATTTTAATAAATTTGGATAACAATTGATATCTAATAGGAAATATTAAATTTTTATCTAATTTTTTTGAAACTACACTATATTTCTGAAATAATCCCAGAATATTTGACAAAGATTTATTTATAAATTGTGAATTAAGAAGAACACTCAATTCATCATCATAATTTTGATTATTGATAAATTTAATAGTAAGAGAATTGAAATATATTAAATATCTACAATTTAGATTATCAGAAAAATCAGTATGGGTATTAACTCGTTTATTACTAGGTTCAGGTAGAGGCTCTTCTATTGATGTATCATAAGCAAAATCTGCTGGAGTAAATTCTTCAGTATTAGTGTTAGTGGCAAGCAATTTTTCATTTTGATTATTCTGTATATCTCTAGAATACTCATCATTTAAATTTTTCTTTTCAAATTGTTTAATATCATAATAACTGCTAGCGATTACTATAGATATAAGTAGCAACACAATAAATATAAAAACAAAAAATCTTTTTTTATACACAGATAAAAAACTTTTTCTTTTTTCATACCCTAAACTAGAATCTTTAGATTCTGAAATATTTTGTTCTTGACTATCCACTATATAAATAAATTAAGTTTATATTATTGGTTTATGTAATTTACTATATTTCTCTAAACATTCTACCATTGAATCTGAATTTGTACACAGCAATATTTTATCAAAATACTGGCACAAAAATAATTTAACATTAGTACTCATAACAATAAATGTTGTATCAATAAAACACTCAAAAAGACCATATTTATACAACAGCTTAACAAAAAATAATGCAGTATTTTTAGAATACAACATTACATAATCAAATTTCTGCTGTAAACATTGAAGTTGATAATCTAATAATATATTCAGATATTCTACCTTATAAAATATTAGATGCCTTATTGACTCAGGTAGATTTCTTGTATATTGCTCTCCTGATAAATATATCATGTCTTGATACGAACTACTTGGTAATTTATTAACTAAATCATCTATATTTGAAGCAATATATTTCACCTTATAACCTTTACGTTGTAGAATACTGGCAGACATGCTGCCAACCACCCAAACCGAGTCTGCTGTGGTATAAGGATAATCATCAACTGGTTTCAATTTTATCGCTGCATACTTACTAGTGATGATAATATCACTATATAAGCTTAGTACATCATCATAGAACTCTAAATCTACAAATGTTATTAAATCTAAGGCAAAACAATTAAAAGATCTTTTACTAAGAACTTTCATTAACAACAAATTTTCTTGCTTAGATCTAGTAAGTAGAATCCTCATAAAATCACGCTATATGGATAACATTCTGAATGAGTTGCTATAAAAATTATTTAATAGTCAGATCTAAATTTAGTGGAAAAACTAATTATAACCAAAATATTTACTAACCTAAACTATTGTTTTTGTAGTTTCATTACAGCTATTTTATATTCTTTATTTAATAAATAAACAGAATAAATCCATATTATACACACAAGTGTAAATATTATCATTAAGAACAAAGATATAGACTGATAATTAGCACTTGGGATAACTATAAAAATAAAAGTCTGAAATAAAGCACCTAAAGACTTACCAAATTTTACTCCAATAATATCAGCGACAACCTTACCCTTAATCTTTAACTCATTATCAAGCGGTACATAAGCCATTTCTTTGGTAGAATCGAACAAGCTATATTTAATAGATTTACTTAATATATTTTGTACTGTTCCTATCAATATAGATAAAATCACAGGATTACTGATAGTAACAGATATAATCATAAGTGATGCTACTTTATCGAAATTACTTACTAAAAAAAAAGATACACCAGTGACCATCACAACAATCGGAGTTAACATTGCAGCCACTCCCCAACCGAACCTTCTTACTAGATTAGAACATACTAAAACAAACATTATAGTTAATATACCAGTATAACTTATATACTTACCTATAAAAATTGCAAATTCTGTAGGTGTAGTATATACCTGACTCGCTTGTGCTTTCCATGGCCCCTCCACTAAATTAATTGACACACCATAGCAAATCAACATTAAAGTAATAAGCATAATATATTTTGACTTTAGTACCAATACTATACTATCATACAACTTATAATCACTAGTATTATTAGTGACAAAATTAATATTAATTGAATTTTTAGTTAATATTGTATTAACAATAATATAGTAAACAAGTACTGTAATTATACCAATAATTAATACAACTGATATGACTATCTGTATTGAAGTCACATTATAATCTGATTTTAAGTGAAATTTATTAGAAAAAAAATCATTAATTTTAGCTAGATTTTGTAAAAACTCTCCTGAAATATAAAGCCCTGTTTGCCCAAATAATCCGAATAACGGATAAAATCTTTTTGATTCCTCAACATCAGTAATCTGATTCACGAATTGCCAAAATAATAGAGCAAATACCACATTAGACCATAATTCAGATATTACATAGAATAATGAAAGATGCCAATTTGATATCAATAGAATAAACCATTTCAAATTTGGGAATTTTATAATCAAGCTATCCTGATAACTTGTATCCAATACTAAACTGTAATGGTTAGGAAATAATATAAAAGCAAATAATGCAAAAAATGCTAAAAATAAGAACATAATTATATAAAAGATATATTCAGACTTAATAGAATGAATCATTTTTATATAAACAATGGTTACTAAAAAAGCTATAGGTAATACAGCCCCAGATTTTAAAAAAACAGAAGTTTCAGCTCCAATCAAAGTAGTTACTACGCTATCTTTCATAGCTCTAATAAGATTTTGTATAAATAATATACAAAACATCAATAACGTAATTAGTAAAAATTTGTGAATTTCAGTACGTTTGATAGGCCAAACATAATCAACTATACGTTGTATATTATTACTCATTATTATTCAAAATATGATTTAATAATTTTAAATTACTATTAAATTAACAAAACAGACAATTCATTATAAGTCTCATAGCCAATACAAAATGATATATCAATAGTATATTTATATCTTTTTAGCCCTAGTAAACAAATGAAAAAAATTTTCTGTAGTTTGCTCTGCTAAATCATGTAAACTGATGTCTAAAATCTGAGAGATACATTCTAAAACATACCTACAATGCGCAGGTTCATTAATTTTATCTCTCATAGGTTCAGGGCTTAGATATGGAGCATCTGTTTCACAAAATAACCTGCTAGTAGGAATATATTGTAGTATTTCTCGTAAATCTGTAGCATTTTTAAAAGTAATAATACCTGAAATTGAAATATATAAACCCAAATCCAGTATGGATTTTGCAAAATTTTTAGATCCAGTAAAACAATGCACTACCCCAGAAAAAACTTTTTTTTTCATATGTTCAGTTAAAATTTCTACAGTATCTTTATCTGCAGATCTAGTATGTATTACTAAAGGTAATGCACTACTTTGTGAAGCTATTATATGCTGAACAAAAGAATCATATTGTAACTTTTTATTAGCATTAACACTACAATAATCAAGCCCAGTTTCACCTATACTTATTATCTTAGATTCACCATTAGCTATCTTTAATAACTCATCTGTTAACACTGCCTCAATACCAAGTTCATTAGGGTGTACCCCAACAGAAGCATATACGTTATTATAATCTCTAGAAATCTTAATTATATCTTGTATATTGTCTAACTTTGTAGCAATAGTGTGTATATACTTCACTCCAGCACACTCCGCCCTCTCAATAACACTAGCTAAATCAAAATATTGCATCAGCATATCAAGGTGGCAGTGTGTATCTACTATATCAAACATTAAATGATTCATATTTTTTGTTTATCACATGGGTTTTAACATAATTCTTAAATAAACTCTAGTAAAAACCATTTGCAATAACTATGAGATTAACAATTCTACTAATAAAAAACCATTGATTAAAATACTTCACAAAGGCCACAATAAATGGTTTTGGTATAATGAACTAAAATATAATGAATAAGATTGAATATAAACATTAATTAATGCACTATATACAACAACTACTAATTGTTATCTATATAGTTTATTTAGCAACACATGAGATAGAGTAAAAACCACTATTTTTGTTAACTTACCTTGATTTTTTAAAATTTTGCTACATGTATTTACAGTACTACCAGTGGTATATACATCATCCACTAATAATAATGAATGACCAGCAAGATTATACTTTGAATTAAAAGAAATACTACCATGCAAATTTTTTTCTCTTGCTTTACGAGATAAAAAGCTCTGTGGTTTAGTCAGTTTAATTTTAATTAACACATCAAATAAAACAGGTATATTAAGCAGTTTAGATATTTCTATGGCTAACAATTGCGGTGGATTATAGTATCTATACCATCTTTTGAGCCTATGCATAGGAACTGCAGAAATAAAATCTATCCCCTGAAGATATTGATAATATCTATTCACTAGCAATTTTGCAAATATTTTGGCATAATCTGTTTTATCATGATATTTAAAATCATATACCAATCTCTGACTATAACTATCAAGGCTAAATAACGCTCTAGATATATCGTAATACGGCTTATTCATGATACATTTAGAACAGATCATACCATTATTAGTGCTAAATTCAAATACTATCCCACATAACGCACAATAGGGCTGACTAACAAAATTAATTTTTGACCAACAATCACCACAAAAACAAAGCTCTGTATGGATAATCTGATTGCACGACAAGCACTGGATAGGATAAAGATAATTAAATAATCTATGTAATAATAGTTTAATCATTTTTATCAAGAATTATTTTTTTATCTAATGTATGATCCTCTACATTTAAATTTTGTGTTTTATTTACTGTTAGATCATATCTAGTAACAACTTGATATTTTTTATTATCATTGCTATCTATACCTAGTTTTTTAATATTATTAGCTTTGGACAAAAAATTATGGTTAAAAGAAGCAGCAAATTTATCATAATTAGAGCAAAGATTTTGTATATTAATACCCAAACGATTTGAGTGCTCTGACATTATCTTGATAGAAGAGAGAATTTTTTTAATTTCTGTAATAATTTTTTCATTATTAATACTCATTAAATGCTCTGAAATTTGAAATTTAGCCAAAGATAACATATTCATTAATCCTGTAGGCCCTACAGGAAAAATATTACATTGCCAAGACTTGTTAATAAAACTAGGGTCAGCAGCCATAATTTTATCTACTGCATGTTCAGTTGGTAGAAACATAATGGTAATAATATTTTTGACTTTAGCTGATAAATTATCCTCTAAATTTTTAATAATATTTTCAGCATAATCTTTCTTTTGTAAAGACTTCAAATGTGTATTCATAGTTTTAGATAAATTTGTGCTATCTATATCATCTAATAGAAATTTTGAGGCTTTTGCATCTAATACCATTAGGTTATTACAAGGTAAAAATACTACAGCATCTGGCCTTAGTTTACACTGATTCTCTCCTACTATATTATACTGTATAATAAAATCTGTACCTGTTCTTAACCCAGAAGATTTCAATATATTTTCTAAGGTAATTTCAGCTAATTTTCCACATGTAGAAGGAGATAAAAGTGAAGTTTTAATTATATCAACAGTATTTTTTGAAGACTCTATATCACGATTAAGATTACTTACTATTTCGATAATTCTATTTAATTCATTAGTAAATTTTCTAGAAGTTTTATCTATATTATGTTCAGATAATAGCCTGGATTCCATTGTTTCTTTTTTATGTACTTCAATAAGATTCCTAGAAAGATCACTACCTAAATCAAATAACGCGGACTTAGCAAAAGAAAAAAATTGTTCTTGGATTTTACTACTATCTGCAATTAACTTTTCTTGTGATGTTACTTGAGAAGATAGCTGCTCTATCCTTTTTATAAAATTTATATTCTCAGTTTGTAGTACTGAATAATGACTTTGTAATTTTAAAAATTGCTGATTAAAAATTCTTAGTTCTGATTTAAGATTAATCAATCTATAAGACTGGTACAATATGATGATTACCATCACTGCAAACAAAGAACTTAGCAATATTAACATGAGCTTCTATATATCATAATCAATAGAATTGATTATTTTCAGTAATCTATTTAAATGAAACATTACTAATATCTATATCAGTATTTTTATCACCTATAATTGAACATACAATATCAGAAGAAAATAAGTTATTAGCTGCATTTATAACATCTAAAATTGTAATAGATGTTATAAAATTCATTATTTCTGAATATGAATAATATTTCCCTAATAGTGACAGATCCTTCGTAATATCTTCTGACTTTGCCAAAGTATTTTCCTCATCAAATGAGATACTAGATCTAATCTGATTTTTAGCAATTAATAATTCTTGTTCTGAAATATTATGAAGATTCTTAACTATAACTGCTGTATTATCAATTAAATTTTGAATCTGATAATGATCACAAGAAGCATGTATACTAAATATACCAGAATCCGAATAGGCAGTATTAAAACTAAAAATAGAATAAGCCAGCCCTAATTCTTCACGGATTTTCCTAAATAATCTAGAAGAAATACCCCCTCCTAAAATCAAAGACAAAATTTGTAAAATATATAAATCCTTCACATATTTATACGAAGAACTATGAAAACCTAATATTATACTAGTTTGTTCAAGATCTTTTTTAGCATATATATACCCTCCTCTATAAATATTACGAAATATCTTATTAGGAGATAAGGTAGAATTTACTTGAGCAAATTCACATTCTACGTAATCAAATATAGAATCATGATCAATATCCCCGACAACTGATAAATACATATTACTCGCGACATAATATTGGCTAAAATAGTTTTGAATCATCTGTCTATCGATTTTTAATAACCCATCTTTTTTACCCAATATAGGCATACCCATAGGCTGGTTAGGATAAGCAATACCATAAAAATTATCATACACCAAGTCATCAGGATTATCATACGTAGCCAAGATTTCTTGTGAGATTACTGATAATTCTTTAACTATAGAATCTTTAGTAAATACTGAATATTGTATAATATCAGCAATAATATTTAAGGCCCTAAAAGTATATTCTTTAAGAACTTTGCTATAAAATACTGTCTGTTCTTTAGTAGTATAAGCATTAAAAACTCCACCAATATTATCTATATTTTCAGCTATCTGCTGTGCATTCCGATTGTGAGTGCCCTTAAATAAAAGATGCTCTATAAGATGTGTAATACCTGACTCTTCTTTTCTCTCATAACTACTACCTACATTCACAGCTAAACATATTCCTACAGATTTTCGGTCTGGCATATGATAGGTAGCCAAATTAAGCCCTTTAGAAGTTTTAACGAAATTGACACTCATCCAAAATAACACTTAATTCTATACTAAAAACTACCACTTATCAGGCATCATACTACTACTCTATAACTGTTTTGACCCAATCAAAGATATTACTGTCATAAGTAAATAAACTAAATTCATGATTTAATTTTTGTATTTCTAGATCTAAAGTAATTTCATCATTTGAAATTAACTGTGCCCTATATTGTGTACTAATATTATAAGGTACTACATTAATAAAAGATGCAGATTTATTTTTTATCTGCATAAGGGCAAATATTGCATCATCTATTGATGATATTTCTTTAGAGCCAATAGATTTCAAATGCAATAACCAACCATAATCTGGGCAATAAAATACAACACTTCTGGGAGCTATACCAATACGATGTGATAAAGAATAATTAGACTCAAATAATATAACATCTTTGCCTTGAGTGTATCCTTTTCCTAATGAAAAAGTGATACCACTAAGTCTAATAAGTTTAGTAATTTTTGTAGAATTTAGATCATCCAGTTGTATCTTTTTCAGTAATTTTTCACCATTTCGATAAATAGTGATATCCAAAAATCCATCTAACGACTGAGACATAGCAGCCTCCAGTATAGTAAGGTCAGCTCCTATTATTGTATCATTGACAGACCATAAAATATCGCCTGCTAAAATTCGATCTGAACTAATATCCTCATCATTATTAGCAGACCAAGCAACAATAACTTGATTAAGATATTGAGGACACATATTCAAATACTCATTCATAACAGATACAGGAAAATTGTTATAACGCACAGCATCATCTAAAGAACTAATTTCAAGAATAGCATTAATAGCATTTCTTACTGGTGATTTTCCTATTTTAAGTTTTTCTATAATATCCTTAACATAAAAAGATTTTAGTACTATTGCTACCCCAGAACCATTTCCTCTACCAGCATATATAATACCCAGCAATTTATTGTCTTTACTAAATAGAGGAGAGCCACTTGCCCCTGACATTGTATTAATATTTACCAAATATGATGCTTGGGAAGGGATACCAGATAATGTATACAAATTGCTAATTCTACCCTCATGATAAGAAAAACCTTTTGCTTCAGTATTACCAACTGTCCAAACCTCATCCTGTAACTCAGGTACATTACTATCAAATTCTATGTCATATAAATCTTTAGGAATCTCTGAAGGTTCAACCCTTAACACTCCAAAATCAACTCCTAAATCACTATATAAATGTGTGGCTTTGACCTTACGACCAGTAAAGAATCTGACATAATACTCAGCAATTGTTCCATCAGAAGCGACATGTTCATTAGTTACAACTAACCCATCTTGGATGTCTACTACAAAACCCGTAGCACTAGCAACAGTATTTTTGCCATCTACTGATACGAAACGTATTATTTCTATTGATACCACATTTTTTTTAATTCTCTCTATATCAGTAAAACTCACGGCATACGTGATTATAGGAAATAAAAATACTAAGAGAAAAAATTGAGTAACAGTTAAAACTAAATTTTGAATCCTATACATAAGTAACAATTAATATAAAATGATTTTAATGAGCTGTTATCTTAATAAATCAAATAATTTCGAAACAAAACCCTTATTTTTATACACTACGGCACTACTCAACCACTGATCTTTAACTTTATCACGCTCGAATAACCTAATACTGGAGTAGGTACTCAACAAATAATTCTCAGTAGAAGATATTCCCAAAGACTCTGTAACATAAGCGAACCCAGGTATAGGCACGTAGCTCTTATATCCTAATCTAATGTGGCGCAAATTTTTAATTTGCTGAAGTATAGTAACAAGATTATCTATAGAAGAAATTGGTATTCCATTAACTGATTCAATCACAACACGAAACTTCGGAATATCGTCATAATATCCATTACTAGGAATTTTATCTTTTAGAATATTAGTATCCTTAATATGTGTGAGCACCACTTTACCTAGAGGGATCCCCCAAATGGCAGAAGTATAATAATCAGATTCAAAAATTATACTGCCATCCAAATCTAGTATCTTACTAATACTATATTTATTAATATCTATTATAGGCACTTCAATATTGAGAACCTCTCCATTACGATAAATCACTAGATCAATTTTGCTATCGACAGCATTACTTATAGCCTTACTTAATATCGTAATATCAGGGCCTATAATATTATTACCAACCTTCCATAAAATATCTCCAGGCAATATGATATTTTTATCAAATATATTTCTAAAAACGCTTGATACTATTAATACAGTATTCCTATAATGAGGAAAATCATGGTTAAAAGAATCCATAGTTAATTTAGAAAAGTTCCTGTGTTTTACAGCATCATCTAAGGAGTAGTTTGTATAAGTAATAGGCAAATGGTTAATTAAATTTAGATTATTAGTTTTAAATTTTTCACTAATATCTAATATATAGTGTGATTTTATAGCTTTAACATATGTATTAGAATGATATGAAGTAAGCCCCACACACTGAAAATTGTCATCAAAAACTATTCCAGGATACAAAGTTACAGATTCAGTATTGATTATATAAGAACCAGAAAAAACATTATCTCTAGAATATTCATCAGAAATATAACCTTCGTGATATCCAAAACCATAGTCCCAGAAATCAGCTATCAATACTTTATCACCGTACTTTAAATCTCTATCTGATACTACTATGCTATCTAGCTGAGATTTCATATCATCACTCAGATCAACCTTTAATAAGGCTAGGCAACTAATAGGGTTATAGTATAATTTTTGTGCTACTATCTTTTTACCATTATAAAAACTCAGCTCGTAAGTTGCAATTGACTCTCCTAAAGCTCTATCCAAATAAGAAACCACTATTCCAGAATCTCTATCTAAAATGAATCCTATAGATTTATTATCTTCAGAAACCACATAGGGCTCAATATCTGTATGTACCTTTATTGAAACAATGGCCTTCCTAACATTTTCTATTGATTGCTTAAATCTATTAGAAGCAAAATTGATATGATCAGTATCAAAGATACCATTTATATTGTTTAATAACGATATTTCAGTAGAATCACTTTCAGCATCTACACAATCTAAAACACCAAACTCATCTTCTTCAACACCTACAACTTGCAAAGGATTTGTCTCTAATGCTAACACGTAACCACTTCGAATCTCAGGTATTACCGCTAAAATCACACCCAAAATACAAAAAAACAAAAAATACAGGAAACACCCATTCTTTGTCAGAACACTACGAAACATATCCATCTCTCTGTCAATTCATAACAAAAATACTCAGCCCAATCTAACACTAGATTTTATCAAATGTCAATTAATATATGTTTATAAAATATCGACCAATATATATATAATTAAATGTATATTTAATTATATATAAAAAATTAATTAGTTAATTTAATAAATATATTTCATTAATTTAGTATTATGCTGTAAAATTAAGATATTATTGATATTTTTATATAATGATGTATATGACAGAATTATCTGGTATTATAGGAAATAGTAACATAGAAGAATTACTACAGAGAATAAATGAGGGCTACGACGTAAATGTTCAAGACGGTCTGGGATTAACTCCATTAATGCATGCTATTAAAAGTAATATACAAAATAAATCACAGGTTGTAGAAGTACTAATAGAAGGTGGGGCGAATATTCACGCTAAAGATAAACAGGGAAAGTCAGTCCTAGATTACGCTATTTCAATTTCAAACTACAAGATAGTTAGAAAATTAATAGGAATGAATATAGAAAATTTTGGAAAAGCCTTATTCCTACCCATACATACTGAGCAAGATATGATGGTATCTTCTGCTTCAGTGTTTGCTCCGATATTAATAAATAGCATGAAGAATAAATGTCTCTACAGTGATAAAACATTGGAATATTTATCATCACAATATTTCCAAGGTATGAGAGAAAAAGTGCTACCGTATGTTCTAAACAAAGCATTGCTAGATATATTTAGTGATGATATTAAAAGCAGTAATTCTACAAAGAATAAAGCTATAAAATATATAATGGACATGAGTACAAAACATAACATTACACTAAGTTTATGGCATGATAAACTTGGTGCGACAGCACTACATTATGCAGCTAGAATTGGTAATAAAGATACAATTTCTCAAGTCCTTACAATAGCAAAAAATAGAGATATAGAAAAAAAAGACATTGATGGCCAGACCCCCCTAGCATATGCAGCAAAGTCAGGAAATACCATAACAATAGAAAAGTTAATAACAGCTGCTGGAGCAAATACAAAAGTTAAGGATAATAATAGAAAAACCTTAGAACAAATAGCCTCAGAAAATAATCAGCAGACAGCATTGAATTTAATTAATCAGTGGAACCAAAAGGAACAATCAGTAAATATACATTATCAACGATCTCAACAATTTTATACAACGAACAAAATATTATTGGATCCTAAAGCAAATCCCCACAACGTGAAATATGAAGGTCAACATTTTTATCAAAAAAATAATGAATCATCTAACATCAAGCAAAATACCAACGCTAGCTATGCTGATATGAAAACAGATAGTATGAAAAATCAGAATAAAGTTCATACATCTTCTCATAGCTATAATCCACACAACAATCTGAACAGTAAAAAAGTAGCATTACCTACATTTAATATTGATTCTAATGTAAATCTAAAAAAAGCACATAGTGAAGTGGAGTTACCAAAATTTCATATTGATAATGATACGAATACCAAGGATACAAATATTAATGCAGAGTTACCTAAAATCCCTAAGATAGAATCCACATTTCCTAACAAAATTGTTTCAACAGAACAAAATAGTAAAAAAGTGGAATTACCAAAATTTTCTAACAAAGTTACTGAAACAGAACAAAATAAACAATTCTTTAACAAAATATCTAAAATATTTAAAAATACAGTTGTTCATACCAAAGCTGATAGTAGCGCAACCAACCCCCTGCACAATTTTTCTAATAAATCAGTTAAAAAACCCTTACATAAATAATTGATACAATTTAATTGATAACTGGTAATAAGTAAATATTGAAACTAAATAATTTTAATTTTGCTTAATTGATTAATTTTTTGTTTTAGTATTATTTAAAATAACACCTAGACAAAATCTATATTTTTTATAAATCTATTTGCTACAAAATATATCGTATCTACATAATAAATATATATCTATAAGGATCTTACTTTCTGGTTATTGACAACAATTAATAAACTGGTAATAATAGGATGCCGTCATAAACTAATTATGTGTCGTGATACAATACAGCAAATAAACAACTGCATAGTAATTTTAAATGAAACTTTTAATAGTTGAGTCTCCTTCTAAAATAAAGACTATATCTAAATATTTGGATAAAAATTTTAAAATAGCTGCATCTTACGGACATGTCCGTGCCTTACCTTCAAAAGTAGGTTCTGTACTACCAGAACAAGATTTTTCAATGAAATATGAGATGATAGATAAATCTACAAAACATATGAAGGAAATCATCCAGCTTGCAAAAGAAGCAAAATCAATTTATTTAGCTACAGATCCAGATCGTGAAGGAGAAGCAATATCATGGCATATATACGAAATATTAAAAGAGCAAAAAGAAATTAATACCAACATCATCAAGCGTATTGTATTTTATGAAGTAACAAAAAAGGCAGTATTACAGGCAATTGATAATCCAAAAGATATAAATCTTGAACTTGTTCGTGCCCAACAAGCAAGACAAGCACTCGATTATCTTGTAGGATTCACTTTATCTCCAGTGTTATGGAAAAAATTACCAGGTTGTAGATCAGCAGGTAGGGTACAATCTGTTGCTTTAAGAATCATCTCTGATAGAGAGCAAGAAATAGAAAATTTTGTTTCACAAGAATATTGGGATATATGGGGACATTTTAAAAATACTAAAGGAGAGGCATTTACAAGCAAGTTAATATCAATAGATGACAATAAATTGCATAAATTTTTTCTATCTAAAGAAGAAGAAGCAAGAACTATTGTAAAAAAAATTAAAAATAATAGTTTTTATGTAAAATCATTACAAAAAAAACAACATAAACGCAACCCATATCCTCCATTTATTACTGCATCTCTACAGCAAGAAGCAGTAAAGCAACTAGGATTTTCTGCAAAAAAGACTATGCAATTAGCTCAAAAATTATATGAAGGCATCAAACTATCAACAGATATTATAGGGTTAATCACATATATGCGTACAGATTGTACTATATTGTCTTCTGACGCTATACAAGATATACGTAGCTTAATTCTCAATAAATATGGTAAAGAATATTTGCCAAAATCTCCTATAGTACATAAGTCTAAAACTAAAAATACTCAGGAAGCACATGAAGCAATCAGACCAACAGATATAAATATTACCCCTGATAGTATAAAAGACTATCTTGATAAAGACTCATGGAATTTATACAATATAATTTGGTGTAGAGCTCTAGCATCACAAATGGAAAAAGCAATTATAAATTCAGTAATAGTAAATATCTCCAGCCTTGATAATAAATTTGATTTTAAAGCTAATGGATCTACTGTAGAGTTTGATGGTTTTTGTAAATTATATAGAGAAAAAAATACTGACGAAAACACTGAGAATACAAATGCATTACCAACTCTTACAGAAAATGAGAAATTGTCTGTAGATACAATTAAACCTATACAACATTTTACTGAACCAGCACCTAGGTATAATGAAGCAAGCTTAATTAAAAAACTTGAAGATTTAGGTATAGGTAGACCTTCAACTTATACTAATATTATTTCGGTATTAGAAATAAGAAAGTACGTAGTCAAAGACAGGAAGAAATTTTTTCCAACATCAATTGGTAGGTTACTAAATACATTTTTAACTGGTTTCTTTATACAATATGTTGAATATAGCTTTACTGCAGATCTTGAAGAAAATTTAGATAAAATCTCAACTGGTACAATATTATGGAAAGAACTATTAAAAACTTTTTGGGAGGGTTTTTATTATAATATAAATCAAGTAAATCAATTAAGGATACAGGATATTATACCTTGTATAGAAGAGAAGCTAGATAAGTATCTATTTCATAATAATAAAAAATCTATAGGAGATGCTGATTCTGTAAATAAAAACCAATCACATATTAACAGCAGGCAATGCCCTTCATGCAGTAATGGAACAATAATTTTAAAGCTCAGTAAATTTGGGCCATTTTTATCTTGCAGTAACTATCCTGAGTGCAAATTCACGCAACAGATAGAGAACTCTGCAATCAATAATGATTCCTCAGATATAACCGATAATAAAAAACTCTTAGGAAAAGATATAAATGATAATAATATATATCTAAAAAAAGGACCTTACGGATGGTATCTTGAGTTAGAAAACGCCTTAGACTTAACAAAACCGAAAAAAATTGCTATACCCAAAACTATCAATCCTAATGATATTTCATTAGATGAGGCAATAAAAATTTTATGCCTGCCTAACACTATAGGAAAGTATAAAAACACATCAGAAGATATTATAATTAATGTTGGCAGATATGGGCCTTATATTAAATATATGTCAAAGTTTTTTTATATACCCAAATCCATTAATTTCTCTACCATTACTCTAGAGAATGCAATTAATATCATCGATAATAAAAATCTAAAATCTAAAAAAAATGAATAAAATTTTTAGTAATTAAAATTTATCCTTGAATAAATTCTCCTATGTAATATCATAATTTCTATAATATCATTAGTAACGGATTTTTTAGTAATATGTCTGAAGTGTTTTTTAATGGTAGCAGCGGAAGGATAGAAGGTAGTTATACCGAATCCTGTAACAATAATGCTGCCAAAATAGCATTAGTACTACCTCCCCACACATTATACGGGGGGACTATGCATAATAAGGTTGTTTACAACAGTTATAAAACCTTAGTTAAACACGAATTTAATGTGCTAAGAATAAATTTCCGTGGATCAGGGCGCTCTGAAGGAGTCTTTGATAAAGGTAAAGGAGAATTGTTAGATGCTGCTACAGCTTTAGACTGGTTGCAATTGCGTAATCCAAGTGCTAATTTTGTATTAATTGCAGGATTCTCTTTTGGAGCATGGGTAGCAATGCAATTAATAATGCGTAGACCAGAAATTCAGCATTTCATTGCAATCGCTCCTCCTGTTGATAAATATGATTTTACTTTTTTAAATCCATGCCCTGTATCAGGGTTAATAATACAAGGAGATCTAGATAGTGTAGTGAGTGAGAACTCTGTATATAACCTATCCAATAAATTGATCAAACAGAATAATATTGATATAGAATATAGAGTAATACCAGGGGCTGATCATTTCTTTAGAAACAAGATAGACATTTTTAATCAAGAATTAAGCGACCACTTAGAAAAAACATCACAAAATGATTATAAAAATTTACATCAGCTGAAAAATACTACATATAAACGGCATAATCAAGATACAGAAGTCTTATTGGATTAAAAAATCAACACAAAGATGATTTTAAATACAAATAATATATGCTTCATTTGGGATATTTTGAATATTGCTTGATATTGCATCAAATAGTTCGTTGATAATTTTTTACTCTAAGTGCTAGCTAATGATTTTTAAAATATTAAACTGGAATATAAATTCCATCAGAGTAAGATCTGATCAATTACTGAATTTAATTGCAATATATAATCCAGATATCATATGTCTACAAGAACTAAAATGTACAGAAGAATCATTCCCTTATAATGAGTTCCAAGATCTAGCATATAATATCTATATAAATGGACAAAAAAGCTATAATGGAGTAGCTATTTTATCTAAATTTACCGCTGAAGACATTAAAATAGATTTTTGTGATAATCCTTGTGTCAAAGAAGCAAGATTCATCAAAATAATAGTGAATACTCCCATAGGATTTATAAATATCATTTCATTATATGCTCCAAACGGAGGAGAAATAAACAGTAATAAATTTCAGTTAAAGATTCAATTTTTTGAATCTTTAATAAAATACCTAAACAATTTTGATATGCTAGAGGAAAAAACACTTCTCTGTGGAGATCTAAATATAGCACCCTTTAATATAGATGTATATGACGCAAATGCACTAAAAAATACTACATGCTTTACTTTAACAGAAAAACAGCAAATGAGAAGCATCTTAAATATGGGTTTTATAGACAATTTTCGCCTGAATTACCCTAAAGCACAAGAATTCTCATGGTGGGATTACAGAAAATCTCATTTCAAAAAAAATTTAGGCTATAGGATAGACTTTATATTGTCATCAGCTAACCTAGTAGAATATTTCAGAGACATAGTAATAGAACATAATACAAGAAAATTGCTGCAAGCATCAGATCATGCGCCTTTAATATCTACTTGGGAATCAAAATAATCATCAACTAGGTATCTTAAAATAATCCCTTTGCAGAATATAAGTAATTGTATGAGATTATCAGTTATATAATAACTAAAAATTGATGGCTATATTATCTGATGCAAGAGCTGCCTCTTTGATTGCCTCATTAAGCGTAGGATGTGCATGACAAGTCATCGCTATATCTTGTACAGACCCTCCAAACTCCATATAAGCCACTACCTCAGCTATTAATGTACCAGCTTCCGGACCTATAATCTGCGCTCCTAAGATTTTACCTGTCTTCATCTCTGAGAATATCTTAACTAATCCTTCAGGATGTAGCATAGTGTTTGCTCTACTATTAGCTAAAAATGGAAATTTCCCTACTTTATATGAAATAGCTTTTTCTTTTAAAGATTTTTCACTGTCCCCAACGGTAGCGATCTCTGGAGAAGTATATACTACACTAGGTATAAGTGCATAATTAACTTCTGAAAATTGATTATTCATAAATTCTACAGCTGCGACCGCCTCTTTTTCTGCTTTATGTGCTAACATTGGGCCAGAAATAACGTCTCCTACTGCATAAATATTATGCATACTAGTCTGATATTTTTCATTCACTACTATATTGCCAGTATTATCAATTTTAATATTTAATTTTTCAATACCTAGATCCTTCATATAACTTTTTCTTCCTACTGAAATCAATGCTATATCACTTACTAATTCAACAGTATTTTTATCCTTAAGATCTTCAAGAACTAAGCTTACTTGATTATTATTATCTTTTGTAACAGATTTTATTTCACTATTACACATAATTTTTATTCCTTGCTTAGTTAGTGATTTATGCAGAATATTAGTCAAATCTTTATCTAAAGCCGGAAGTATATTAGCAGAATATTCTATTATAGTGACTTGAGAACCCAACCTATTCCATACTGAACCTAACTCTAAACCTATATAACCTGCACCCACTACAGAAATAGATTGAGGAATTTTAGGCAAAGATAAAGCCTCACTAGAAGTGATAATAATCTCATTATCGAATTCCACTTTATTAAATTCTTTAACAACAGACCCAGTAGCTATTAATATGTTATTGGTAGTAATTTTTTGAATACTCTCCCCATTGTCAGAACTTACTAAGACAGTATTACTATCTTTTATAGTAGCAACACCAGTAAATCTTTGTACTTTATTTTTTATAAACAAACTACTGATCCCAGTAGAAAGATTACTGACTACAGAATCCTTAGCACTCATCATTTTAGCTATATCCAATTTGACTTCAGCATTAATACCAATATCAGAAAATAAGTTACGCGCCTCATAATATTTTTTAGTGAAGTTCAATAAAGCTTTCGATGGAATACACCCTACATTTAAGCAAGTACCTCCTAACCTTTGATTTTTTTCTATACACCCTACCTTCATCCCAAGTTGGGCTGCCCTTATAGCAGCGGTATAGCCTGCGGGGCCTGAACCTATAACAATTAAATCAAACTCAATATCCATATAATTAACACCAATATTTACTTAGTTATACTGCAAGATAATTGCCCTAATCTAGTACATGTTGCCCCTGATTAGCAGTTCTAATTATTAAGAATTCCCTTTTAGCAATAAAATCTTCAAAAGATATCTTACCGGAAGAACCATTAAACTCTTTATTATGTATACTACTAACAAAACTATCAGGATTTTGCAACTCAGTAACATTTTCAGACAAAATCTTCCCTATATCATAGAATAATTTATGTTTGAATAGAATTCTTTTGACACCAATATCTGAAGCTTTTTGGTCCAAATTATCAGAAATTGCTCCTGGATATGTTATAGAAAAATTTTTAATAGAATTAATATTAGCATCATGGTATGTTGCCATAATGGATTTTTTATCTAAACTAAAAAACTTTGATGTATTAAATATCTTATACGCATCATTAATATTGTCATAAACTATTAATATCGGTTTATTTAAATTATCATCCATTTCATTAATATCGTCTACAGTGAGTGATATAGCTTTAACATGTTTATTCAGATCTTCAATGGAATAAAACTCGCATTTGACAACCTTAGCCCCTTTAGCTCTAATAATTTCTGATAAGCCATCTTTTAGCCTAAAAGAATTAGGAGATTTTACCATCAGCATTAAATAATTATCATAATCCTTATTTAAATAGTATTGCACTACTGATGCAAGTGACTCCAAGGGGTTAATACCAAGTACAAAAACTCCCCTGGATGCTAAATTACTATCATTAGATACCGTCATAATAACAGATTGATAATGTTGTAGCTGTTCTATTACCTGTTGATTGATATAACTATTTTCAGTTCCTATCACTACAATATTGACCTTATTTACTATTATTTTGTTAATTGCATCTATTAAGAACTGGTCAGTACTACAATCATACGAAACAAAATCTATAGACTCAGTACTAACATCCTGTATTCCAAGCTTTAGCATACTACTATATTCTAAAGGCATAGATTCAGAGGACTCCGACTTGTCAATTAAAAGTGCTATTTTAGGTATTTGAGATTTTTTATTATAAACAGCATCTTTAGATGTGTCATTAATAATATTATCTGAAGATATTTGAGACTGCACAGAAAATAAATGACAGCCATTCAATAATGATAAAAATAGTATCATTATAAAACTCAGTACACTCTCCTTATACATATTTATATTTATTTATTTTAATCCAGATTTAAAAAATATACGCAGAAATGATACAGCTTAAACATTGTTTTTATCAAACAAAAAACTATAAAACAACATATAAAAGTGATAGCAAGTGTATACTTACCAATAATTATCTAAAATCATCATAGCAAATATAACCATAAACCATAATCAGGCATTTTTACTAGAATGTGGAGCTAAGCGGGATCGAACCGCTGACCTTTTGAATGCCATTCAAACGTTCTACCTACTGAACTATAACCCCGTATATACCACAACATGTAATTTTATTTTTCACTATGCTTTACGTAAGTATAAAACCAGATCAAACCCCCTACAGTAATACAAGCATCAGCTATATTAAATGCAGGAAAATAAAAACCCTTATAATGCAAAGATATAAAATCAAAAACAGCTCCATAGAAAACCCTATCTATAAGATTACTAATACCTCCACCAACAATAAAACTTAATGATAAAACTAATACTGAACCAGTATATGCTTTAAAAAGCATAAGAACAAAATATACTATTATAATAAAGTTGACAAGAAAAAATACAATATTAATGTTCTGAACGCCTTGAAAAAGTCCAAAACTAATACCATGATTCCATACATAAACTATATCAAAAATTGCCGTAACTCTTAATTGATTAGTAAATATTTGAGAATTTTGAAAAAAACTAATAAAGAAATATTTTACTAACTGATCTAATAATACTAAACATAGTACTAATATTAAATATCCTCTATATCGTTTAAAATCCATAATATATACTGGTACAGTAATTGGGCACTAGTTAAGCATTGTACCAATTCTGGTATCAACCTCTGCTATTTCTGCTTGATAATCCAAATGCTTACTTAATTGTGCAATATCTTTTTTAAATTTATTAAACTTCTCAAGAGATTTACCTGAAAGATAGATTGTAGGTATATGTTTTATATTTAAAGGATTAACTGCTCTACCATTAATTCTCACTTCATAATGCAGATGGGGTCCTGTAGATTTACCTGTACTTCCAACATAAGCTATCAAATCTCCCTGTTTGATACGGCTACCTTTAGTAAGGTTTTTAGCAAATTTTGATGCATGTCCGTAAACGGTAGTTAAATTATTACTATGAGCTAGCATGACAAAATTTCCATACTTAGCATGGTAACCCATGGCTTCTACTACAGCATTTGCTGAAGCATATATAGGGGTACCCTTAGGAGCGGCTAAATCTACTCCTTTATGCATTCTAACACTTCTAAATATAGGATCCTTCCTATAACCGAAGCGTGATGTAATTCTATAAAACTTAAGAGGCATAGCGAAAGATCTGCTTTTTATAGCTCTACCATTACTATCAAAAAATTGATAGTGTTTTTTACTACTAGTAAAATATCTATATATTTTGTGATGATTATTTTTAGTACTTATGCTAGCGTATAATATATTACCATAGTGCGACACCTTATTATCTTTTGTAATAAATTTTTCAGCAATTACTGTAACTTTATTACCTGGATGAATAGACTTTTTAAAATCTATTTCGTTTCTAAATTCAGAAATTAAATCTGATATGATACGATTAGGTACCCCAGATTTCTTTAATGAATTTATAATATTTGTAGATATAATAACGTTGTATTTTATTAATTTTTTTGTTAATTCGACTACATTATGCTGTATATCAAAATTTCCATTCTTTAGCTTATAAAATACAAAAGAGTCATTAGCGCCTTGTGATACTACTAATCTAATTAAACTGTTTTTATTAAGGTCAGCCCTATTACTTTTAGTTTTAGAAGTATATTCAATTGAAACATCTTGTCCTATATTAAGACTAAATTTAGGATTAATTTTTCGATTAACCAATTTTGTAATTTCTGTAATATCACTTTGGTTAATATATTCTTTGTGCAAGATTTTATATAGACTATCTCCTGGCTTAGTATTCACTATTTTTAGCTTGCTTGTAGTGTTATTATTATCTACAACTTTTTGAGGGCTAACAATAGAGCGTACATTTGTATCTAAATTTTTAGCAAATAAAAACACACCAGTAATTATTAATAATAAATTAATAAATATGCGATGAAAAAATAATTTAAACACTAATCTAAAGAAGGCAAAAATGGAACATATCATAATGGTTAACACATAAACATAGCTAGAAAAATCTTTGAAAATTTAGTAAATCAACAACGATATAAAGCAGAAAACAACCACTAAAACACCACAGACCCATTATAATGCTAAAACAGAAAAACCACAAACTAATTAATAACAATCTCAAAACATCTAGTAAGTCTATAGAAGAGCAAATATATAAATGAAATACTTATTAATAGAAACGACCATCTCTACAAAACACTATGACTGCTTAGCTTTAAATCTTTTATTTACCTTATTAATGACTAACAACCTCCCTTTTCTTCTAATTAAACGACAATTCTTATCTCTTTTCTTCAAAGACTTCAGCGAACTAACTATTTTCATATATTTATTCTATAATACAAAAGACAATATTAATAAATCAAAAAACTTAAATCCGGATTAAGCAAGATATAAATCTGTATCAGATATAAGTATGACAAAGTATGTATAAACTATAAAACACATTCTAATACATATAAACAAAAAAAATTAGCATATCAAATACTTAATCCAAAGCTAAAACAGCTTAACAAAATAATTCTAAAATTTGTACTGAAAAAATAACAAAAACCCCCCAGAATTTTGAGGTATAATATCTAATTGTAAACGCTGGCCAGTATTAAGCAACACTACATCTTGGTGCTGCACACACGAATTATCATTAATAACACTTAATCTTTTATCTTTAAATGATTCAAAATCCTGTACTCGACATAATTTTTGTTCCAGATATACATAACGTATTAGAGACTCATAATATGGGTTACTATCTAGATACTCCTGACTAATGCCAAAAATATCTAAAACAGGATAGCTATAAAAAATGAGTCTCTTACTAAGACTAAATAACATCACGGCATGCCCAGTATCTGCTAAAAATCTTGACAATACTGTAATAATTTCTAAAGCATCATAGTTTGTGACATATTTTGTTATATCGAATGCTACAGAAGATATTTGCTGATTACCTTTAAGCAATCTGTCACTAATACTATATATGTAGTCTGTACCCTTAACAAAAATCACTCTGTTAGAATCATAACTCTTAATATTTTCTAAAAACATTTCTTTTGCTATATGTCTAGATCTATCATCAATTTCAAAATACATGCTATCTACGGATGCAGCAGTATCACTACTTGCTACAACTAACCTAGTAAATTCTGGATTGCAATATAGTATCTGCAAAGACGAATCTCTTATGCAGACTGCACAACTCATACTATCAAGTGCCCCCTTAAGTACATCACTAATTTTAGTTAATGAATCAAATTTTTTCTTTAAAATTGTATATTTCGATATATATGAACGAACCTTAGAATAAAGCCTAATATTAAGAACTACCAATAGCGCAAGCGTAATACATAAAACAGCACCATATAGTGAGATTTTAAGAGAGGTATAATAAAGTACACAGCACACTAGCAAATTGACACCTAAAACACTAGATATAAAACCATAACTCAAAATAAATTTTAACTTTGTCATTACATAACATACTGCAATTAATACATAAACAATGATAAACAACACGTCATTTCCCTGTACAATTTCAGTACAATGAGATAATATCGTACTATATCAATTTGACTAAAAACACCCATACCACTACGATGAATCTACTCCACAAACTCTTAATATAACAATGCAAAGAATTCCGGTTGATTATATAATATTTTTAAAATAAAATAAAGGACATTTTTTATTTCTCAGATTATCTTGCTATTACTAAAGAAAATCATATCATTAAATAAGACATTAATATAATGCCCAGTATATTTGATAAAAAAAAACTTGAGCACGTAAGCATTGTAAATAATAACAATAATATTGATAAATGTTGTAACTATTTTGATCATATCAGGCTCATACATAGAGCATTACCAGAGTTATCGTTAAAAGAAATAGATCCATCAGTATCTTTTTTGGGTTATAAGTTAAGTTTTCCTTTAATTATTTCTCCTATCACAGGTGGTAGTAGTAGCAGTTTAAAAAAAATTAATTACAATTTGGCTAAAGCAGCAAGCATAACACAAATAGCAATGTCTGTAGGGTCACAAAGAATTATGTTTCATGATACCCTAGCAACAGAGAGTTTTGATCTTAGAAAATTAGCTCCTAATATTCCATTAATTTCGAATATAGGAGCAGTACAGTTAAATTACGAGCTAGAAAAAAAGCATATATCTAAGGCAATAGATTTGTTGAAAGCGGATGCTATTTACCTACATTTAAACCCATTGCAAGAAGCAATACAAGAAGAAGGAAACACAAATTTTAGTAATTTAGCATCTAAAATTGGTGAGGTAGTAAGTTCATTAGCTGTACCTGTGATACTAAAAGAAGTAGGTTCAGGCATGTCTAATACTGATATAGAAATAGGATTAAATCATGGAATAAAATATTTTGATATTGCAGGCTCTGGGGGCACATCTTGGAGCCGTGTTGAACATGAAAGAATCTCTATAAAAGAAAAAGTAAAAAATAATATATCTGATATCGGAATAACATTTGAAAATTGGGGTATACCCACTTATATTGCACTAAAAAATTGCAGTATATACCACGATAAAGCAGTATTCATATCTAGTGGAGGTATTAGAAATGGTATAGATATAGCAAAATCAATAATATTAGGAGCGTCACTATGTGGAATAGCTAATGTTTTTTTAAAAAAAGCTATGATTTCAGTGGATGCAGTGGTAAAAGAAATAGAGAAAATAAAGCAAGAATTTGTACTCGCAATGTTTCTGTTAGGTATTAAAAATGTTAATTCATTATTTTTAAACAAATCTTTAATTTTATCCAGTTAGCTAATTAATCAAATAATTAAAAATTAAATAAAATGCATAAATATAGAACACATCACTGTGATGAGCTAAGAGTTGCTGATATTAATAAAAAAGTAAGATTATCTGGGTGGGTATATAGAAAACGAGATCATAGCAATCTATTATTTATTGATTTAAAGGACCATTACGGTATTACACAAATTGTATTCAAAGATGAAATATTAAAAGAAAAAGCTAAATATATAAAATATGAATCAGTCATCACTATAACAGGGATAGTAATAAAACGAAGTCAAAAAAATACAAACACATCAGTAAATACAGGAGAAATTGAAATATTTGCTGAAGATTATAATTTAGAATCAGAATCAGAATCATTGCCTTTTACTATCAACTCCGATCAGAAAATACCAGAAGATTTAAGACTACAGTATAGATTTTTAGATCTCAGAAGGGATGTAATGCATAAAAACATAGTGATGAGAGCCAAAATTATCTCTACTATAAGAGAATTAATGGAACAACAAGGTTTTATTGAAATACAAACCCCTATCCTTACATCTAGCTCTCCAGAAGGAGCAAAAGATTTTTTAGTACCAAGCAGTACAAATAAAGGTAAATTTTATGCACTACCACAGGCTCCTCAACAATTTAAACAATTATTAATGATTTCAGGATTTGATAAATATTTTCAAATAGCCCCGTGCTTCCGTGATGAAGCAGCTAGAGCTGATAGATCCCCCGGAGAATTTTATCAACTAGATATAGAAATGTCCTTCGTAACACAAGAAGATATTTTTAATAATATTGAACCAATTCTATTTAATCTATTTTCAAAGTTTTCTGATAAAAAGATATCGAGTAGGCCTTTTAAAAGAATTAAATACGAAGATGCAATCAACAAATATGGTACTGATAAACCAGATTTAAGAAATCCAATTATCATTACAGATAGCACACATCTATTCAAAGATACAGAGTATACATTATTTAATAATATGATTAAAGATGGTGCAGTAGTCCTAGCAATTCCAGCTCCTGAAAGTAGTAATAAAAAATCACGAAAATTCTTTGATGATATCTTAGAATTTTCTGTATCTCAGGGAGCAAAAGCTTTTAGTTATTTAAGACTTTCTGCTACAGGAGAAATAAAAGGACCATTAGCAAAATTTATTAAAACACATCAAATAACAGAATTTAAGAAAATATTATCCATTTCTAATGGAGATTCAGTATTTTTTATATGCGATTTTAAAGATCAAACATTGAAAATAGCTGCAAGCATAAGAACAGAGTTAGGAAATAAATTAGATCTAATTAATAATCAAGAATTTATCTTCTGTTGGATAACAGATTTTCCACTATACCAAATTAATAAGGATACCAAAAAATTAGAATTTTCACATAATCCATTTTCTATGCCACAATGTACAATAAAAGAATTTGATTCTATTGATAATACTGAAGAAATACTAAAAATTAAATCTTACCAATATGATATAGTATGCAACGGAATAGAATTATCAAGTGGAGCAATACGTAATCACAATCTAGAATTTATGTATAAAATCTTTAATATCATTGGATATGATCAACAACATGTTAATAGTATCTTTTCTGGTATGACTAAGGCTTTAAAATATGGAGCTCCTCCACATGGAGGTATAGCACCAGGCATAGAACGCATTGTAATGCTTCTCAGTGATGCACCTAATATCCGTGAAGTCACTGCATTTAGTATGAATCAACAGGCAGAAGATATGCTAATGAATGCCCCTAGTGAAATTGAAGAAAAAAGACTAGAAGAACTCAATATTAAGGTAATTCGAGACTAAATAAATGGTACATAAATACATAAATTACAACTTGAATAATGATATAATACACCTATGTTCATGATTTTTTAGCTACGATAATCCCCCAATCATTTATTGATCCACTATAATTTACTTGAGTAAAACCTATTGTATATAATATTTGAGTTATCTCTGATTTTGAATACTGTCTGCCAGATGAAAAAATATTCATACTCATATTGCATCTGACAGCATTTAACGGACCGGTTCCTAGATCATTCAAAAAAATTTCATGAATAATAATTAATCCATCCTGATGCAAAGACTGAAAAACTTTTGATAAAACTTGTCGACAGATATCTATAGGCCAATCATGCAAAATATCTGCAAGAAAATATACATCAGCAGAGAATAAATCATCTACAAGAAAATTTACAGACTCAGTGCGAATTCTATCTCCTAATTTTTCATTTTCTATATATTGCTGAGCAATCTTTGTTACCGAAGGCATATCCAAAATTATTGCATTCAATTTTCTGTATCGTTTACACACAGCAACAGAATGGGTACCAAGCCCCCCTCCTAAATCTACAAATAACTTTTTATTCTCTAAATCAACAAATTCCGGCCAATAATCGGATGTAAATAGGCTTTTGGCATGCATTGCATAAGTGAATTTTTTCACAATTGCTTCATCTTCATAATACTGTTTTGAAAATAGCAAACCACCTAAAGGGACTGTCTTATTGTGTAATATTGCTTCTTTGATTTTATTATAACTCCTTGATTCATCACAATCCATATAAAGATATCTAACAAAATCACCATAGTAATATTTACTAGAGCTACATAAAAATTTATTTGATGCCTCCGTATTTCTATAATTAAATTGATCATCGCATAACAACAACCCTTCTGCATAACATAATAACGTCAAGCTCTGTGCCTTTTGATAATCTAAACTAAATTTAGCAGAAATATTTTTAATATTTTTATAACCATCCTGTAAATAATCAAATAACCCTATATCAATTGCTACAAACACAGCTTTTGATGAGGTTACACGATAACATATATCCCGAATTTTTTGCTCTTCAGCATTTTGTATATTTTTACCTGACATATCCCTTATACAATTTATTGTTTATAGCCTATTTAATATAGATGTAATTAACAAACTATAAATATTTTTATATTAAAATATTATACTAACAGTTTTAAAACAATTCACAACAGCTTACAATCAAAATCGCAAATCTGTATAATCGATACAACTAAAAATAACGAAGATAATTATCGACTTCTTAATAATCGTATGAAAATTACAGACATTATTTAAATATGAACGAGCATAGCTATAATATAACACTCATTATTAACTAGGCAGGATTCTTTTTAAGGGCATCTGATAATCTAAGTTGATATTGTTTACTTATACTACACACCGCATAGACCCATAAAATAGCATTCAATAAAAATACTGACAATAAAATTGGTGATATACCTTCGTGAGTAGCAGTAGGGAACAGAGTAAAAGTGATAAATTGCACCCCAGCTCCACAAAATTTACCAACTTTGCCTCCCATAATATCCACTGCAGCTTTGCCCTTAGCTTTTAATTCTTTATCTAGCGGTATATATAACATCTCTTTACTTGCATCAAAAAATGAATATTTTGTACTTTTTCCTAAGATATTCTGTATAGCTCCTGCAATCACTATAAGTATTATTGGTTGTATAGCAAAAACCGTTACAAATATCGAGGTTATATGAGTTTCCAATATAACTCCAATCAAAAAAAATGCTCCTACAGTTGTAATCATTAAAGGTGTAGCTAAAGCTGCAAAAAACCAGCCTATTTTCCTCACTACAACACCACCAAATATAGAAAATACTAAAGTCATGATTCCAGTCCAAAACAGTACCTTAGCCTGATAATTCATAAAATCTGCAGTATTAGGATATAATGCTTTAGTCCTAGACATCCATACACCTTCTATTAAATTTACTGAAACAGAATATGTTGCTACCAATATAAAAATCATTAGAAGATATTTAGAATTAAATATCATTTTTGTACTTTCCTTAAAATTTAAAGCCAGCACATCTATCTTAACATTATGCATCTGATTCAACTGCTTAACATAAATCACATCTATTACCTTATGCAATATAAGACATATAGTAGCGGATACAATAACTAATATTGTTATAATCTTTAACAAAACTATATTGTCAGTATCTACAGACATAGGAAAAAAGATCTGAGATAAAAATTTTTTATGTTTGATAATCCAAGATATTACTTGACCTGATAATAACAAATTAGATTGTCCAAAAATACTAAACAAAAAATAAAATCTTTTTGATTCATTAACCGATGTAATCTTATTGATTAATTGCCAAAACATTAATGAAAAAACAACCATTGGCCATAATTCTCCCATAATGTAAAAAGTAACACACCCCCAATGGCCTACCATAACTATAAACCATTTTAGGTATGGAAACAAAGAGACATAATATAGTATTGTATCTTCTTTAAGATGTAGATATGAATAATATGGATAAATTAAAAAAGCAAATATAGTAAAAAAAGATATAAAAAAAACTACAACAACTCTAAATATCTTCTCAGTGCTCATAACATTACATAACTTGGTATAGACCACTACAAATAGTATACCTACAGGAAACTCCCCCCATAATTTTATAAAACTTATAATCTCTGTGCCTATGAGGGTCACTACAAAGCTATCTTTTAAATTACGTATTAAATTCTGATTAAACAGTATAAAAAACATCAATGATGCTATAGAAAAAAATTTAATTTTTTCTCCACGAACAACAGGAAAAATGATAAACTCCAACTTTTTATAGTAAGCTATCATATACCGCAGATTAATAATAATTTTTTCCATATATATAATTTTTCCTCTCTCTTTTAGCTCAATACTACTTTAATAGTGCAGCATCTTCAAATAAAAAATCTAATGTTGTAATAGCAGTACAACTGATAATACTATAAAAGTATAAACCACTTGATAACTGACTATAAAAAATACTGTCAATTTTTATTTAATGGATTCCATGATAAGAAAAAACTTGAAATAGCGTACAAAATGACTTGGTTATGAATATTGAATCTATTTCAAAAATATTTAAATAGTATAAACACTAGCTAATTGTTAAAATATACAAACACTAAAAAATTCGCTATTAAAAAATACAAAAATCAGCACCACTTTAGAATTGATTTTATGTAGCATAAAGCAAAACGAAACTAGAATTCTAAAACAAAGTTTAATTTTTATAAATTAATCAGTATAATTTTTGATATAAAAAACTTTTGTATTAAATATTGAGTGTAATTTTCAAATAGGGTTTATGTATTGTATATCTGGTATGATTCATATCAATTCCATACCCAATAGATCCAATAAAATTATAGTAATTAATATTCAAAGCTGCATCTAAGTTATAATTTAATGTATTGTTCAAGGCTTTATTCTGTATGATAGATAATTGAGAAATATCTTTTGGCTGCGTTATACTGTCCTGACTATTATGGATTTGGTACATAACTAAACCCTTTAAATAAAAACTATAAAATAAGTTATCTGCCACTTCAATTGCACGAGAGTTAATAATAGATCCCAATACCAAAGAACAACTACTTAAACCATCCTGATCAGTCAATAAATCTTTATCCGATCTTTTATAACTAGTAGGATTTAAATTAGTGTATTGGATGCCGCATATCGGGCTCAGTATACAATATTCAGAAAGATATTCATATCCGAGTAAGGCAGACAGTGAGTAAATTTTACGATTGTTATAACAATAATTCACTTCATCTATTAAATTTTGTACTTCTAATTTATCCACGCTAAATAGCCCAAAAGAATTAGTAATTTCTATAAAATTTCTATTTTTAGTGTAATATCTACCAAATATTGAAAATAATGTATCATTAATAGTAATTTTATTATCTTCTATGGCACTCTGATATCTTATTTTTTTTATAGAACGGTTAATAGATGTACATAAACAATAACTATGATGCATTATATGATCAATGACAATCTTTACATTATGAATATCAACATCATATAAGGTATTTTTATTAAAAGGTTTTTGTTTTATATTATCATGTAATTGTTTTAAATATACACCTCGAGAAAACAATTTAGTATCGACGAAATTAACATTAGCAGATTCTATATTATTGTATAAGTTAGAATATCTGTGGTTAAGATATTGAGACAAGAAATCACTATGTTCATTAACATCTTTTAAGATTTCTACCTCTTCTACAGCATAAAACAATTTTTTTTGATTATTTGGTAATGTAGGATTAGCATCTTCATTCAATTTTTTCTTTGAGTCATTTCTTTCAATATCACCTAAGCCATCCTCAATCAATTCATTTTCACTTCTTTCACTATCACTTAGATCATCCTTAATCAAGCCACCTGCGCTCTTTTCACTATCACTTAATTCAATACCAGATAATGCACCTTCATTCCCAGTAACATCACTATCTCTATCACTATCTCTATCACTATCAGTATATATATTATATACTTTAAGAGCAGGAGACGCAATAATATCATGAAAATTAAATGATACAGGAAAAAAAATCCTGGTAACTTTTATTGAATAATCACTATCTCTATGGCTATCAGTATATAAAATATGTAATTTAGAAGCAGAAAGCAATTTTCTATTAATAGAATTATGAATGATTTTTCTTTTAAAGTTCAGGAGCTTTTTTTTACTATGACGAGCTATATATTTTCTATTAGTAAGAATTTTAACAATTTTCTTAACATCATTAGTATTAGCAGTATTTTTGAGAGGTTGTTCTAATCCATCATTCACTCCTACAGACTTTACACCCGGCTCTGTACTGAAAGTTTTTGCATTATGAATGATTTTTCTTTTAAAATTCAGGAGCTTTTTGTTATCATGATGAGCTACATGTTTTTTATTAGTAGATTTTTTATTGTGATTTTTATTAATCAGCTGATTATGAATTTTAACAAATTTCTTACTACCAGTAGTGTTAGCAGTATTTTTGAGAGGTTGTTCTAATCCATCATTCACTCCTACAGACTTTACACCTGGCTCTGTACTGAAAGTTTTTGCATTATGAATGATTTTTCTTTTAAAGTTCAGGAGCTTTTTGTTATCATGATGAGCTACATGTTTTTTATTAGTAGATTTTTTATTGTGACTTTTATTAATCAGCTGATTATGAATTTTAACAATTTTCTTAACATCATTAGTATTAGTACTACATCTTGAGGTAGATCTTTTAGCACTATCAAATGTTCTATGTGACATTTCGCTACTATTCTTTCTATCATTAGCATTTTTTACTCTCTTATTACTTACAAAACTGCTATCTATAAGACTTTTATCTTCAATATTATTACCTTTATAAAAACGATAGTTCAAAAAATTCTGATCATATTCTGCTTTAATCTTATTTTTCAAGTTTATCAACTCTGATATAATTGCATTACATTCTCCAGAGTTATTAACAATAAAATATTTAATAGATGAATAATCTTTATTAAGGACCTTTATTAAATTATTTATAGCTTCAGTATACTCGCCATCTGCTATAGTGAATCTGCTATTCAATGCTATAAAATCACTATTATTATCAATATTATCTTTGTCTAAAGTTACCTTTTGTAAATTATATTCTAATTTTATAATTTTTATTAAATATTCTTTCATACCTTTTATTACACTGCTTTCAGATAATAGACTTTTAGGAGTATTGACATATAGTTGAGACATAGGATATACAGATTCTATAGATTCTGAAGAGGAAGTATTTTGTATACTTCCAGAATTTATTAACTCCATAGTAGACTCACTAAATACTGTATTAAATGTTTCAGCAAATAATTTAAATCCATTAGAATTAGTTACAACATTATGCAATTCATTGTTACCACTATTCTTATGATTCTCATTCTTATTATTTATGACTGTGTCCTGTATAGTAGAGCGTTTCTTCTTAAAGCGCTTTAAATCTAACACTAATTTGGATATTGGTAATGAATTATTAATATCCAATTTTTGAATATTAGAGGAGTGTTCATTAAGAAACCCAACAATATTATCTATAGCTTTATCATACTCAAGCAGCTCTGTTTTATGACTATTGGTACTTTTACCTGAACTCATTTCTGATAAGTTATTTTCTAGCAAAAGCAAATCTTCTGAGTATTTCTGCATATTATTAATAATAATAGAAATACCCTCAGAAGATGGACTACGATGATTTATTCTAGAAGCAGATTGTGACAATGCTGACTTATATAAGCCACATCTAGAATTTATCAACTCAAATGTAGATTTACTAAATATTGTCTGGAACTTTTTAATAAATAATTCAAATTCATTAGAACCATATGAGATATTAAATGTTAGTATTACAATGATTAATGCAATAAATACATAAAACCTGCTAGCTATACCATTAAAACTATTTCTAAAAAGCATCCGATACAGTAACTTCACTTCTAGTAATTATCAATATTATATTAATAACCTTTAATATTTGATTATACACTAAAAGTATCATAATTGTACTTTTATTATCTAATGGCATTTATTTATACAAAAAATTCATTGTACTAATTAAATAAGATCTGGAGTTGTATTTTATTACATAAAAAGCTAATATAACGCTATATAAACAAAATCTGAAATAGATAGTCGAAACTGTAATTCTCATCAGCTTAAGTGGATCAATACTGCTCACATAGCTAGCTGATAACTTTTAGCACCACTCAGTACCTAGAAGCTTTTAATTTGACTTAAATAAAAATTCGCTGTATAACCTCACCTGAAGCTGCAAACACGTATATCACTAATTGAGTAGTCAAAGATAAATTTTAAGTATAACTGGAATATAGTAATATGTTGTATAGTGATTGGCTGATATATTTCAATAGTTATACCATTACAATTAGTAACTCTTAACCAGTTATCGTAGAAATTATTTGTTATTATCGTAATATGACAGAATTCTATTCTAGCAAACAGCCCTTAAGAGGTATGTATGATTTACTACCTGAAGAGTATACAATTCACGATTATATAATAAAAGAATCACTGTCTATTGCAAATGTGTACAATTACCAGCAGATCAGTACACCCATACTAGAATATACAGCAGTATTTGATAGAACCTTAGGTATTACTTCAGACGTGGTGAGCAAAGAAATATATAATTTTAAAGATAAGAATAGTAAAAATATATGCCTCAGACCTGAATTCACTGCAGGTATTGTGAGATCGATTATTAGTAATAAATTATTACAAAAAATTCCTATTAGATATTTTACCACAGGGCCAATATTCAGATATGATAGACCACAAGCAGGTAGGAACAGGCAATTTCATCAAATAAATTTTGAACATATAGGATATAATAATTTATATTTCGATGCAGAGCTCATAAAATTAGCTTCAAATATATTGAATAAACTTAATATATTGTGTGATACTAGCCTGGAAATTAATTCTTTAGGATTCAACGGAGCCAGAGACAAATATAAGATAATTCTAGAAGAATATTTTATGAAATATTACTTTGATTTATCTGCGTATAGCCAAAATAAAATTAAAAAAAATCCTATCAGGATATTAGATTCTAAAAATCCACAAGATGAAGAAATAATAGCAAATGCTCCAACTATTGAAAAATGCTATGACCAAGAAGAAATAGTTTATTTTGAACAAATCAAAAAATATTTAGATTTATTAGATGTTAACTATAAGGTGAATCCATATCTTGTAAGGGGGCTTGACTATTATTCACATGTTATTTTTGAGTTTATAACAACAAAACTAGGAACGCAAAATACTATTATAGCAGGTGGAAGATATGACAAATTAATAGAAATTATGGGATATAAATCTATACCCTCCATAGGGTTCGCAGGAGGGGTAGAAAGAATAGCTATGATACTCAATGAAAATAGCTTAAATACCACTACTAAAGATACTTGCCCTATAGCATACCTGATATGTATTGAAAATGAAGCGTTTGATCATACGATACTTTTGCTAGAAATGTTAAGATCTAAAAACATTAGAGCATTAATAGGTACAAAGTCACATATCAATGATAATCTTAGTGAAGCTTATAAAAAGAAATGTAAATATGCTATATTTGTAGGAGAAAATGAAAAAAACACCAATAGTTATTCGTTAAGGATATTAAGCAATAATCAACAAAAAAATGTTCAATATCAAGAGTTGATATCAATAATTAGCAGTCATTGTGAACAGGGTTAGCAGATTGCTTTAATCTAGTAATCCTTTCTTTATAATTTCCTCCAAATATATAACTAGCAGATACTAAAATATTAGCACCATGCTGAACTGCAATTGGAGCATTGAAATTATTTATACCTCCATCTACCGAAAACTGTATTTTCGGAATATTTTGAATATTACCTTTAATTTTTTGCATTAGTTGTTTCATTCTGAACAAATTATCTACTATAAAATTCTGCCCTGCAAATCCTGGTTGTACAGTCATGAATAAACAAATATCAATTTTATCTATTAAATCATAAATTATACCCAGATCTGTACCACTAGTGATAGCTACTCCAAATTTAATTTTATGAATTTTCACTTGTTGTATAACATCTATTAGTGCTACTGACAACGCCTCCGGATGTATTGTAATGATATCCGCACCGGCACTCACATAATCTTCTATATAATTTTCCGGATTAGTAATCATAAGATGTACGTCAAATTCGAGCTTGGTGTATCTTCTTATAGATTTTATTATCTGTGGACCAAAAGTCAAATTCGGTACAAAATGCCCATCCATTACATCTATATGAATCATATCAGTACCAGATAATTCTAATAATCTTATCTCCTTCTCTAAGTTAGCTAAATCAGCTGAGAGTATAGAACTAGATATCTTAACCATATTGAACTCAGAATATTGAACTAATTATATTTAAGTAAAATTGACAAAAATACATATTTACAATATAAAAAACTATAAATGATAAAAATTTCATATTAATAATTAATACTAGCATAAAGAATAGCTGTATTATATGATATAAGATCACGGATAGATATCATTTAAAACCAGCAATTAAGCAGTTATGGCAATCAAGATAGCATCAGCAATCAGTTTTGTAATAATTCTATCGGAATTAATGGGATACTCAAAGGGTATGTTTCAATGGACAATAATATTGATAGCGTCTGCCATTACTTATGCTATAAGCAATTATTTTAAAATATTGCCCAAATTCAACTACTTTAATTACAGATCTATATTATATATATTATGGTTACTAAAGGAAATATACTCATCTGCACTTTATGTAGTGAGATTAGCATGGAGAAAAAATATTCAAATAACCCCTCAAATCATTGAAATAGATGCAATAAAAGATTGTGAAGTAGGTACAGTGATTTATGCAAATTCAATTACGTTAACTCCTGGCACTATAACCTTAAATACAACAGATGATATGATCACGGTACATGCTCTGGATTCAACACTAGCAGTAGATCTATTGAAAGGAGATATGAAACAACGAATAAATAAAATAATTAATACAGTACCTACTATACCAAATTAAATCTATCGGAATCAGGTAAAACTTATGATAACAATATGTTTAGTAATATCTGTGTTATGCTCTGTAATATTATTTTTTAAATCATTGTTTAGTAAAAATATTTTTAGCAAAATTGTATTCTTGAATGTAGGCAGTAATCTAATATCTTTATCAATCTGCTTTTTAGGATCATTCAAAACGAATCAAAGCTACGTGGATATAGCATTAATTTATACACTATTATCAGGGATAACAGCCATAGCATATGGTAAATATTTCTTATTAAATAAATCTTAAAAATCTGTTAAATATTTTGTGATATGAGCATCAAAAAACAAATTACAGTATTAGGATGTGGTATATCCGGTATGATAACTGCTATATATTTAGCAGAAAAAGGATTTAAAGTAATAATATTAGAGTCACAACCATATATTAAAAATTATTTGCAAGAAGATATCAGATCTCTTGCTATAACAAATTATAGTAAAGAGCTGTTTGAAGAAATTGGTATCTGGGGCGAGCTAACAATAAATGCTAGAGGTATTAAAAATGTCTATGTAGTTGATAATAAAGCTGATGAAATAATAAATTTCAATGATAATAATAAAGAATTTATAGGGTATATAATAGAATCCAAAAATCTGAGGAATACACTACTAAATCATATACAGAACAATATTATTGATATACAAATCATATACGATACACAATATAAATGCATCAGCAATGATATCAAAGGAAATGTAATCAGCATCAGTTCAGAGAGTGGTCATTATGATCTAATCAGGTCTGACCTTACAATATTGTGCGATAGCAAAGAATCTAAAATAAATAAACAGTATTTCTCTCCTATGTTAGATGAAAGTTATCACCAAACAGCTATAACATTTGTTGTAGAACACGATATAGCTCATGAGGGCGATGCAATAGAACATTTTTTGCCTTCAGGGCCGTTTGCAATATTACCATTAGTATCAGATCACCTATCTTCAGTAGTGTGGAGTTTAAAGGAAGAGTACGCAAAATGCTTAATGTTACTAGAAAAACATGAAATAGAATATATTGTACAGAAAAATTTTGGATCTTTTTTAGGGAATATAAAAATTACTACCAATATACAAGAGTTTCCTCTAAAAAAATACTTAAGTAAGACTTATTACAACAAAAGCTTAATACTAGTGGGGGATTCGGCTCATACAATTCATCCACTTGCAGGGCAGGGTTTGAATCAGGGAATAAAAGATATAAAATTATTAGGTGATATAATTAATAATCAAGATATAAATACTGAAACACTGGAATTATATCAAAAATATCGCATGCAGGATAATCTTGATTTATTTTATTTAACAGACAGTCTAAATAAGATATTTACTAATAATTCTGTGATATTACATAAGTTAAGACAATTAGGATTCAAAATAATTAACACTTCACCAAATATTAAATCACTAATAACAAGATACGCAATGGGTTATAGATAACAAGATACCTAAGATATAAAAACCATCTATTACAATATAATTATAATATTGAATTCTGCTATGATATAGAGTAATATCCCCTAGATTCTTGTCATAATGAATGGTTCAGTTACAAAATAAAATTAGTAAAGATATTATGTATAAATTAGTTGTAATTTTTCTGATCAGTATTTTCAGTAACAGTTACTGTTGTATAGCATCAGCTAATCAAAACATGCTTGAAGATCAGCAACACAAAAATGATAATATAAGTTACAAGAAAAGCGAAAATACAACTCAACAAAGTCAATTGCTAGATATCTCATTATTGAAAATCACTGATATCTGGGGTAGAATTACTATACCACCTAATAATAATTCTGCTGTATATTTTAAAATACACAACCCTACTCAATTTGATTATACAATAGTGGATGCTACTTCTGAAAGTATATCACAAGATGTAGAACTGCATAAAAGTTTTGTAGATGAAAAGGGTATAAGTAGGATGGTCCATATGGATAAAATAATAATCCCTGCAAATTCTGATGTAGAGTTCACTCCAGGAGGATTACATGTGATGTTACTAAATGTTACTCGGGACTTAAAACCACAAGATACATTTGATATGTTACTATTTTTTGAAAATAATCCCAATCCGTTAAAAATAAAAGTCAATATTAGATAGTATATGATCAATAAACCTACAAAATATCTAATAAAAAATACTACTCAAATACTACAAAGCCTTTCAGGCACAATATTGCTTGCAATTGCAGCCCAGTTAAGTATCAAGCTTTGGATAATACCAATAACTTTGCAAACAGTTGCACTAATCATTATCTCTTCACTTTATAATACAACTCAAGCAAGGTACAGTGTATTACTTTATACATTTCTAGGAGCTATTGGATTCCCTGTATTTACTAATTTTAATGGAGGTATAGGGGCATTATTCGGACCTACAGGAGGATATATATGGGGTTTTATAGCATGTGTTTATTGCATTACATATCTAAGAAGTATTAGCGAGATAAATAGCCGTAGCCAATTTATAAAATATACTATTATAGGACTGAGTTTGTGCTATATTTGTGGTGTAATACAATTGTCGTTTTTTGTAGGATTCAAAAGTGCAGTTGAATTAGGTTTAACTAAATTCATTTTTTCAGGTATAATAAAAATTATAATACTAGCTCTGATATTGCCTAGCTGTAGAAAATACATTACGAATAAGAAATCTACCTAAATGAAAGACCCAATGGCTATTGTTAAATAGCTGATACCTAGATTCATTAAATTTACCAATATATGCATGCAAATCATGAAATTAATTGAAAAGATACTTACTGAAGCTAAGGTTAATATTAAAAAGATCAAAAATCAGTCTGACCTAGGTAAGTTAAAATCAGATTTATTAGGTAAAAATGGTCAATTAGCAGGTGAAATGAAGAAGCTATCTTCTATGGATGAGTTAGTACGTAAAACACAGGGCAAAAAATTAAATGATATTAAAATCGAAATAGAGAAATTGATACTAGAACGTAGAGAAATACTTGAACGAGAAAAATTGTCTGAAACATTATCGAAACAAAAATTAGATTTAACAATACCAGAAAAAGAATATAACATAGGTAATCTACACCCCCTGACTAAAACCATGGAAGAAGTATCAGTTTTTTTTCAGCAAAATGGTTTTGTATTAAAAGATGGACCAAATATAGAAAATAACTGGTACAATTTTTCTGCGCTTAATATGTCAGATACTCACCCTGCTCGCCAAACTCATGATAGCTTTTATTTAAATACATCTGATATTAATAGTGACAAGGCAAAACTTTTAAGGACACATACCTCACCTGTACAAATACGCACCATGGAACAATCTGATCCACCATATAGATTTATCTCAATAGGCAAGACTTATAGGGCAGACTCAGATAAAACCCATACTCCTATGTTTCATCAAATAGAAGGAGTAGTAGTTGACTCTAACATTAATATGGGACATCTAAAAAATCTGATGTTAGAATTCATTAAATACTTCTTTAATAAGAATGATATTGATATCAGATTGAGACCTAGTTTTTTTCCATTTACAGAACCATCTGCAGAAATTGATATTAAAATCAACAAATCTGAAGAATGGTTAGAAATTTTAGGTTGCGGTATGATACATACTACTGTATTAAAAAATGTTAATGTTAACCCTTTGCAATACAGAGGTTTTGCCTTTGGTATGGGATTAGAACGCATAACAATGATCAAATATAATATAGATGATTTACGCGAATTCTTTAATGGTGATATAAGATGGATAAAACATTATGGTGTATCTCCATTCCAAATTTAGGGACAAAATATTGTTGAATAATCAACTAGCTAATAATTTTGTATCACACTACTATTGAATAATTTGGTGTAATATATTATTATTGAATTGAAATAAAATAAATATTTTAGTGTAATATGATAAATGAACGTTTTCCGTTAATGCCTAAGGCCACAGCGATGTGGATGTTAGAAAACACCGGCCTTAGTTTTAAACAAATTGCAAATTTTTGTAAAATGCATGAATTAGAAATTAGATCTATGGCAGATGGGGAGCTATACTCCGGTATCGTGGGGATTAACCCTATTGAATTAGGGCAATTAACAGAAGAAGAAATAAACAAATGCACTAAAGACCCTAGTAGGGAGCTACAGCATAAAGAAAATGAATATTTTGACAAAACATCTAAAGCACAAGGTAGAAAATATAGATATACTCCTGTAGCAAGAAGACAAGATAAACCAGATGCCATTTACTGGCTAATAAAAAATCTTCTGGAAATTACAGATGTAGAGATAGTAAAATTGATAGGTACAACTAAAAATATGATTATGTCTATTAGAAAGAATGAACATTGGAATATACAAAATATTCGTGCTCGCGATCCAGTAATATTAGGTTTGTGTACTCAATCTGAGCTGGATAAACTAATAAATAAAGACGCTGCTATTTCAAAAAAATTAGACATTGAACAAAAAAATAAACCAAGTAACAACTAACTAATGGAAGCTTAGGTGTATACAGCCACTGTAGTAAAACCTCAGTTAATAGATTGATTTCAATATCTTTCTTACTGTATTACCGGTGTCTTTGATACATATCTCGCGTGCACTGGAGTTATTCTGTATTGATATTCATTTTATTAAATCTGGAACATATCAATATATTACCTTCTACCCTGAGAATAAATAATTTATCACCAGGAATTGCAATACAATCTGGATCTATTAATTTAGCATTCATCACAACCCCTGACCACTGAACTTCTCCTAATATTCCACATTTAATTGGGTTACCATATACTAGTACCTCCTTACCAATCATATCATCATACTTAGTTTTACGAGTTTGTTTTACTATTATTGGTAATAAAATAATTAACCAAACTAATGATAGAATAGAAAAAATAACTATTTGGTAAATATAACATATAGAAAAATATTCAGATATAATTGCAATAGAAAGTGATCCAAATCCTAAAAACAACAACCCTACAGACTGTATAACAAAAAATTCTAAAATAATAAATATTACTCCAATAATTAACCAAATTTTTGGACTCATACTCAATTCTAACATCTACAACCTTAAACTAAACCTTAAATTCTAAACTAATCAGTCTTATACAAAATTACTTGATAAAGCACTATCAAATATCTATAATAGCAGTCGTTGTTGCTATAAAGATTTTACCAATACAATATTGTGCTAATATCTTAATAACTATGAATATAACACTATTCTAATATTAATACTATAATGAATTAGTAATTAAATCTGAATTAGTTAATCATACAACTATATCTTATCACATACTATAACAAATGATGGGACGTCGTGATGTATTTATATAAAATTAGATACAACAAATCACAAAAATATGAATCAACGTTGAGCATCACGATATTATAGAATAGAAATGTCACAGGTAAATGTTATTGTTATAGAAATATCTAAAAAATTTTAACTATCCTATATAAATTAAATTTATGAAGATTATTGCTATAGTATGTACTTTAATTTTACCATTTTTATGTATATCTTGCACTCCACTTATAATAGGGGGGGCAATAGCTACAGGAGTAGTAATGAAAAAAGATACTAGCTGCAAAGAATCAGTCGGCGATATATACATTGAATCCAAGATCAAAATGGCATTTATCCAAAATCGCTATACAAATTTATATTCAAAAATCAAAGTACAGGTATCCCGTGGAGTAGTGGTATGTATAGGTTCTGTATCAAATAATGAAGAAATCGTAAAAGCACTGAAAATTATATGGAATATTAAAGGAGTAAAAAAAGTAATTAATGAACTACAAATTACTAAGTCTGGTAATAAACTAAAATTAGAGCAATATACTAAAGATAGTTTTGTCACATCACAAATTTTATCGAGAGCTATACTGAATAAAAAAATTTCAGTAGTAAATTACTCAATAATTACTAATAACAGTATAGTATACATCATGGGTATTAAAAGATCTGAAGAAGAATTAAATGAATTACTTAGCATCGCTTCAAAAATATACTCTGTAAAAAAAGTGATAAATCATACACAAGACTTAAATCAAAGTAATTGACACTTTAACTATAGTAAAATATTAGTATAATGCGATAATAATGTAAAACCTTTATTTAGATCACATGCATAATATCAACTCAATATAATCAAAACAGAATGAAATTTATAAGTTATCTAATAGTAATATTACTAATCTCTTGCAGCAATAAAGATTCATTTATACAAAAAGAGGCTTACAGTAAATTTTTAGGTGATGATCAATATCATATAACATATAAAGGTTATTATAAAATAGGAAAGCAATACAGAATTAAAAATAAAACATATAAACCAAAATTATACAGCAATTGGCAGCAAACGGGTTATGCCTCTTGGTATGGAGATAAAGAAAACGGCAATAAAACTGCTAACGGAGACATATTTAATAAAAAACTTTTGACAGCAGCACATACTACATTGCCTATGCCTTCAATAGTAAAAGTTACAAATTTAGAAAATAATAGATCCATAATACTTATGGTAAATGATAGGGGACCATATGCAAAAAACAGAATAATAGATGTATCAGAAAAGGCTGCTATGATATTAGGATTTCATAAACAAGGGATATCAAAAGTACATGTAAAATACTTACCAAATGCAACAAATACATTCCTTAAAAAAACTGGTATTACACAAGAAACAAAGAATAAACAAAAGCATGTAACGCATAAAATATGTAGCGCTAATGACTATATCAAATTATTAAACCTGAAATACAAAACAAATAGCAAATTAGATTAACAAAAATACCAATTATTATGGAATGTTTTGAATACATCAAAAATAAAGGATATATTTATCAATCTACAGAGCAAAAAATCCTGAGAGAAAGACTCAATAAAAATAAAATCACATTTTATGTTGGATTCGACTGTACTGCCCCATCCTTACATATAGGCAATTTAATGCAAATAATGCTTGTAAGAGCTCTACAAAAATATGGACATACACCTATTATACTGATAGGCGAAGCTACTACCAAAATAGGAGATCCTACAGGTAAAACTGAAACACGAAAAATGTTAAATGATCAAGAAATTGAACAAAATATTGTAGGTATCAAACATTCATTATCAAAATTCATTGATTTTGAGGATAAAAACAATAAAGCAATAATAGTAAGTAATAAATATTGGTTGGATAGCATAAAATATCTTGATTTTCTACGAGAATTCGGGAGAGTGATTTCTATCAATAGAATGCTTAACACAGATTATGTGCAATCTAGGCTCAACAACACACAAGCCTTAACTTTTCTTGAATTTAACTACATGATATTACAAGCTTATGACTTTTATTATTTAAATAAAATATATAACTGTGAACTACAAATAGGAGGCAGTGATCAATGGGGCAATATAATCGCTGGAATAGAGCTAATAAAAAAAACTTACAAAAATACAGCACAAGCTTTAACTACTCCATTAGTTACAAATGCTGCCGGCCAGAAAATGGGCAAATCTATTAATGGAGCTATCTGGTTAAATAAAAATATGTGCACCCCCTACGATTATTATCAATATTGGAGAAATATTGATGATAATGATGCAATGAAATTTGCACAATTCTATTGTGAATTTTCAGATTCAGAAATAGAAGAAATAAAAAATATTGCAATAAATAATATTAATCTAGTAAAACAAAAAATAGCATACCAAGCTACAAAATTATGCCACGGTAAAGACTTAGCAGATAAAGCACTCAAAACATCTATAAATATATTTGAAAAGAAATTAATGGATGATGATTTACCAACTATAAAATTAGAAAAAAAAATTATATGTGATGGTATTGTTATCCATAAATTAATTAAAGCTATAGGATATACTATTTCTAGTAATGAATCTAGAAAATTGATACGAAGTAAAGCAATTAAAATTAATAATAAAATTATTACAGATGAAACCTATATAATTAATAATTGTAATTTGCAAGATGGTAAAATAGAAGTATCATGCGGTAAAAAGAAAAAACTACTAGTCAAGGTTGAATAATTCTAGCCAATAGAAATGGATGAAAGTAAAAAAATAGTATTCCAGTAAAATTATTAATTGAGTTATAAGATCATTTAATACTATCCAGCACAATAAGTGATTTGTGAATTACTGGAAATTATTACAATATAGTTATTAGTTTCAGTAACATACAATCAAATAAAACGAGAAGAGAATATTGACTCAATTCATCACTAACTAACAATAAAACAATGATAGCATTAATGAATATCTACAATCTTTAATTTCTCATGTTTTGCTATCACATCCTCCATTGAACCTACCATATAAAACGCGGCTTCGGGTATATGATCACACCCTCCTGAAACTATCGACTGAAACCCTTTTATGGTATCTTCAAGTTGTACAAATTTGCCATGATACCCAGTAAATACCTCTGCAACACTCAGTGGCTGAGAAAAGAACTTCTGAATTTTACGAGCTCTACTAACAATCAACTGATCTTCCTTAGATAACTCATCTATACCTAAAATAGCTATAATTTCTTGTAAAGATTTATAAGACTGTAATATTTTTTGTACATCCCTAGCGACATTATAATGTAACTCCCCTACTATATGAGATTCAAGTATCTGCGAACTACTTTCTAAAGGATCTACTGCCGGATATATACCAGATTCAGAGATTTTACGAGATAATACTGTTGTAGAATCCAAATGAGAAAAAGAAGTCGCGGGTGCAGGGTCTGTCAAGTCATCAGCAGGCACATATATCGCTTGAATAGAAGTGATAGAACCCTTTTTAGTAGAAGTGATACGTTCCTGTAATATGCCCATATCGTAGGCCAATGTTGGCTGATAACCTACAGCTGAAGGAATTCTACCCAGCAATGTTGAAATTTCTGATCCAGCCTGAACAAATCTAAAGATATTATCAATAAAGAATAATATATCTTGTCCATCACCGATATCCCTAAAATATTCTGCAATAGTTAAAGCAGTAAGAGCTACTCTGGCCCTTGCTCCTGGGGATTCATCCATCTGACCAAAAACTAACGATACTTTTGAGTTTTCTAAATTATTAATATCAATTACACCAGACTGTATCATCTCATGATATAAATCATTACCTTCTCTTACTCTTTCTCCTACTCCTGCAAAAGTAGTAAGACCTCCATATGCCTTTGCTATATTATTGATTAACTCCATTATTAATACAGTTTTACCTACACCCGCACCTCCAAATAGCCCAATTTTACCACCTTTAGAATAAGGTGCTATCAAATCTATGACTTTAATTCCAGTAGATAAAATGACTTTTTCTGTAGATTGTTCTATAAATTTAGGAGCTGCTTTGTGAATAGAGGAATATTCTTCAGTATCAAGTGTGCCTTTATTATCAATCGGTTCTCCTACAACATTAATAATCCTGCCCAATGTTTTATTCCCTACAGGCACTCGTATAGGATACCCAGTATCTATTACCTCTAGTCCTCTAGAGAGGCCGTTAGTAGAACCCATTGCAATACACTTCACAATATTCTCTCCAATATGTTGTGAAACTTCTAAAACAAGTTTATGTCCAGCATTATCACACACTAAGGCATTTAAGATATTAGGTAGACTAACACCTTCTTCAAACTTCACATCAACTACAGCAGAAATCACTTGAACTATTTTACCTATTACAGCTTTTTGAGCACTATCATACATAACATTTTATCCTATTTAAATTTAATCATTTTCTATAAATTAAGGGATTAATCTATAAAGATTCAAATCCAGATACTACCTCTATTAATTCTTTTGTAATCAAATATTGCCTTTTTCTGTTTAGCTCTAAAGTAAAATCTTTTATTAACTCTCTAGCGTTAGTACTAGCATTTTCCATAGTTACCCTTCTCATTGCTTCTTCACTAGCAATATTTTCTAATAATCCGTAATATGACTCTGATAATAAATATAAATATACAAGAGCCCCTAACAAATCATCCCCTTCATACTCTGTCGTGTTATATCTATAGTCCATAACATTTTGACTAGATAATTGATTATCTGTTCTAACAGGAAATATAGATTTTTTAACAATTTTTTGTTTTAATACATTTATAAACTGATAATAATAAAAATCACATGGCCCAGAAACCCCTTCCAAAACTAGTGACTTAATTCTATTAGCTAAATATTTTGCTATCAACTCAAAATTCTTTTCATGAATTGGATGGTACTCCAATATTATTTCAGTATAATTCATACATAGAGCTTCATAACCCTTAGTACCAAAAATTATTAATTTTACTTTTTTATTACGATGTTTTAATAGCTCAATATCTGATTGTACAGCATTAATGATAGCTGAATTAAAATTACCACACAAACCTCTATCTGAAGTGAAAATTATTAATAAATGAGTTTTATTAATTAAATTACGCTCAAAAAAAACAGAATCGATTTTATTAGATATGACATTAAAATTTGGTATATAGTCATGTGAATGAATAATACCATATATTAAATCAGACAAAATCTGATTAGATTTGTTAAATTTCTTTGCAAGTTTTTCTATTTTTTTTAGCTTAGCAGATGCTACCAATTCCATTGCTTTAGTAATTCTTTGAGTAGCAGATACAGATTTGATTTTATTTTTTATATCCTTTAAAGATGCCATAACCTATTTATATACTAAGTCACTTTAGAAGTTGACCATACTTCCTCTATAAACCGATTGATAACTATCATGATTTTCTCTTCTAGTAATTCACTTAACTTATGCTCTATTTCAATTGATTGCAATATTTCTAAATTTTCCGTTCTAATATTATGCATTAAATTTTGTATAAATTTCTGTATATCAGACATTTCTATATTTCTAAGATAACCATTTTTTGCTAAATACAAGATAATAACCTGCTCAGATAATGAAATAGGCTGGTAATTTTCTTGCTTCAATAATTCAGTTAATTTCAACCCATATTCTATAATATTTTTTGCTGATTGATCTAGACTGCTACTAAATTGTACGAAATTTTCTAATTCTCTAAACTGAGCTAAATCTAACTTCATAGATCCAGATAACTGTTTGATAGCATACACCTGAGCGGCAGAACCAACTCTACTTACAGATAACCCAACATTAACCGCAGGTCTAATACCTCTATGAAATAATTCACTTTCTAAAAAAATCTGACCATCTGTTATAGAGATTATATTAGTAGGTATATAAGAAGAGACATCTCCGGCCTGGGTTTCAACAATTGGTAATGCTGTTAAAGATCCTCCTCCAAAATTCTCAGATAGTTTGGCTGACCTCTCTAACAGCCTAGAATGTAAATAAAATATATCACCAGGATACGCTTCCCTACCAGGAGGTCTTCTCAATAAAAGAGAAATCTGCCTATATGCCACTGCATGTTTGCTTAAGTCATCATATATCACAAGAGCATGTTGTCCATTATCTCTAAAATATTCTCCTATACTACACCCAGCATAAGGAGCAAGAAATTGCATAGCTACAGGGTCAGAAGCTGTTACAGAAACTATAGTAGTATAATCCATAGCTCCCGCATCCAATAATTTCTGGTGAATACCTGCAATAGTAGAACTTTTTTGACCAATAGCAACATAAACACAAAACAACTTAGCATCACTATTGTGATCATGATATCTTTTTTGATTAATAATACTATCTATAGCGATGGATGTTTTACCTGTTTGCCTATCACCTATAATAAGCTCTCTTTGTCCAAGACCTATCGGTATAAGGGCATCAATCACTTTAATACCTGTCTGCATTGGCTGGTACACCGACTGTCTTGATATAATAGAAGGAGCAAAAGCTTCTATATTCCTATATTCAGATTTTTTTATCTCAGACTTATCATCTACAGGATTTCCAAATGCATCTACCACCCTACCAAGCAATTTCTTTCCAACTGCAGTCTGAAATGGTACTTTACAGCGCTTTACCTGAGCCCCTTGTCTTACTTTGCTTTCATCTCCAACAATAATAATCCCTACAGAATCTAATTCAAGATTGATAATCATACCGTATACTTGATCTCCCAATATTACTTTCTCTCCTATTTGGGCATTATCTAACCCATGTACTTTCGCTACTCCATCACCTACCTTAGTGATATAACCAACTTCACTTATATCTATAAAATTGCTAACATCAGCAACTATTTTACCTAATTCTTCTGGTAATTTTTGGTAATTTAGATTCATTGTTCTATATTTTTTATAATAATATAATTAGAGTAATCACATTTTATGTGCCTACACTAAAACCACACTCAAATAAACAACATATTTTTTTGTACTTCTAGGAATGACATAGCTATTTTATCCAACATAGAAATTATAGAATAATTTATTACAAAATTATCGTACTGTATTACCATACCTCCTAGTAATGAAGAATCTATAGTTACATTAAATATCAATTGTTTATTGAGTTTATTCTCCAATAAATTCTTAATTATGTCTATACTTACTTGATCTAACTCAACTACAGACCTAATATTTATCAATTTAATATTCTTCATTTCTAGTAAAATAGAGTTATACTCTTCAATAATTGAAGAAAGTAAATTTAGAGATCTATTTTTAACTAGAAATAATAAGTAATTTCGTAGCTGATGATGTACACCCACTTCTTCACACACAAGATCTACAGTTTTCACCTTATGTAAGTAATATATAACTGGAGAATTCAGCAGTTTAAATAATATAGGATAATTGTCTAAAAATTTTATGAATCCTGTAATTTGTAAAGAATACTGATCCTTAATATCAATATTATCCGATAAGCCTAAAATCTTTAATGCATAACTACGCGCGCTATATGACTGATACATCTAACTGCCTATAAATACAACAAAATTAATAACGATAAAAGCTAGCCCATGTTAGAGATAAAAAAATACTGCTATTAAATAATCATTGTACTAAAAATGATAATAAAAATATATCATAAAAAAATACAAATTCACAAAAAAATAAGTTATGAAATATCCAGCATATACTAATTATCGGGCTGATTCTTGATTTTCTTCTTTACTATACTCTTCAGTTTTTTCTTATTAGGCTCTATAGTAGATTGATTTTTAGTATTTTTATTATTAGCAAGTGATTTTTTATTTGAAGCCTGATTATTTTTCTGCTCATTTATAATAACAGTATCACTAAAAATAATTGAACTGTCTTTAGCATTATACTTTACATCAAAATTCACAAAGGATTTAGGAAATTCAGGATTGGCATCAGTATTTAAATCATTACCAAGTAATATATGCTTAATCTGTTTACCAGACAATGTTTCATGAGTTATCAATGCATCTGATAACTCATGCAATTGTGCTATATTTTCAGTTAATATATCTTTAGCGACGCAATAACAGCTATCCAGAATATTTTTAACTTCACGATCAATTACTTCTGCAGTATGATTAGAGGTCTGATTCTTTGATGTTCCTCCTCCTGAATACATATCCTCATTATCTCTTCCATGAAATACAGGGCCTATTTTATCACTAAACCCCCATTCAGCTACCATAGAATATGCAATTTTTGTAGCCATTTTTATATCTGAAGACGCACCAGAGGTAACTTTTGCTGTACCAAAAATTATCTCTTCTGCTACTCTACCAGCCATCGCAACCGTAATATCTGCTTGCATTTTTTCGAAAGATACAGAAAATCTATCATTTTCAGGCAAGCGCATTACCATACCAAGAGCCCTCCCTCTAGGTATAATAGTAGCTTTATGAATAGGGTCTGAAGCTTTACAATAAAGCCCTACAAGTGCATGCCCCCCTTCATGATATGCAGTTAATTTTTTTTCATTATCAGATATAGCCATAGACTTCCTTTCCACCCCCATTAAGACCTTATCTTTTGCTTCTTCCATTTCACTCATTTCTACTATTTTTTTACCATATCTTGCAGCCAAAAGTGCAGCTTCATTTATAATATTTTGTAAATCTGCACCTGAAAAACCAGGAGTCCCTCTTGCTATTATTCTAGGATCCACTTCATCAGAATACTTAATTTTTTTCAAATGCACTTTAAGTATTTGTTCACGCCCATTGATATCAGGGTTAGATATAGTAATTTGCCTATCAAATCTTCCAGGCCTTAAAAGTGCAGGGTCAAGCACGTCAGGCCTATTAGTTGCTGCGATAATTATTACTCCTTCATTAGATTCAAACCCATCCATTTCTACTAATAATTGGTTTAAAGTTTGCTCTCTTTCATCATTACCACCTCCTAAGCCTATACCTCTATGCCTACCAACTGCATCTATTTCATCTATAAATATTATACACGGAGCATTTTTTTTACCTTGTTCAAACATATCCCTTACTCTGCTAGCCCCTACTCCAACAAACATCTCTACAAAATCCGAACCAGAGATACTAAAAAAAGGAACATTTGCCTCTCCCGCGATAGCTTTGGCTAATAAAGTTTTACCAGTCCCTGGAGGTCCAATCAACAAACAACCTTTCGGAATTTTACCTCCTAATTTCTGAAATTTACTCGGATTACGTAAAAAATCTACTATTTCTCCTAATTCTTCTTTGGCTTCATCAATACCTGCAACATCAACAAAAGTTACCTTAGGCCCTTTATCTGACATCAACTTAGCTTTAGATTTGCCAAATCCCATACCTTTACTACCTCCTTGGATCTGTCTCATAAAAAACACCCAAACCCCTATCAGAAGCAACATAGGGAACCATGAAACAAATATATTAAATATGGAATGTATTTTAGTATCAGGAGGTACTATATCAAAAAATATTCCATTTTTATTTAATACATCAACTAAGTTGGTGTATTCGCCTGCATAAGTACTAAAGGCCGTACCATTAGATAATAAACCTTCTATGTTCCTTCCTGTAATTTGAACAGAATTAACTTCTTTTGTGTGTACCTTATTCAAAAAATCTGAAAACGCTAATCTTTTACTACTAGTACCAAATCCATCCCAATTAAATGCATTAAATACCACGACCAATAACACAAAGATCATTATCCAAACTAGAACTTGCTTACCCTGATTATTCATTATGCTATATACCTAAAAAATGTGTAAACCGAAAAATAAAATTAGGTTGAAAAGTGATATCAAAACACCCTTTCTCCCAACTAATATCACAATAATTAATATGTGGAATAATAATATTTTTGCTGGAATCTCTTATGACAGGGATAGTAAATAAAATAGATCTAAAATCCTTATAGTTAAAAGATACAATTTTTTTGAAATCAACATTATCCTTAACTCTTAAATACTCCTCATGCAAAAGGATACCAACACATAACTGATCTAATATCTGATGTTCAACATTTGCACTATAAGACAATAAAAAACTCCTATCCCAAATAATCTGATTATTCACAAATAAATCATTAAGCTTCATCTCAGGACAATTTATATCTGATTGTTCTTTATATATCAAGATTTTTTGATATTCTTTTTTAATAATACAACCATGCAATGTTTTATACACTATATTTACTTTAGTATTAAAAATTTGCTCGATAATATTTTTGATATTTCTATACCTAGGTGAGGTCTTTTTGCGGCTAATGGTAGAGACTATATAAATCATAGTTTGAGTTATAATATCATGGTGATATTGCCTTAATTTATCAAAATTAACAATGGCAAATCCCAAATTATTTATTTTAACAGTTTCAGCTACAGCTTCTATTAAAAGATTATTTAAAATATTTGCTTTAGTATTTACACATGAAATTTCATCTAAAATTTTACTTTTGATAGCATGACTAGTAGTATGTTTATCAATAGAATGCCTGATTCTGTTTCTTTGAAACCGCATAGAGTAGTTAGAAGCATCTGTAAAGAAATGTACATGTTTCTCTAAAAGATACTGCACTAATTCAGATTTATTAAAACTAAACATAGGACGCAATATCCTAACATTATTGTAAAAATTTATATAATGCGTACTTAATCCCAATACACTGCTTTTACGTAATTTCCTGATTAAAAAATTTTCTATTATGTCATCCTGATGATGTCCTGTTAACAATTCTCTTATATTCAGTTTATTACATTCTGATGTAATGAGATCATATCTTCCAAGCCTAGCCCTTGCCTGCAAGTTAGAATATTTCCCATAACAATTCCACTGCATACTATAAAAACTAAAATTCAATTGATCAGATAAATCTTTAATATACTCCACTTCTTCTATAGTACCACTTCTTAAATTATGATCTACAATGAATACAGTGATATCAATATCAATTTTGTATATATTAATTATATCATGTATTAATATCATCATTGCAGTTGAATCAGGGCCAGATGAAACTGCTAGACCTATATTCTTTACCACACTAAAATCATCCCTTATCAACGAGGTAAGATTTTTATAAAATTCGTTTTGTAAATCAGATAACATCTCACCAATAAACTATAAGATCACTTTTTTCACTCCTAACCACCAGATAGCATAATAAAATTATTACAGCTTGCTTTATACTACTAACAACTTGTTATACACACTGATATTACCTCATGGTCAATTATATATAAAAAGATATTAAAAAAATAATATAAATTAAAAATTAGTTCAATAATAAGATCTAACTACCCTGAAGGCAGTAGTCTAGTTAATATCACTAAATATAGAATTTAAATTCTACTTAAATTAGACTATTAAAAGAAAATTATTAAATACATAAATTTAATGAAACTATATTGCATAGCAAGTTTATGAGATATAGTATAATACTAAAGAGAAATTTTACTACGGATATAAAAATTCATAAGATAGTTAACTTTTTTCTAGCTTGATAAAGAAGGGAAATGTCGATATATAATGTAAGTTATTAATTTAAATTCTTCCAATAAAATAAATCAATAATCGAAGTAATGACTAACATCTATAAATCAATATATAGTATATGTTCGAAAAAAACATACTACATTTATAGTTTTTGTTGTTGATATTAATATTATATCAATTACAATTGAAATATGTGATACACATATTTAGTTTGCATAGCAGTGTTAAATAACAAATGGCTGACGCCGGTGTGTATTAGTAAAATACAATAATTTTTAAATTATCAAATGCTAATGTCAAATAATAAATATGAAGTAAATATTGATCCTAATCGTAACGACTTATTGAGCGATATGGGGAAAGCAATCCTAAAAGATAGATATCTTTTATTAGGGGAAGATTACCAAGATCTGTTCGCAAGAGTCGCAACTCACTACGCAGATAGCCAAGAACATGCCCAACGCCTATACGAATATATTAGTAATCTGTGGGTTATGCCTGCCACTCCTATATTAAGCAACGGAGGTACTAAAAGAGGGTTGCCTATATCATGTTTTATAAATGAAACCAATGATAGTCTAGAAGGAATACTCAATTTATGGACAGAAAACGTTTGGCTTGCTTCTAAAGGAGGAGGTATAGGTAGCTATTGGGGTAATATACGTTCTATAAATGAAATAGTAGGAAAAAACGGTAAAACATCTGGTATTATACCATTTATTAAAGTACAAGACTCCATGACTTTAGCTATTTCACAAGGATCTTTAAGGAGAGGTAGTGCTGCAATATATTTACCAATACATCATCCAGAAATTGCAGAATTTATCGAAATTCGTAGACCTACCGGTGGCGATACAAACCGTAGAGCGTTAAATATTCATCACTCTGTAGTGATCACAGATGATTTTATGTTAGCAGTAGAAAATAATGAAGATTGGAATTTAATTAGCCCGCTAAATGAAGAAATAGTAGAAACTGTCAAGGCTAGGGATATATGGATAAGACTACTTACAGCAAGGATAGAAACAGGTGAACCATATATATTATTCACAGATAGCGTAAATCGTAATATACCAGAGCATCACAAAAAATTAGGACTCAAAGTTAAAACTTCAAATTTATGTAGTGAAATAACATTACCTACTGGTACTGATCACTTAGGTAACGAAAGAACAGCTGTTTGCTGTTTATCATCTCTTAATCTTGAACATTACGAGCTATGGAAAAATAATAAAAATTTCATTATAGACATTATGAGATTCTTAGATAATGTAATTGAAGATTTTATACAAAATGCACCTGATACTATGCATAAAGCAAAATATTCAGCTATGCGAGAACGAAGTATCGGGCTTGGAGTAATGGGTCTACATTCTTTATTACAATCACAAAACATACCTATAGAATCTGTTATGGCAAAAATATGGAATCAAAAAATTTTTTCATTTATTCATAGTGAAACAAATAAAGCCTCCATATTACTAGGTAAAGAAAGAGGTGCATGCCCTGATGCAAAAGAAGCAGGAGCGCAAGATAGATTTAGCAATAAAACGGCTATAGCACCTACGGCTTCTATATCAACAATATGCAATAATACCTCTCCAGGTATTGAACCCTACGCAGCTAATAGCTTTGTACAAAAAAATCTGACAGGTTCATTCCCTATAAAGAATAAAAATTTACAGATACTTCTCAAAAAGAAAGGGTATGATACAGATCAAATATGGTCCTCAATTGCTATGAATGAAGGCTCAGTACAACATTTGACATTTTTATCAGAACACGAAAAATTAGTATATAAAACAGCGTATGAAATAGAACAAAATTGGTTAATAGAACTAGCAGCTGACCGTACACCATATATATCACAATCACAATCTCTTAACATATTTCTGCTTGGGAATGTTGAAAAACAATATCTTCATGATATACATTTTAACGGGTGGAAAAAAGGTATAAAAAGTTTCTATTACTTAAGATCTACTTCAATACAAAGAGCAGATAAAATACCAAATCAAATTAAACAAGCAACACAGGATAATCATACAATGCACAATCCTAATAATTCTCAAAATGATGCATTAGATGAATGTCTTTCGTGCCAATAATGTTTAACCAAATTATCAATAAAATTCTATATCACTCTATTATTTAATTTAATTTTAAGGTTCTATATGTCTCTACTGAAAGCAAAACCTATATATAAGCCATTCTCATATCCTTGGGCGTATGAAGCTTGGCATACACAACAAAAAATACACTGGTTGCCAGAGGAGGTACCTCTTGCAGAAGACGTGAAAGACTGGAAATATAATATATCTGAAGGAGAACGGCATTTACTAACACAAATTTTTAGATTTTTTACACAAGCAGATATAGAAGTCAATAATTGCTATATGAAACATTATTCTCAAGTATTTCAGCCAATAGAAGTACAAATGATGTTATCTGCATTCTCTAATATAGAAACAGTACATATTGCGGCCTATTCACACTTGCTTGATACCGTAGGAATGGATGAAATTGAATACCAAGCTTTTCTTAAATATAAAGAAATGAAAGATAAATATGACTATATGCAAAAATTTGGTATAGCAACAAAAGAAGATATAGCAACAACCTTAGCAGTGTTCGGAGCATTCACTGAAGGGCTACAATTATTTGCGTCTTTTGCCATATTGCTAAATTTCCCTAGACTTAATAAAATGAAAGGTATGGGACAAATTATAACATGGTCAGTTAGAGATGAAACTCTACATACTAATTCTATTATTACTTTATTTAAAACATTTATACATGAAAATCCTGAAATATGGACCGAAACTCTCAGAGGTAGATTATACGAAGCATGTACTACAATAGTACATTTCGAAGATGCTTTTATAGATTTAGCATTTGAAGTTGGAGGAATAGAAAAACTAAATGCTAGAGATGTCAAACAATATATCAGGTACATCGCAGATTGTAGATTAATGCAGTTAGGATTGAAAGAGATATACCTAATGAATCATAACCCATTGCCATGGTTAGATGAAATACTTAACTCCGTAGAACACACAAATTTCTTTGAAAACAGGGTAACAGAATACTCTAAGTCATCCACTACAGGAAGCTGGGAAGAAGTGTTTAACAAAGTCGACCAAGATAAAAAAAAATAAATTAGAGAAAGGATGGTAATCTTAATATAAGTAATCTTATATTATTCAGAACTCCCATCCTCACTAACATCTTCATCATCACTGACTAATGGTTCAGTACCACCTCCTAAAGAATCAAAGAATGTATTAGTAGCAGAAGAAATGTCATCAGATACCAAATTACCTGAAGTCTCTGAACCAATATGATCATCAGGAGCTTTATCAATTAAATTACTGTGACAATTAGTATTAATCAATTTTTCTTTTAAAACATCTGGTTTTACATTACCCTTAGCAATTTCTCTTAATGCAATGATAATATTTTTATCATTGTTTCTTTCTAACGTTATTTCTGCACCAGCATATATCTCTTTTGCACGCTGTACAGTAATTGCAGCTAATTCAAACCTATTAGGTACTACCTTAATACAATCTTCTACAGTTACTCTAGCCATAACCCACCTCTTGAAATTAAATCAACGATTAAAAAAACATCTAAAATAACAATGAAAAAACACGAAATAAACCAAACAGTAAATAAAAAATAACCCCCTACCAATTTGAAGAAGATTATTTTCTAATGCCTAACTTTGTAATTAAATCACGATATTGATTCATACTTGTACGTTGCAGATACTTAAGTAACTTACGTCTTGCGGCTACAATCATTAGCAAACCTCTTTTAGATGAAAAATCCTTTTTATTCAACTTTAAATGCTCTGTTAACACATTGATTCTTTCTGAACACAAAGCACACTGTACCTGAATTGAACCTGTATCTCCTTCTTTGTTAGAAAATTTTTTAATTATTTCTAACTTTCTTTCACTCGCTATTGGCATTTTTTATAAACATTAACTAATTAATAATTATTAAAGACTCTAGAGCTACTGAACACTCCATCACGGATATTACCAATTGCAATTACTTGGTCTCCATACCTAGCCCACACAGTATCACAATTTTGCTTAATATCAAAATAACATTTTTGACCAAATCTAATTTTTTGTACAAAATCCTGACTAATATCTATTACAGGAATATTATATAATATCTTTTCAATACTAATCAGACTATCACATAGAAATTTTTTAGCGCTCACAGTATCTAATTTCATTAGTTTAGAATAATCTATAATATTATACAAACTAAAAATACTAACTTTTATACGTTGCAATTCACTAACGAATCCTAAACTCAACATTGAAGATGCCATATCTTCACATAAACTTCTAACATATGTACCTTTAGAACATTCTACATAATACACCACAGTCTTCATATTAGCATCATATTTCATCACCCTAATCTGGTAGATATTCACATTTCTTATATTATGTTCTACAACTTTATTTGCCCTTGCTAATTTATAAGATCTGATACCAGATAATTTAATTGCGGAATAACTATGAGGTCTCTGCTCTATAACTCCAATATAACTACTACAAATACTTTTACAATTTTTTAACGAAGGAACGAAGTCAAGTTTTGCTAATACCTCTCCACTAGCATCGGCCGTGGATGTTTTAATACCAAGAGATATTTTATATATATATTGTTTTCTAGAATTAATAACTATATTTACCAATTTTGTAGCCTCACCACAAGCCAGAGGCAAAACCCCTTCTGCTTCTACATCCAACGTGCCAGTATGCCCAATCTTATTAACATCTAGCATGTTTTTAATTACAGCAACCAGTTTAGCAGAGCTAATACCTCTAGGCTTATATATGTTTAACCACCCATGCATGAATAATCCTATATTTTACTAAAGTCTATTTTGTAAATATTTATTATCTACCATTCTGACCCATGCCTCCCAATCTCTTCTACCTAAGTCTTTTTCAAAATTCAACATGTCACTACAAGCTTTTTGACGAATTTCATGACTTGGCACTACCAATTTTTGATTTTGCCCCAAGGTATAACACTGAGCTTTTGCTGCTTGCTCCAAAAGATATGTATAAAACATAGCCTCCTGCACTGTCTTTCCACATGCTATAAACCCATGATTCCGTAAGATCATAACATATTTATCTTCTAAATCTGCGCTTAAATCTTTTCCTTGTTCAGATTCATCTAATGCCAACGAATTATATTCGTGATAGGCAAGTTTTTCGTAAAATACCAATGCCCACTGACTAATTGGTAATAACCCATCTTTTAATGCTGAAACTGCTACTGTAGAGATAGTGTGTAGATGAAATACAGATGTTATATCCGGGCGCTGTTTATATATAGATCCATGTATTACATATGCAGTTTTATTATATTGGTATTCACTACCTTCAAGTATATTACCAGTAAAATCAATCTTAATTAAATTTTGAACATTCACCTCAGCAAATCTTACTCCAAAGGGTTGTATATAGTAACACTCTGGGTTATCAGGATCTCTAGCTGAAAGGTGAGTATAGGTATGATCATCCATACCTAGCATTGACAAAATACGATAAGCATATACTAGCTTTTGTTTAATATCCATAATTTACCTATATCTAATTTAATATTTTATACTTTAAGTATTTACATAATATCAAATTTCAATTTTAAAAAATACAATAATTAATAATATATAAATATCTCTTTATTGAAATCTTACTACAACACAATACTGGTTATTAGAAGATAGCACCTTGCATAAGGAAGAAGCCTTTTGAAAAGAATGATATAGACCCAATTTCAAAATAAAAAAATACTTACCATTTTGTGTATATTTTTTTTCAATGCTATGGCCAACATCCTTCTTAAAGAGATCACCATAGCATTTTTGTATATTATGCCATTGGATATTAGCATCTTCAATAGAATTTACAACTGCAAGTTCAATCATATACCGAGTAAGTTGTATTTTATCATATGCTACCATATTAAATTGATGCCTAATATCATTAGATTTAATAATTTTTATATCATCTATTTTCAATTCAAATAAACCTTCTTTATTTTTTTCTACCTCGTTATGCTGTGATGAGCTGTGGTAAAGAATTTTGTCTAAAATTCTATCTATAGAATTTCCAAAAGACTTTTCATTAACAAAATTATGAATCCAACTAGCGGGTTTCTCTGGTTTAGATAGAACCAACACAACATCCTTTTTGTGATTGGGATTCACTCTATTATAAATCATACTATCTGAATTTAAAATTTTGGTGCCTCCAGGAAATTTAGGTTTTCTTTTATATTCCTCATCAACTGGTGTAACTATTGCTGGATCCTGTGGCAAAACTAAATTCAATATATTCACTCTTTGATTTATAAAATAAACAACAATAATAAATAATAATAGTAAAATTATTATTTTTAGTATATTACTGGTACGCATAACGATTCTATTTAGTATAGAATAAGATACATCTTATTATTAAACTACATTTTATCTATAGGTTTAATACCTATAATAGATAAGGCATTCACCATAACAAGTTTAATAGATTGTACAAATGCTAATCTTGCAGCGGTTAATTCAACATTATCCGATACGACAAATAAATAATTACTTTTTGATTTTCCTAAATTCCAGATAGTATGAAATTTGGAAGCAATTTCTATCAAGTAGTAAGCTATTCTGTGAGGTTCATGATATTTTGCTGCATTTATCAATATTTTTGGCCATATTGCTAATAATTTTATCAACTGTATCTCTTCTTCAGTAGACAAAAGAGAAAGATCAAATTGATTATTAATAAATTTATCATATGCATCTGCTACTGATATCTTAACTCTGGATATAATAGAACAAATTCTAACATGAGCATATTGCACATAAAACACAGGATTATCCTGTGATTGTTCTTTAAATTTATCGAGATCAAACTCTAAAACCATATCGCTTTTACGAGTTAGCATAATGAAACGAATTATATCTTTATCCAAATTTTTCATTATACTACTTATACTTACAAAATTACCATTACGCTTTGACATCTTGATTGGAACAGACTGATTAGCAAAATTTACTAACTGAACAATTTTTATATCACTCTTGACTTTATTATCAGATAATGCTGATACTATTGCGCTAATCCTACTTACATAACCGCTATGATCTGCTCCAAGTATAAAAATTAAATTTTGAAAACCTCTATCTATTTTATTTTTAGCGTAGGCCAAGTCAGAAGCAAAATATGACCAAGAACCATCCTGCTTTTGTATTGACCTATCTTGAGCGTCACCAAAACTGCTAGATCTAAATAACATATGCTCTACCTTTTTCCAATTAGGGTTTAACTTCCCTTTAGGAGCAGGTAAAACACCTTGATATATCAGACCTTTTTCTTGCATGATTTCTACAACCTGATCTATCTTTTTTTCTGAATGTAAAGAAGATTCAAAAAAAAATTTATCATATTCCACTCCAAGTAAAGATAGATCCCGTTTGATAAGATTCATCATTTCCGTGATAGTAATTTTTTTGATTATATCCTTCATATATATTTCTTCTTTATCAAGCAAACTACTACCATATTTATCGTATATTACTCTGGCTAACTCCTTCAAATACCCACCTGGATACAAACCTTCTGGTATTACTATTGGCTTATTTGTTATAACTTCTTTATAGCGTAATATTACACTATCAATCAAAATGTCAATTTGTGAGCCTGAGTCATTTACATAATATTCTTTAACTACATTATACCCAGATTTTGATAAAATATTGGCTAATACATCACCATATACAGCTACCCTTGCGTGTCCCATATGTATAGGGCCTGTAGGGTTAGCGGATACGTATTCAATATTCACTAATTCTCCATTTCCTACATTTACATTCCAAAAATTTGAATTATTTGATAATATTTGTTGTATATAATCATGCCATTTACTAGCTTTTATAGTAAAATTTATAAACCCAGGACCTGCAACTTCTATATGCGCTAGATAGTTAATTTTTTTAAAAGTATCCTTAAATCTAAGTGCCACCTCTTTAGGGTTTTGATGCTTTATAGAGGCAGTTAGCATAGCTATATTGGTTGATATATCACCGTTAAGATGATCTTTAGGGATTTCTACTGAATACTGATCCCAGATATTTGATTCTGGGTATAAATAATAAGCAGATTCTTTCAAATCCTTTTGTAATTCTTCAAAAATATTCATAATTTACCAAAAATTCGGATAGCAAGTATATTTCATAAGAAATACTTAACCATTTATTTTAAGTTACAAATTCAAATCTTTAATATCTAATTTAAAAAATTTTCTGTATTCATTAACTGCAAAACGATCAGTCATACCTGCTATATAATCTGATATAACAGACATGATACAAGATAAATCATCTATATCCTTCATTTTCATTTTCCATTTAACTGGCAATAAAGTCAAATCACTTGAATAAATTTGAAACAGAGATTCTATAATATTATTACATTCTGCAGTGACTCTTACCAATCTAGGATTATTATATACATTATCAAATAAAAAATCTTTAATTAACTTAATATTATTTAGGGATTCTTGTTCCATACCGACCAATGATCTACCCAGATGCCTTATATCATAAACTGTTTCTACTTTATAAAATTCTATATTATACTTAGTGTAAGAAACTAGGCTACAAATCATATCACGCATGAATTTACGACCTACTTCATATATCAATCTTCCTTTTGGTATCTCTGTACTTATAGTTTGCTTAATCAAATATATATAATCTCTTATAGAATTTATTTCACATAGCTGCTCTATAGTTATTAAATTAGCGTTTATTGAATCTTCTATATCATGAAAAACATAAGCTATATCATCAGATAATGAAGCAACCTGAGCTTCTGCAGAAGAATACAGACTTAACCCCATATCATGAGCATTATGATATTCTAATATGTATTGAGGAAGTATTGCTTCATCTAATATTGGTCCATTATGCTTTAACAAACCTTCTAAAGTTTCCCAGGTTAAGTTGAGACCATTATAGCTTGCATATCTTTCTTCCAATTCTGTTACAATTTTAAATGCATGGTAATTATGAGAAAACCCCCCATATTTTTTCATACAGTTATTTAAAGTTAATTCACCAGTATGGCCAAAAGCTGTATGCCCCAAATCATGAGATAGGGATATAGCTTCTGCCAGATCACTTGAAATCCCAAGCAAATTGCAAATGCTCCTTGCTATAGAGGCCACTTCTATCGAATGGGTTAATCTGTTACGATAATGATCTCCCTCGTGATTTATAAAAACCTGTGTTTTATACTGTAATCTTCTAAATGCACTAGATCTAATAATCCTATTACGATCTCTTTCAAACTCATTATGGTAATAATGAGTACTTGTATCATCATATGACCTACCCTTTGTATCTTTAGGATCACATGCATATGACTTCAACATAAAATACCACTATAATGATGAATACTCAATTTGGTTATTATTAAATTCTAACTTCAATGTAAAAATGACATTGCCTTCAAATTTTCACCATATTTTATACCTATTTTCATAGGTATATCAAGTATTAATATATTTTCCATAATTTGTTTCAATAAATTCACCATTATTTCTAACTCAGATGATGGTACTTCAAAAACTAATTCGTCATGAATTTGTAAAATCATTTTAGTGCTTAATGACAATGCATTAATTTTTTGATGAATTTTTATCATAGCAATTTTTACAATATCAGAAGCTAAACTCTGTATAGGAGCATTGATTGCAGCTCTTTTTCCAAAAGCGCGTACTGTATGGTTCTTATCATTTATAGAGGGAATATAAATTTTCCTTCCTAGAATATTTTTTACATACCCATTATCTTCAGCAAATTTGACTGTATAATCCATATAATTCTTAATTTCCGGATATTGAATAAAATACTTATCAATATAATTTTGAGCATCTTGAACGTTAATATTTAATCTCTGCGATAAACCGAATGCACTTATGCCATAAATAATGCTAAAATTTATAGTTTTGGCCTTGTATCTCAATTCTGTATTGACTGATTCCTCTGGTACGGAAAAGATCTGGCTAGCGGTGATAGTATGTATATCTTTGTTGTTAATAAAAGAACGCTTGAGATCCAATACATTTGCTACATGACTCAATATTCTGAGTTCTATCTGGGAGTAGTCTGCTGATAATAATACATGCATATTCTTGGCAACAAATGCTGCACGGATATTAAATCCTTCTTCTGTTTTTATTGGAATATTTTGTAGATTCGGATTATGTGAAGTTAACCTCCCTGTAGAAGTAGTATTTTGTAAAAATGTAGTATGAATTCTTTGAGTGCTAGGGTTGACTTGCTTAGGTAAAGCATCAGTATATGTATTCTTTAATTTAGAAAAATGCCTATACTGCAATAATAAGTCTGCTATTTGATATCCATCAAATTTCAATTTCTCTAAAATATCTACAGCTGTAGAATAATTCTTAGATTTACTTTTAGCATTAGTTTTATATGGCAATTGCATTTTAGTGAATAAGATTTCTGATAATTGCTTAGGAGAAGATATATTAAAATTTTCTCCAGCTAATTGAAATATTTTCTGTTCTAAAGCAGAAATTTCTAAAGCATATATCTCTGATAATTGAGATAAATATTCTATATTTATTGCAATTCCTGAACTCTCCATTTGATTGACAACCTCAGCCAGTGGTAAATCTATATTAAAATACAAACTCAGAACTTTATTTTTATATAATTTTTGTTCTAAAATCCTGTATAGTTCAACAAAATATATGGAATAAATTCCTGGCATTTCTAAATGTTGAATGATTGATCGATCCAAATAACATTCCACTAGTTCTGGTAAAGTTTTAGTTTTATTACCTGCACTCAAAAGATAATCCATCAATTCTAGGCTTACATAAGACTTAACTGGTTGATTAAAGAGTTTCAGTAAAATTTTTACATCAAAAAATATTTTTTTTATTGAGGTATCACTTAAAAATTGATAGAACTTCTGTAATAGTCTTTCATCTTCAGGCGTGATATAAATATAATTTTTTATGTAGCTATCTTCACTAATATCCAATGATTCTTTGGATATCACATGAATCTTCATAATATATATCAATGAAACTAATTCAGTATCATCAGCTGCTACAAAAGTAATATCAATTACCTGATCAGTTTTCAATATATCTATACCAACTGCTCCAGAGATATTTACTTGTTCTAACATTTTATTAAATATATCAATACTAGTAATATTGTTTATATCAACTTTCCTATCCATATCCTTCGAAGCACTCTCAATAAGGCAAATTTCTTTAGAAATATCGATATTAAAAAGATCTTCTACCCTTTTATATAAAGATTTGAACCCGAATCTATATAAAAAGTCAGAAATAACACCTATAGATGGGGGAGACCAAACAAAATTTTTATCTAGTAATTCGATATCAACATTACTATCTAAACCGGCTAACTTCCAAGATGTCAATGCCAATTCTTTATATTGTAAAATTAATTCTTTATGTTTTGAATTAGGAATATCATCTATAGAATTTAATAAATGATTCAAACTACCAAAATGATTTATCAATTTAGCAGCAGTTTTCGAACCTATGCCCTTAACTCCTGGTATATTATCAGATCTGTCGCCCATCAAAGATTGTACATCCCTCACTTTATCAGGGGCTACACCAAATTTTTCTAATACATCAGATTCATCAATATATCTAGACTTTACAGGATCATATATCTTAACGCGTTCATTCATTAATTGAACTAAATCTTTATCAGAAGATATAATAATAACATTTTGATCCATTAAGCTATATTTATTAGCTATAGTTGCTATAATATCATCAGCTTCAAAGCCAATTTTTTCTAGACTACAAAAATTCAACGCAGTTGCTACTTCTGTTAACAATTCAAGTTGGACAACTAATTCTTGATCTAATATAGGGCGATTAGATTTATACTCTGGATAAATATCATGACGAAAATTCTTATCTTTATGATCCAATACTATAACAGCTCGCTGAGGACGAAAATCTTGAAGTATCTTTAGTAACATACTAGTAAATCCATAAATTGCCCCAACAGGCTGCTTATTAGGCGATGTCAAATGTGGATGAGTATGATATGCACGAAATACGAATCCATAACCATCAATCACTACAAATTGAGCAGAGTGATCAAACATAAAATCCATAAATTAAAAACCAATATATATGATTATGATAAAGATATCATAGAATATCAATTCATAAAATACTCATAAATAGATGGTAAAATATGCTTACAAAATACTGCTATATTATTGTGATATGAAATTTTTATACAGAAGTAAAATACTAATAACCTCTATAACAAACCTTGTAATATCTTATAATATCTCAGATAATTTATTATTATACTCAATACTAATAGTATTTACTGCTAATATCCAAACTATAACAATACAAGTAAAAATTAATGCAAAATATGGTGAAGCATCTAAAAAAGTGAAATTAGGAAATAATATAAAGAAAGTTGATTGAATCATGCCCCCACCAGATTTACCTAATCTGCCTCCTACTACATCTACTGCAGCTTTACCTTTAGTACGCAACTCTTCAGATAAAGGAATATATGCCATCTCTTTTGTTGAATCAAATAATGAATATTTTGTAGATTTACTAAAAACATTCTGAACAGTACCTATAATTGCAGCCAGCATTAAAGGAGAAGTAGTAAAAAATGCTGCAACATATAATCCTAAACTATCATCGAAAATTATTAGAAGAAAAAATAGCCCGCCTGTAATTAATATCACTATAGGAGTCAAAATAGCAGAAATCTTCCAAGATACCTTTCTTAAAATATTACTACCTATAATCATAAAAATAATAGTCGTAATACCCTGATAAGCCTGAAAATTTCCCATAAACATTGTATACGACTCTTTGGTGGTATATATTTCACTAAGTTTTGATTTCCACATAGCTTCGACTAAATTGATAGAAACCCCATAAGATACTACTAAGATTGTTAGCAATCCCAAGTATTTTGACCTAAATAATGTAGACAAGCTATCCTTCAAAGATAATTTAACTTTTTTCTTCTTTGCTTGTGGAGATAATATATTAGAGTTATTGACTTTTGTTTCTTCCAATATATATGAGTTAATTAACTTATATAAAAATAATATACATATCACGCTAAATATTAATATAATAAATACAGGAATATACTTAATATCACAATTAACTATAGTAACATCATCACGCAATAACATCAGAACGATACTAGCAGTAGGTAATGAAAAATTGCCTAATAAACCAAACATAGGATAAAAACGCTTTGCTTCTTTAGTATCAGTGATTTTATTTGCAAATTGCCAAAATAATAGACTCAACATCACGCTTCCCCACAATTCTGCTATTACATAAAAAGAAGCATAGCTCCAATAGCCAGAGATCTTTATAAACCACTGCAATCGAGGAAATTGTTCTACTAAGTAATTTATTTTATAGGGGGAAGGGTGAAAAAATGCAGGGTTAGGATATAATATAAAGGTAAAACATATAATATAAATTAGAAAAAATACAGTGATAATATAAAATATTCTAGATTGACTAGTGATATTACATAATTTGCTATAGACCAACATAGCTGCAACTGCTGCTGGTAAGACTAGATATAACTTTAAAAAACCTAATGCTTCAGCTCCGACAGAGTTTATAATAAACCCATCTTTAATAGAACGTAATACTGAGTAATTTAATAAAATACAAAACATCAACATTGTCATAGCGATGAATTTTTTAGACTCGTGTGGCTCAATTGGCCAAAATACTTTTCTATATTTTATTAATTTTTCTATAAATAATCTCATAAAAGATTTAATTATTAAGCTCATATCAATTATCCATATTAACTAAATACATAAAAAACAACAAAACCTATAATAAAAACCAGTGTTTAGAGCATATTTGATATAAAAAATCACAATGATTGGTGGGCAATAACAGGCTCGAACTGCTGACTTTCTCGGTGTAAACGAGACGCTCTACCATCTGAGCTAATCGCCCATAAGAAACAAATAGCAACACACTCCTAAGTAAAAACACGATAGCAATAAACTATCAATACTCAATAACCTTGCGCTCTTCTACTGCTTATAGATTTCCTAACACGCTTTTGAGTCTCTTGCTTTTTACGTACCCTTTTAACAGAAGGGGGCTCATAAAAACGTGACATCTTCATCAATCTGAAAATTAACTCACGCTGCATCTTACGCTTTAGATCTTTTAGACCTTTTTCGAAATTCCCTCCATGTATATTTACTTGTATTGCCACTAAATCTTTAATATTTATTGATAAACTATGATTATAACATTTTCTAAGCCAATAATAAAAGATAACATATAATTGTTAAATTCTGACCTTTATACAAGCATTATTGAATGTTTACAATGAGAATCCATTATCCTATATAATAAGATATTTTGTCAAGCATAAATAATAAAAATAAGTAAAGCTTTTATCTAAAATAAAAATCAATTAGTATTAACTTTAGAAATCAACATACTAGTAGTAAAAAGAGAATTTATGACCAATGTTTTTATTAAAAAAGGTGCAGCTCTAATAAAGTTAGGTGATATTGTATCCTTTCCTACTGAAACCGTTCAAGGTATCGGAGCAAATGCACTAGATGATATCGCTTGCGAAAAAATCTTTAGGATAAAAAATAGACCAAAAAATAATCCTTTAATTATACATGTACAAGACATAAATCATGCTAAAGAAATTGTACATTTTAACAAAGACGCTGAATATTTAGCTGAATCACTCTGGCCAGGACCTTTAACATTAATATTATTCAAAAAAGATAATAGTAATATATCAAATATAGCAACCTCCTCTCTAAGTACAATCGCTATCAGAGTTCCATCACATCCTATAGCATCGAAGCTAATCCAATTTAGCGGATGTCCTATAGCTGCTCCTAGTGCTAATAAATCTGGCATGTTAAGCGCGACTCATTCAGATCACGTAAAAGATTTCTTCATAAATGATAAGTTATATATTATTCCATCTAAAGAAAAAAGTAGATATGGATTAGAATCTACAATAATTGATTGTACGTCTGATATACCTAATATACTAAGGCATGGATGCATAACACATACTAGAATCAATCACATACTAAAAAAGGAGGCTTCATTAACAGAACCAAATAAAAATAATATTAAATCACCTGGTACATGCTATAAACATTATGCACCACAACATCAAATAAGGCTAAACGCTACTTACCTAAAAAAGGGGGAAGTAGGACTAAATTTTGGTACAGCAGTGTGTTTTGACAATGAATATTCGCTAAATCTCAGTACTAAAGGTGATTTATATGAAGCAGCACACAATCTTTTCGATCATTTATATAAGTTGGATCAATATATCAAAAAATATAAGCTAGCATCAATAGCAATTGCCCCCATCCCAAAACATGACATAGGCATAACAATTAATGATAGACTATCAAGAGCATGTGATACCACAAAACAATAATGAGATACATTTTGGTGCCCTTGGCCGGACTCGAACCGGCAACGCTATAAAGCAACAGATTTTGAGTCTGTCGTGTATACCAATTTCACCACAAAGGCAAGGACCTTAGCACAGATAAGAAAAAAGCAGATCCATCAAGATATAAAATATTAAATATGTGTTATATAAGCTATAATAAAATCTTCAAGCAAAATTACTAATTTTATCAATCTCTTGATATAATTCTTTCATGGTAATTTCTATAGAGGTTAACCTCCTAGATAAATTATCTATAATCCGTTCGGAAGGATAATCCATAAATTTAAGATCATTTTTCATTTTATACAATTTATACTTTAATGTATCAAATGATTGTAAGATTTTTAACGTTAATGAAGAACCATTGCTAATTGAATCTAATTTTCCATATGCCAACTGTAACTTTTTAACCAATTCATTAACCTGCTGTTTAAGATTTACTATAGTTTCTGTGCTAGTTACCTTAGATTGCTCTAATAACTGTACTTCTTTTAACTTTATTCTTTGTTTAGGAGTAACCTTCAGATCCCATGCTAGGCCTACTTTACTCATACAATATATTATCCATTTATGCACATCCATTTGATACCATTTTGCTCCGTTTCTATAATCATTGGGAAAGGCATGATGAAAATTATGCCAATTTTCTCCAAGCAATACTATAAACAACCACCAAATATCTCCTGCAGTACCTTTCGTATACCTCTGGGTACCCAAAAAATGGCACAATGAATTTACAAAAAATGTTAACTCTTGTTGTATAGCTCTACCTATACCTATAAATAAAAATGCAGTATAGGCAGAAAAGATAGATCCGCCAAATACAAACCCTATAATCATCGGCAAAAATAGATTCATAAATAAAGCAATTTGCCAGTAATATTTTAGCTGAAATCTTAGTAACTTATTTTTACCCAATTTTTTAATTGTAACACGATTAATTAGTTTATAGCTACCTATCCCTACCAACATCCAGCCTATGTGAGCCCATAGAAAACCTAGAAAACGATTATGAAATTTTAATGGTGTGTGAGGGTCACGATCAGTATCAGTAAAGCTATGATGATCAACGTGATTAGATACCCAAGATAATGCAGGGCCTTGCAACGTTGCAGCAGAAAACATCATCAAAATAAATTCTACATATTTGTTAGTCTTATATGAACCATGAGACCATAACCTATGCAACCCTATACCTACTACAATGTTTGATCCATAATAACCCAAAATAACAAACAGAATTTCTGTAAAACCTATACTATAATTTATAGCATAACTCACTACTAAAAGGATTAATAATAAAGGATATATTATTAAAACAAGACATGAAGCTATATTAACATTTTTTATCATTGGAATAGACCAATTAAAAATTTACATGGAGCGGGTGAAGGGAATCGGACCCTCGACTTCGACCTTGGCAAGGTAGCGCTCTACCACTGAGCTACACCCGCTAATTACTTAACTTTTCTACTAATCATCAAATTACTTTACTAATCTAATACTAGCTATATTATTTGTTTAGCTACAAACAACAAAACACACCACACAGTTGTACTGCAAATTAACATTTTTAAGTATACAGAGCCCAGTATAGAGACATCAAAACTACAAGTCAACTGATAGCAGGATAATAACTATCCCTCCAGCAATAATATCATACATCCCCATAAATAATCAACTATCAACTAGTAAAATGGATATACCAAAACTTAATTAAACTTCATTATCTAATAATATAAATCCAAGCTAAGCAAAACTAATTAATACTCATTACATATTAATATATCTAAGTAATAATATATAATATATATTATAATTTTATTTTGTTATTATATGCAATATAATATATAAGAGCAGCAGATATAATACACGTAAACAATATCCAAGCGTTGTTGGAGATTAGCGATTTTTTATCATATATTTGTTGTAAAAGCAAATACCCAGCAGATAAAAAACCTATAGGGGCAACTATAAACAAGATAGGACATTTAAACACTCTTTTATAATCAGCTTTCACAATTCTAAGTAATATAACAATAATCATAACTACCATATCATTGAATAGACTAAACATACCAGATAGCTGACCAAAGAATTTACAAGGCATAATAGCAGAAATCAACATAGTAAATGATACTACAATATATAAAGCAACATAAGGAGTATGATATTTACAGTGTACAAAACTTATAATTTTAGGTAATAACCCATCTCTAGATACAACATATAAGATACGTGATACAGCATAAATATTCACCAATATCCCTGTAATCATACCAATTATCACCCCGAATGATATAACAGAAGATGCTACTCTACTACCTTTAACTTTTAATACTGAAGCCAATGCTTCTGAAGCATTAAGATTCTCATAGTGAGTAATACCAGTTAATAACCCCCCTACCACCACATATATCATAATAGATATAACAACTGCTCCAACAATTCCAACACTAATATTAATATTAGGATTTTTACACTCTTCCGCAGTACTAGCTAACAATCCATAACCATTAAATGATAAAAATAGTACAGCACTCCCTCTAATAACATTATCGATGCCAAATGGCATAAAATTACTACTCCAATATTCAATATTGAAATATTTTGAGGATACTACCACAAATATTAAGATAGTCCCCAATTTTATAAATACCAAAACTAAATTGATTTTCTTGCTGCTCTTAATACCAAAAAACAATATACTTCCTAATAACAAAACAATAAGCAGCGCAAAAACGTCACATACTCCTCCTTCTAGTGGTCCATAAGCAATAGAATGAGGAAGATACATCCCATATACTGATAAGATATTCTTAAAATAACCAGACCAACCAGTTGCAATTGAAGCAGCAGCAAAAGTAAATTCTAAAAATACAGAACAAGCCATCACCCAAGCAATCAACTCTCCTAATACTAAATAACTATAACTATACAACCCTCCAGAGGTAGGGATCATAGTAGCAAGTTCTGTATAAGCTAATGCAATAAAGATCGCTGTAATGCCTGCGAGCAAATAAGATATCATAACAGCCGGTCCAGCATATTCAGCAGCAACTAATCCTGTGAATACAAATAAACCAGATCCTATAATACTTCCTAACCCGAGTAACAGTACATCAACGCTGCCCAGATTTCTTACTAACCCAGAAGCTTTAGTTTTGACAGTTAAAGAATCAAAAGACTTTTTTTGGAAACAAGAACCCAACATTAATCCTCTATGTAAACACTAAAAATCAAATTATAAAACACAATAAAATTACATTATTATAGAATGGAGTTGTTCTTAAACAATTTATCTAGCGTACCATTGCGATGCATCTCTAACACAATATCACATCCACCAATAAACTCTCCTTTTACATATAATTGAGGAATAGTTAACCAATCTGAAAACTGTTTAATACCTTGCCTTAATGCTTCATCCTGTAATACATCATGGTCTACAAAATCCACGCCTAAATTTTTTAAAATATGCACAACCTTTGCAGAAAACCCACACTGAGGCAATTTCTTAGACCCCTTCATAAACAACACTACACTATTTTTATCGATCTCATCTTTTATATACTGAAACATTTTATTATTTGACATAATCCACTAAAACAATATTTAATTATCAATATTTAATTATAAATAATTTATTTTTACTATAAAATCCGTACAAGAATTTTGCTATTGTAACAGCTATCAAATCAATTTAATATAACAATCTATCATATAACAAAAGTATAAATGAATTTTAGTAATAAAATAAACCAAATTTTTCAGATTTTCTATAATAATAACCCAAATCCGAAAACAGAACTATATTTCAACAACAAATTCACATTAGCTATAGCGGTTCTACTTTCTGCACAATCAACAGATATATCAGTTAATAAAGTTACTCAGAACTTATTTAAGGAATATAATTCTCCTTCAAAAATACTTCAATTAGGAGAAACAAAACTAAAAAATTATATAAAAACTATAGGTTTGTATAACACAAAAACTAAGAATATCATAGCTCTTTCAGAAAAATTAATAGAAAAATATAATTCAGAATTACCTTCTGAATTTACAGAGTTGATATCACTACCAGGTATAGGTAGAAAATCTGCAAATGTGATATTAAGTACGGCGTTTAACCAAAATAGAATAGCCGTGGATACTCATGTTTTTAGGGTGTCTCGAAGATTAGGAATATCTAGTGCAAATAATCCTCACAAAGTAGAAACAGATTTAGTAAAGTTAATAGACATAAAATGGATAAAAAATGCACATAATTGGCTGGTTCTCCATGGTAGGTATGTGTGTAAAGCAAGGAATCCACTATGCCCTGAGTGCTGCGTGAATAAGTATTGTAAATACTTTAGTGAAATCAAAAAGGTAAAAAGTAAACAAAAAACTCCTTCAATTAATAATGATATATAGAGAGAAATGATGCAAAATAAACATAATACCGATATTATGGATCTACTAAAAAATTTAATATATTTTAAATCAGTAAATGCAAATTCACATGATATTATACAATACGTAGCAGATATACTAAAAAATGCAGGATTTACATGTGATATCAAAATATTTGGAAATGAAAATACCAATGAATATCCAGTCTCAAACCTATATGCAGTATATGGCAATACTTCTCCTAATATATGTTTTGCAGGGCACTTAGACGTAGTACCAGCTGAAAATGAAGAATCATGGATCGCCAACCCATTTACGCTAAACATTATAAAAGATAAGATATACGGTAGAGGAATAGTGGATATGAAAGGCAGCATAGCTTGTTCAATAATTGCCGTAATAAAATTTCTAAAAATTTATAGGTTAAAACAAGGAAGTATAAGTTTTTTAATTACAGGAGATGAAGAGGGTAAAGCAATAAATGGAACAGCAAAAATGCTACACTACATAAGCGACAAATATCCGAAAATAAATTTTTGTATATTAGGAGAACCAACAAGTCACTTATATGTAGGAGATACCATAAAAATAGGTAGACGCGGTAGTGTTAATTATCACCTTAAAATTATAGGAAAAGCAGGCCACACAGCTTATCCTGAATACGCTATTAACCCTATTAATATTCTGACTAAAATTAGCACCGCATTAATTAATATAACAATTGATTCAGGATCCAATTTTTTTGATCCTTCAAAACTAACAATCAGTGCTATACATACAAAAAATAATGCGTATAACGTTATTCCGGAATATATTGAATTACTATTCAATATCAGATTTAATGACTCACAAAATATAGAAAGATTAACAGAAAAAGTTGAATCTATTATTAAACAATATTCTAATCGATATGAATTAAAATATTCATCCAATGCGGATGCATTTTTACAACCAATTTCAAACAATGTCCAAAAATTTCTAGATATACTACAAAAAATCACAGGTAAAAAACCCAGCATTAGCACTTCAGGAGGCACATCTGATGCAAGATTTATACATAAATTTACTGAAGTAGTAGAATTAGGTCTATTCTTCAATCAAGCCCATCAAACAAACGAATCTTGTTATATAAAGGACTTAGAAGAATTATATATGATATATTTTAAATACCTTGAATACATATTTAACTGAACATTGATATCCTTGCTGTATTTATAGTTCAGAGATGATAAGATCAAAGATGGCAGGTGATATACGGTTGGAAACAATATTTATAGACCACTGGCAGACAGTACGACACTCAAAGGTAAACTCATTATAAATTTAAATTCTATTGATACAGATTTTGTCTCTTCACTATCCTTTTTGTCAGATCATTTATTAAAAAATCAATACCTTTATCAAATATTACATGATTGAATTCAGCTCGGTGAGAATTAATAATACTAACGCCATCCGTTACTACATCTATTATCTTATAGGTATTTGTACCACTTATTTGGTGTACAATATAGTTAACTCCAATATTAGCAGGGGAAGAAGCTTGACGCCTAGGTTTAAATAACTCAGTAACTACACTAAATACATTGTCACCTATTTTAATAACTTTTTTCATATTCATCATTTCTCCGCTATAGTAAGAGCCAAGTTCTGTATAAACTATCACCATAAATTTCTTATATATATCTAAAAACTCCCGAACTTTATCATCAGATAACTCTCTTTTATGTGCTCCGAGGACATAAATACCTATCCACTCAGTATCTAAATTTTCAGTTACTAAATCCTTAATAGCCAAAATTAATTCCTGATCAGTAAGCTGCTTATTATTAAACAGTACATACCCTCTCTTAATCAAATTTTCTACATAAGATGTGATCTCTGAATCATTCGCATTAGCAACACTCCATGCAAAAAACATTACTAAAAAAGGCTTCAAAATAATTTTTATGTAATGCACCATAACAAGCCTTATTTGATAATTTAATACAAAATACATATTTAAAATAACACAACCATACAGCATTATAATATAAAAATTACTAACTAACAATGCGTATGTTCAATCAATCGATATATCGGATTAGAATTAAACTGACTATGTTACAAATATCTAACTATATTTTTTTCTATCAGCTTGAAGTATCATGAATGTAGCTGGCATAATAATCAATATACCATAAATGGTAGATAAATTTGGTATCTCATTTAATACAAAATAAGCAATCACTGCAGATATAAATAGCTCAATATATCTATAAGGTGCAAGAGCACTTACATCTGTTTTAGTAAATGCCTTAAACATACAAAAAATCATTAAATTAGAATTAATCCCTAAAAGAAAAAAAGATACAATATCATAGATGTTAGGGGGTGCCCAATGAACTAAAGCAAAAGGAAAAGAAACTAAACTAGGGAATAAAGAAGAATAAAAAATTACAGTAATAAAAGAATCCATTAAGATAAATTTTTTATTGATTATATCTAACATAGCAAAAGATGCCGCAGATAAAACAAAAACAACAATAATCAGCTGAAATTTAGCGCTTCCTGGTTCAAGAGTAACTATTAGCCCTAAAAACACTACGCATGTCATAATCAATCTTGTATATGATATCTTTTCTTTCAATACGAAAAAGCTGAAGACTAAAGTGAAAATGGGTATGGTAAAACTAATAGAAGTAGCAGTACTAACTTTGATTATAGAAATGGCATAATTCCAACTAAAAATCCCAATTGCAAGTAATCCGGATCTTAATATATGTATATGCATAACATTAGTTTTTAAAATTCCCATTCCATTATAGAGAATGAATGGAGCCAAAGTTATAGCACAGAATAAAAACCTAAAAAATGTCATCTGGGAAGTATGGAAATATGAAGCAATATGCTTAGACAAAACATCATTGACCGCACTTAAAAATATACTAAAAACAAACCACACAACTCCTAATAAATATGGATTAGTTGGTACAAATTTCTTCTCTAATATAAATGTTGGTATAAATTTTTTCATTAACATAAACAATGCGCGCAATTAACCTTCTAAATTTAAATATAATAATACAGAGCAAATTTTTCGAACCACCTATTCTATATTCCAATAGGTAATAAAACAAACCACAAAACCGCTCTAAGACCCAGAAATAGATAGCACGTACAGATAAACAAGGCGCAATAAAAGGAATAAAATAACACATACAGATAGATCCACCCGACCATGAAGTTTACAATACTTTATTATTGTAATCAAGTAATTTCTGTCCATAAATAAATGCAAGAAAACATAGAATGATTAATTACTACAATCCAGCAACATATATAATAACAGTTACTATACCAATACTACCACAATATATTTAACAAATGTTTGATCCCGAAATAATATACCAAAAGGAAAAATATTGCAACTATTATTCCAATAATAGTAATCAAAATACCAATAATAATAGCTATACCATCGCGATTAATCAATCCTATAGATATTACAGCCACTCCCAACGCCGGTATAGCATTAGTAAATGGCAATGGTATAGCAATAGATAAAGAAGCAATAAAGCATAAAATGCCAGATATTTTTTGACAATATGGAGAATTTGGATACCGCATCCTAGGTTTTATGTAACGCTCTATAAACTTAATTATAGGGATAATCTTATTGCATATAGTGATAAGAGTGGAGTTTTTAATTTTATACTTACTAAGTATACCAGGCAATTTTATTGTTTTACTCCCAATTATCATTTGATAGGATAAAAACAATAGTGGAATACCGACTACAGTAGTAAAACCCGGCGGGTAAGGAAGAGGTATCCCTATAGGGAGTGAAAATAAAATTAGCGGTAATAATATGCTATTATCACTTAAGCTTTCTATCAATTCATACACAAATGTAGTAGCATTTGGGTCTTTTGCTGTTAACTCAGACAAGCTAGCTGAAGCCTTACTGATGTACTTATTACTATCTTGGTATAACATTATAAATCTATTATAAGCTGAGAACAGGAAACATTATCTAGTAGAAAATGCATAAAATCAATATAAAAATTCAATTTAATTAATCAACCATTAATAACAGCTAACTAAAAATATTCAGGTCTAATATACAAGGGACATGATCTGAGGGTCTCTCCCAATCTCTTGCCTCACACAATATTTCCATATTTTGTATAGAATTTTTTAAAGAATGACTAACCCATATATGATCTAATCTTCTTCCTCTATCAGATTTTTTCCAATCACGATTCCTATAACTCCACCAACTATATAACTTATTGTTATAATCTACGAAATGCCTTGCTGTATCTAAAAATCCGCACAAATTTTGCAACCGAATTAACATATCTCTTTCAACATCGGTATGGCTTACCACAAATTTTAATGCTTTACTAGACCATACATCCTGAGCATAAGGAGCGATATTTAAATCACCTAACAATATTATTTTATTATTACTAAATCTATTACGAATAAACCAATCCATCATTAACGTAATAAATGATAATTTATGATCAAATTTAGTATTAATTGCAGCATCAGGTATATCACCACCAGCTGGGACGTAGAAATTAAATATTTCTATATCCTCTATTGTTGCTGAAATATGCCTTGCATCTTGATTATAAAAAGTTAATGAAAAAACATTTGTAAGGGGGTATTTAGAGGCAATAGCGACTCCGTTATAAGATTTCTCTCCTTTAAACACAACATATTTGTATCCCATGGCCTGAATTTCTGCTAATGGAAATAAAGGATCCACTACTTTAGTTTCTTGCAAACAAATTACATCGGGCGATCTAAGCTTGATAAATTTATGCAATAATTTAATCCTAGCATGTATTGAATTAATATTCCAAGTAGCAATTTTAAGCATTATAAGTAATTAATATCTAATATTTCTAAAATATTTAATTTATACTACACAAGAAAGTTATTCTTGAAAAGAAACTGATAACACTAGTATCTCTGTAATAAATTATCAAAAATTTTTTTTGCAAAGCGCAATAATTTTGCTTCTGGAGTTAAATTTTTTATTGCCCATTTATTAATCCAAGGCTCTGCTGTTTGCCAAATATTCATTTTTGGATCTAAAATCTTTCCTATACCTTCAACCACTAACATAGTTTTTTGTAACATTAACAATTTTGGCTGAGTTTCCATACCAAATTCTTCTGTAATTTGAAATAACTGAGTCAATAACATACCAACAGAAATATTACAAATTTGCTTTGACACTACAGGTTCTGCTATTGCTCTACAACTTTGAGCGAACAGTACAAGGCTAGTATTATAGGGTATATAACCTAATTTATGGTGTATTTTAGCTACTAGTAGATAATCCCTGCGTAAAAATGCGTATAAAATCTCTGCTACTGCTATCCTATCTTTATCATCTAAGACACCAATAATACCGAAATCTACAAGAATAATGCGACCTTCATATGAAACAATAATATTCCCTGGGTGCAGATCTGCATGAAAAAACCCATCTCTATATGCCTGATTTAAAAATATTACTGCAATTTTTAGAGCTATTTCTGAAGGATCAATCTTATGTTTTAACATAAGCGATCTATCATAAATAGAAATACCATCAACCCATTCCATTACCAAAATATTGGATTTAGTAAACTCCCAGTATATCTTAGGTATATAAATACTAGTATCATCTTTAAAATTTTCATCTAATTTAGATGCAGATGCAGCTTCTATCCTTAAATCTAGTTCTGATTTCATAATATGACGAAATAACTTAATCACTTCAACTAACTTTAATCTTTTAGATTTTGAAACTAATTTTGTAATAATACAGGCTAAATATTCCAAAAAAGATAAATCTCTCTCATACAATAACAAAATGTTAGGACGTAATACTTTAATAGCTACATTCTCTCCATTAATTAATATTGCTTTATGTACTTGCGCAATTGAAGCAGATGCAACTGGTTCATCATAAAACTTAGAAAATAGCAAATCAATTTTTGATCCTAAGCCCATTTCTATCATAGATCTAGCAACTTCACTACTAAATGCAGGCAAGCTATCTTGTAAAGATCTCAGTGCTTCCGCGATATGCTCACCTATCAAATCTGGTCTAGTAGATAAGGTTTGACCAAACTTTATATAAATTGGGCCAAGAGATGTTATAAATGAGTGTAATCTATGTACAAAATCTTGCTTTGGCTTAGTAAAAAAATTTGTTGGATAACAAAATATTAGAAAGAAAAATCTTAAAAATCTTAAATATCTAGGTAAAATATGATGTTTATCAAATAAAATATGATGTTTTTCTGCAAAAAAACATATCTTAAACAAGAGTAATATATTATGGAAATGGCTCATAATAGACTATCTAAAAAAATCATAAAACTAAAACGCTATACTAGCATATGTGTGTGGTACAGAAGAAATGTAATATTTTGTAATAAATCTAAAAATAAACTGATATAATTATCGTGATACCTCTATTCATTAACATCAGTTATAAATATCAGTCAATCTATAATTTATAGCCGTAATATATACTAGCAATACCAAATGTTAAAGATAAATAATTGATATTAGAAAATCCTGCATTATGTACTAAAGTTTTAAATTCCTCTTGAGAATAAAAAGACTGAATAGTTTCAGCAAGATAAGTATATGCCGCCTCATTGTTTGCGATACATTTTCCCATTTTAGGTATTACATTAAGTAAATATCGATTATATATTTTACTGATATAGTCTTCATTATCAACTCTATTAAATTCTAAACACAAAAACTTACCAGTAGGTTTTAGTACTCTGTAAGCCTCATTTAATGCATCTGTCACTGAAGCCATATTACGAATGCCAAATACTATTAAGTAATAATCAAAACTATTATCTTCAAATGGCAATTTTTCTCCATCTGCCAGTATAATATTAAAATCACTCAATATATTTTTATCTATAGCTCTATTTCTGCAAATATCCAGCATATTATCATTAATATCGCACAAGGTGATAGAGGGTTTTTGTTTAAGCTTTTTGGCTAAATTGTGGATACGAAACGCTATATCTCCTGTACCTGCGGCTACTTCTATTATGGTATGATTAAAATTCGGTATCATAGATACAAATTTATATTTCCAAAATCTATGCATACCAAAACTCATAATATCATTCATCAAATCGTATTTATTTGATATATCAGAGAAAATGTTATAAGTCAGATTTTTCCTTTCTTTATCAATAATCCCTGCAGAATTAGAGTCATTCACCATACCACCCCAATATAAATTAATTGTTATACAATCTAATTATGTAATAATATTTTAATTATATACCCCAAAGATTTTTATTAAATACCCAACCTTTATAAGAATTGCAACAAATATAACTCATTATTTTATCGGATTTTAAAAGGCTACACCTTAATTTTGGAACAAGTTTAGCAATCACAGAGGCTTCTTCATATTTATTAGAAAACATGTCACTCTCTATATTTACTATAACGAATCTGCTATTAGAAACCAGATTAGAATGTATCCATCCAGTTGCATTTTCATAATCTTGAATCTGAAACCAATGATTATACATTGCTATAATTCTTATAGGTTCATTTTTTTTTATGAATTGCCATATTACTGGTGAATTAATATTAGGGCCTTGTCTTACATTAGCGTTATTACACTTAACGCTAGCAAATTTTGGAATAGAAGATACGGCATGATACACTGAACCATTACATGGATATACATACAAAACGAGAAAAAAATATAAATAATATTTGCTAAAAAAATTAATCATTTTGATCTAATTCAAGTAAACTATCTTCATTAAGGAGACCAACATAATTACTTAATCTGAATTGTTTTTTAATTCTATTCATCTCATATTCACTTACACCTACAGATTTTAGTACTGCATTCCCTAACTGCAACCCTAGTTCATAATCTTGAGGAATAATAATATTAGCACCAGCACTATAAAAGCTATTTGCTTCCTTCAAATCCTTTAATCTGATTATAATATTGAGTGATCTAGATTTAGCATTGATGACATTTAGAAATTTCTTAATGGTTATTTCATTCTTCATAGTGATAACCATTATAATTGCTCTATCAATACCCAGAGCTTCCAGAGTATCTATTTCAAGGATATTACCTTTAAATATTGTAATCCCATTTTCTTTTTCTTTATTTACTATTTCATCATTAATATCAAGAACAGCGTAATTATGAATATTTTCTGCTTCTAACACTCTAGCTACTAATTTTCCAACTTTACCAAAGCCTCCGATAATAACATGATTGCTTAAATCTCTTGTAGCATTTTTCATCACCTGCAGTGGTCCTGCTTCTTTATTAAATTCAAAATATTCTACCAATTTTTCTCCTATTAATGATAATAAAGGTGTTAAAGCCATTGAAGAAGTAATCACAGCTAGCAACACATTTGCAGTATTTTCTTCTAATATTTGATACTCAATCCCCATACTAAACAAAATGAAACTAAACTCTCCACCCTGTGAAAGCAACAAACCAGTTCTTAAAGCTACTAGATAATTAAATTTAAATAACATACATAAACCAGTAATAATGGATGCTTTAACTATAATCAACCCTAAGCATATAAATAATATTAAATGGAACTGCTGATATATTTCTACAACTTCTATCTTCATGCCTACACTCATAAAAAATAGCCCCAACAACAAATTTTTGAATGGCTCAATACTTTCTGCTGCCTTGTTTCTAAAATCTGTTTCAGCAACAAGAACTCCTGAAATAAAGCCTCCAAGAGCTAAAGATAAACCACAATAATAAGTACCAGCTGCAGCTGACAAAGCTATTAGCAGAGTGATAGCTATAGGCAACTCACTACTCTCATTATTTAAAGGCTGAATAAAGCTAAATAATGGTCTTAACAAAAATCTGCCAGAAAACATTACAATAAGTGCAGACCCACCAGTAATAATAATTTCTTTAATATTTACTATTAATCCGATATTATCAGAGCCAGCGCCTTGGTTAGATAAAAAAGGTACTATTACTAATAAAGGAATTACTGCTAAATCTTGTAATAACAGTATTGAAATAGCCACCCTCCCCACCTGTAATGACTGAATTTTTTTTTCAAAAATCACTTGCATAACAACCGCTGTAGAAGAAAGACTCAACCCACCTGCAATTATTATAGCTATATTATGGTCTACATCCCAAAATAACATTGTTATACTTACAATTACAACAAAAGTAATGATAACCTGCATAGAACCAAGCCCAAATACATATCTTCTCATGGCTTTAAGCCTTTCTAAAGAAAGTTCTAATCCTATAGCAAATAACAAAAATACTATGCCAAATTCTCCAAAAGATCGTGTTTGTTCGAAATATACTATATGTAATCCATGATCTCCTAATATTGTCCCTGCAATTAAATAGCCAAATACAGGATTCAAGTTCAATTTCTGAAAAATCGCAACTATGAAAACTGATACTGCTATCAAAATTATTATCGTAAATAATATATTATTTTCCATTACCTAATTCTAAATTTGCTACTTAACTAAATCCAGATAATATTATTTCATAAGAATTAATATTAAATTAATTACTAGTGTACATAGAAATATAATCTTTATCAATTCATATTTAAATAAGAATACAAATGAATTTATATTCTAAAACTTAAGATTGTATAAGATATTCATAAGCGAGTATAACCAAAAATATGTTTTTAATAAGTTCATAAAAACTCTAGACACATAAATATATTAGCTAATAGAATTTAAATCTAAAATCAATTTTATTATTAAAAAATATGTACTAATATGTATTGAAATCACATAATTATATAAAAATGCAAAATAAAAGAACAATCTTAATTACAGGAGCATCAAGTGGTATAGGAAAAGAATTAGCACTACAATACTCTAGCCATAAAGATAAACTATTATTATTTGGTAGGAATAAAAAAAGGCTAATAGATGTACAAGCAGAATGTACTAACAATGGAGCCGAGGTAGAAATTTTTATTGCCGATGTCAGAGATCAAGAAGATATGAATAGGCTAATATTGGATATTACTAAAAATAATACAATAGATATAATAATAGCATGTGCTGGCGTATCATCCAGCACAGCAAGATCTACAAATTTCACAGAAAAAATACACGAGATATTGAATACTAATATCAACGGAGTACTCAATACTATTCTACCCTATATCCCCTATATGATCAAAAATTCTGCTGGAAAAATAGCGATAATCAGTTCTATGGCAGGATTAATTACTTTCTCAAATTCTCCTGCGTATTCTGCAAGTAAAGCTGCAATAATTAATTTTACTAAAACAATGAGTCAATGTTTAAAGCGATATAACATTAAATTATCACTAATATTACCTGGATATATCAATACTCCAATGACAATAAACAAAAATAAATTAATCTGTAATATGCTCTCAACTAAGTTAGCAGCAAAGAAAATAATTAAAGGCATCCACCAAGAAAAAAAAATTGTAATATTCCCATATAGCCATTATTTGCTTATTAAGATGCTAAATTGCCTACCAAACAATATTTGTTATTATTTATACAATAAACTGAATAAAAAAAATACTATCTTGTAATATTCCACATGATTTTGACTATACTCTAATCCCAAACAAATAATAATGCATTACTAATATCAGTATAAAAATAAAATCTATTATGAAAGATTTTATGGCTATACATATATTTTACCAAAGTATAGATCAAGTTCTTTAGTTAATAAGTTATATATGTATTTATATCTATATAGCAATTAATTATTATATTGTAATTAATAATTCATTTGAATAGCTTAATAGAAGCAATATATAATCATTAATATGATGTAGATTTTTTAATAAAGTAAATTCTGGTTATGATGATTTGTCGTTCTAAAACCACAAATGATAAATAAATTTATCATCAAGAATAATACCATGACAAAGTAAATATTTAAGTAATATTTAGTTCATCCTGAGTGATACAAATTTTAAACTAGGAAGAATATGTTATTTTTAGTTGGAGTCATTACAGTATTTGGCTCAGTGATATTCGGTTACACCATGCACAATGGTGATCTCTTATTACTATGGCAACCGAATGAAATAATAATTATATTGGGGTCAGGTATTGGCTCAGTATTGATAGCAAACCCTATGCATCACTTATTTCAAGCAATAAAATCTTTTTGGTATTTGTTTAAAGGTAAACCATATACAAAAGATGACTATATGCATTTGCTCAAAATGTTCTTTAATATTTTTAAAATCATGAATGCCAAAGGAGCAGCTACTATTGAATCCTATATTGAAAATCCATCTGAAAGTGAATTATTTAAATATTTTATAACTTCAAAAAATAAGATGAAAATAATAAGTTTTATAGTAGATAATTTACGAATAATAACATTAGGCATTAAGGATCTACACCAGCTGACTGAAATAATAGAAGGAGAAATAGCTATATATCATAAAAATGTACATGTACCCAAGAATTTATTCCAATCTTTAGCCGATTCACTACCAGCACTTGGTATAGTTGCTGCAGTACTCGGAGTTATAACTACAATGAAGAATATAGCTGAGCCTCCTGAAGTACTTGGATCACTTGTAGCAGCAGCTTTAGTTGGTACATTCATGGGAGTCTTACTATCTTATGGGTTGTTTTTTCCTATTGCACATTATCTTGGTACATACGCATATTATGAAATGATATTTATAGAATGCATTAAAACAGGGTTTTTAAGTTATGCAAGTGGTCATCCACCTATAATTATTATAGAAATTATGAGGAAAAATATCCCAAATACTTTAAGGCCCTCGTTTTATGAATTGGAAGAATATATGTTTAAATAATAAAAAAAATCAATCATCAAGATTATGTCTAAACAGCAGACTGTAATAGTAAAAAAGGCTAAAAATCTTAATCAAGATGATAGCCACCACATGGGATCATGGAAAATAGCATACGCAGATTTCATTACAGCCATGATGGCATTTTTTTTAATGATGTGGTTAATTAATACAGTATCTGAAGATAAATTAGTAGGATTATCAGAATATTTTACTTCTAAAGAACATACAAATAATTACAATAAAACCAATAAAGAAGGAAAAATATTAGAAATTGGCAGCCCAGAAACATCTCAAGATAGCATCGCTATCGAGTCATTGATTAGTGGAACAAATATAATAGGCAATAATCTACAGGATAAAATCCATAATTTCTTTAAGAAAACAGGTCTCAGTAAAAAAGACAAAAATAATTTTATTAATATCATAAATGGAATTTTAACCACAAAAAATCTGAAGTCTTACCTAGAAAATATATATATTGATGTTACAAATGAAGGATTAAGAATACAAATCATAGATAGTATTAATAGATCTGTCTTTAAACCTAATACAGCAATATTGCAACCATATATAACAAAACTTCTTAATGCATTGAAAGATGTACTACATAAAGAACAAAATTATTTATCAATAACAGGGCACACCAGAAGCATTATCTCATCAGAGACTAATAGTCTAGATTCTTGGTATCTATCAGCTACAAGAGCAAATACTATCAGAAAATATTTAATCGATAATAATATCATAAATAATTATCAGTTACTTAAAATCGTAGGCAAAGCAGACACAGAACCATTTGAAAATAATAACCCATACAGTATAAAAAATATGCGTGTCACCATTACCATTTTAAATACTAAATCAATACCTATTCATAATAGAGTGTTACCACAAAATTTTTTAAAGACAACAGAAACAATTCAATAATATATACTTGTTCATAATACATTAATCAGAAAAATATCCATAAAAATAGTTAAAACTTACTTTGATAATTTTTACCATTGACAGAATCATAATAATCAACTTAATACTAGTGATAAAAATTAAAACACACTAATAAAAGCATTATACTGCTTTTAAATTTGTCGAATATTTACACTGGATTTACGAAGCAATAGTTTACTAAATTGTAAAAATTGACTAACTGAATCTACTATGTCATCATGCTTACTGTGAGGAAATGTTGTTAATTCATTTAATACCACTAAACTATACCTAGACTTTTCAGGAATTAAAACCTGACCAGCACGAAACATAGGGGCAACTAAAGTAAATCTAGTAATTTTATCATTAATTGGCTTTATAGCCCTAATATTATGAAGACCATCTAACATCAAGTCTTGTATAACAGATTGTCCACTTGCTTTATCCTCTATCAAGATATATTTTGGCATGTATTTTTTACTTTGTTTTTCAATATTTAATTTAAGCACAGGATAAGTCATTTTTTCTCTTATAAGATCCACTAAATAATAGTGATTATTATATATACCCCAACAAGTACAAACTGTAAAATCAGCATCTTTAGATATTTTAATTGCTGTATCCCAACTTAAAACAAAATATTCAAAACCATCCGGTACAACTGAATAAAGGGTAATATCAGACTTAGATAAGATTGAATAATCTTCTACTAAAGGCTCTTGTAGATATTGAGAATGATAATTAGCAACCCCTATTTCCCCTTCTAATTTCTTAAGCGTTGAACTATTATCAAGCTTACTATTTAAAATTTCACCTTTTTTATATTCATATTTTTTATTATTCACTGAAAAAGCAATATCCTTTTGAGCAATAATAGGGATTTTTAATAATTCCCAAGAGCCAGAAGATAACAAATAACCAGCAAGATCATTCTGGTGTAATCGTTGCATTACAAGAATAATTGCACCAGTATTTTTATTATTTAACCTGGTAGCAAAAGTATTTTCAAACCAATCTATGACCTTGTTACGTGCTTTTTGAGAATTTATATGCACAGGATTATGTGGGTCATCAATAATCAATACATCTCCTCCTTCACCAGTAGCAGAACCACCAACACTAGTAGCAAATCTAAAACCATTTTGATTAGTTAAAAATTTACTTTTTTGATTATGAGTTTTACTAAGAATAGTATTAGTAAATAAATTTTTATACCAATCAGATAACAAGATAAATCTAGTATCTACAGAATGTTTAGTACTCAATACAGAAGAATAACTTGCCGCCATGATTCTACATCCTGGGTTATGACCTAGCAACCACGCAGGAAAAGCTACACTGACGCATAAAGATTTTAAATGACGAGGAGGAATATTAATAATTAATCTATTAATTTTGTTGAATCTAACTAATTCTAAATAATCTGCAATTAATTCTATATGCCAATTACTAAAATATTCATTGCAAGGGTTGATAGTAGAAAAAACTTTATTAATAAAACTGGGTAAATCTTGGCGCAGTATTGCAGATAACAGTTTGAAACTATATCTCATTATTTTATCTAGTATCTGTTTTTTTTTGACTAATATCTAATAAATAATTGATGAATTATTTATATTTTGCTAAAAAATTATTTATGATTTGTTGATCATTATCATCCAAAATTTTTTCAGAATCTATTTTTTGTTCTAAACTTAGTTTATTCAATTGTGTGGTAAGTGATACTAGCTTTTGTAAACAATCTGTAATATTTTTTTTTGTCATTTTTGACTGTGTTGTTTTACTATTTATATCTAGTTCCTCTTCTAATAATGAAATTAACCTTACAATAAAATTATATAACCTATTAATTATAGAATGCATAATTCTTTACTCTTTTTTTTATTTATTACTTACTTATTCATTTTGAATGTTATCTCCATCTTCAAGCGGAGCAAGGCCAACAATTGCTCTTTTTTCGTTCAATGTCATAAAATCTGCACCTGAAATTCTTTCCCATAGTCTTTCGCGCTTTTTGTTTAAAGCCGATATAGAATCTAAATCATAATGGATAATTAATTCTTCATTAAACCAACAAGAAAGCCAGTGACTCAGTGCTCCTGATAACTTATTTAATAGTGGTATGATATTTTCTTCCCAAAATGATAGCCTGGCTTCTTGCATATTACTATAAGTATTATCTCCTATAATACCCAACAATTGAGGTGGAACATTAAAAACTATTGCTATATCTCTAGAAATAGAATCTTTTAGCTCAAGGAACTTTTCTAATTTTTGCTGATGATGCATTTCTTGCCACTGCAATCCTCCCTCTAATATTAGAGGCTTGCCTGAATTGGATACACCAGTAAAATTATCATAAAACTGTTCCTTCAACCTATAGAATTGTTCATCTGTTAGATATCCATTACTATCTTTAAAAATCAGCGCGCCAGTTGGTTTACTACTGTTATTTAATAGTGACATATTCCACTCTATAATACGAGAATACAGATTAATGGATTTTACAGCTACATCTAAGGCAGATAATCCTTTATGTTGGCTATTAGGATTATAATTCTTTAGATGTAATACTCTAGAAACACGAGTAACAGGGTTAATATAGTATAATTTTTCATAATCACCTATTTTATGTCTATAACCAACTACAGATGTTGTATTTGTTACTACACTTACATTCTCAGAATTCAAAATATAAATTGAATGCGGAAAATCATTTTTTTTATGCCTAGTTACTAAATAACTATCACCATGAATTAGCATATTAGCTATAAGTGAGAAAAAAAAATCTGTTCCTGTTGTCTCAGGATTAGGAAATTTCAACAATTTTAATGCAGGATGCTCCTGTAATTTCTTGGTACCATGCCTAGTTTTAGTATAAACCAACCAAGGTACATGGCTAGCTGAAGTGGCAATTAAGTTTATACATTTATGAACTATAATATTATAGTACTGCTTATCATTGCTAGTAGTAGTGCTATATGTTTTATCATCAGATAATATATGGGTTGGTAAATCCAAAATATCAAAAGATTTTTTCTTACTTCTATCAAAAATTTTTTTTAAGTATTTCTCCAACATATTTTTTTTGTAACTAAATATAAATTTTGATAACAATATTTTTATTACATAATCAAGTTAAATGACTATATAATCTTAATAATGTTGGTATATTATAATATTTTATTGCTATTACTAAGCAACTAATATTAATATATCGAGTTTATTACATCTGTAACAAACTTATATGAATAAAAATTCTGTATATCAGAATACAGAATAACTGACTGAACTTTAGCACTAATTCTTATAATATTAGAATTAATACTCATATAAATGGATTTTAAAATTGTTAGAATCTTAATCGTTATGTTACACTAGAACTAATTGCTTTATCTTCATATCTCACTCTAGAAGTGATGCTAGGTAGTTATTGTATGAGGAAGATATACCTTAACGTTAGTAAAGTTAAGGTTGCTGAACATTATTTTATTTGGTTACATATATGTCCGGAAAAATTTTAGAGTTGATAATATTTGCTGTTATAGCTTTTATGATTATTAATAGATTAATATCTATATTAGGTAGAATATCGGAAAAAAACCATACAGAAAAAAGCAAAAGAAGCTTCTTTGGAGAAAATAACTCTAAATATGTAAAAGATGTAACTCACACTTCGATCCAAGGAGATTCTAATACAAAAACTATTACAGATAGCATAACTGAACAATTACCAGAAATGGAAGAAAGTAGCTCTAAATCTGAGATTATGACTTCACTGAAACTATTAAAGACAAAAATACCGAATTTTGATATTAATAACTTTGTATTGATAGCTAGAAAAGTGCTGACTATTCTTTTATCAAATAACAATAAGAAGAATTTTGAACTAGAAAAATTTGTAGACAAGAGATATATAAACGATTTTAGAAAATCATTGCAAACTTATGGTAACTATATTGCATCTGATATAAAAAATTTAAATATAAAAATTGTAGAAATATATATATTTGGTAATAATGCATTTATTAAAATTTTGTTTTTTGGTGATAATATAACTGATCTAATAGAAAAATTTAACGAAGAATGGACATTTACAAAAAGTTTTCTATCAGATGATAATGTTTGGTACTTAAGTAATGTAGAACGCTATACATAATAATTTATTATGAAGTTTTTAATACTAACAATAATAAAAATATATCAATATATAGCATCTCCCTGGTTGGGTAATAATTGCAAATTTTATCCTAGTTGTTCACAATATGCCATTGATGCTATAACAAGTTATGGTTTAATTAAAGGAGTATATATTAGTATTATTAGAATATTAAAATGTAGCCCATTTTCAAATGGGGGATATGACCCTATTAAAAAGAAAGATATAATGTAAACATTAACTTTTCACAATATATTAGAAATAAGTTATTTGAATGCTAGAAAAAAACTAAATCAATCACTATATAGATATTTGATGATGTTACAGACCTCACTAAGTAATACGCATAATAAAAATAAAATAACTTAGGATGGTGCTGGTTTTATATTTTAATGTTAATGGAATATTAATATGATGAATCTTGAAATATTTACTAATGCTGCCAGACAAGTTTTAGAGATTGCTAATATAAATGCGATTACACATAATAATCCTCAGATTTTACCTCTACACCTAATTTCGGCACTAATTCATGACAAAAATCACCTGGTACAAAGATTAATTACAGAATTAGGGGGGGATATAAATTTTATTAATCAAAATATAGAAAAGAAAATTTCACAATTATCAACTATTCATTCCAATAATAATTCCAATATTAATGTAGATTTTTCATTAGAAGTAGTAAAAATAATAGAAACTGCTATCAAAATCAGTAAGCAAAATGGCGACAAGTTTGTCACAGTTGAAAGATTATTTGAAGCATCATCATATAACAGTGAAATCATTGAACTGTTGTCTGTATTTAATATTAACAATGAAAAAATTGCTCAATCGATAGCAACCCTAAGAAAAGGCAAAACAGCAGATAGTGATTCATCAGAATTAAAATATAATGCCTTAGAAAAATATGGAAGAAATATTACTAATTTAGCAGCTGAAAGGAAGATAGATACAATCATAGGTAGAGATACAGAAATAAGGAGATCAATCCAAGTGCTATCAAGAAGAAATAAAAATAACCCTATATTGATAGGAGAACCAGGAGTAGGTAAAACTGCTATAATTGAAGGATTAGCATATAGAGTATTCCTAAAGGATGTCCCAGAATCTTTATTAAATTCTCAAATTATTGAATTAGATATAGGAGAATTAATCGCTGGAGCTAAATTTAGAGGCGAATTTGAAGAAAGACTCAAGGCAGTACTAAACGAGATTAAAGAGTCGCAAAACCAAGTTATTCTATTTATAGATGAAATACATCTACTAGTAGGTACCGGTAAAACTGAAGGTTCAATGGATGCAGCAAATTTATTAAAACCAATGCTAGCAAGAGGAGAGTTACACTGCATAGGAGCTACAACTCTAGATGAATATAAACAATATATAGAAAAAGATACAGCATTAGCAAGAAGATTTCAGCCAATATATATTTCAGAACCAACAGTAGAGGATACTATATCAATTTTGAGAGGCATCAAAGAACGTTATGAATTATACCACGGTATAGCTATAGCAGATTCTGCAATAATAGCTGCTGCTAGACTATCAAGTAGATATATTACAGATAGATTTTTACCAGATAAAGCTGTAGATCTAATGGATGAAGCAACTAGTAAAATAAAAATTGAAATATCAAGCAAACCTGAAGAAGTAGATAGACTAGATAGGCAAATAATGCAAATTAAGATAGAATTATCTGCTTTAGAAAAAGAAAAAGATGAATACTCACAATCTAAAATAAAAAAACTTTCTGAGAACCTAGAATCCTTAGAAAAAAAATACCAAGACTTGTACTCAATATGGAGTAGTGAAAAAAATAAAATAAAACTTGCTCAAACACTAAAAAAAGAATTAGAAAATGCAAAATTAGATCTAGAAAATAGTGAAAGAATAGGAGATTTAGCAAAAGCTGGAGAAATGAAGTATGGAGTAATACCAGAATTACAGAAAAAAATTAAAAAATTACATAATAGCGAGCAATCTCTAAGTTTTATTAAAGAAAAGGTTACAGCTAATGATATTGCATTAGTAGTTTCAAGAATTACAAACATTCCTGTAGAGAATATGCTATCCGACGAAAAAGAAAAATTATTAAACATGGAGACAATATTAAAAAAATCAATAGTAGGGCAAGATGAAGCAATAAATGTAGTAAGTAATGCAATAAGAAGGTCCAGAACTGGAATTCAGGATATACAACACCCTATTGGAACATTTTTATTTCTTGGCCCTACAGGAGTTGGGAAAACTGAGCTCAATAAAGTACTAGCAAATTTTATGTTTAATGATCCTAAGGCTATTTTAAGAATGGATATGTCTGAATATATGGAAAAACACTCAGTCTCAAGGTTAATAGGCGCACCTCCAGGCTATATAGGATATGAACAAGGCGGTCTACTAACAGAATCTGTCAGAAGAAGACCGTACCAAGTAATACTATTTGATGAAATAGAAAAAGCACACTCAGATATATTCAATCTGATGTTACAAATATTTGATGAAGGCAGATTAACAGATAGCCATGGGCATTTAGTAGACTTCAAGAATACATTAATTATCTTAACATCTAATATAGGTTCAGATATATTATTGAATCAAAGAGAAGAAGATAACCAAGACGTAATAAGGGAAAGAATATTATTAAGATTACATTCTGTATTTAAACCAGAATTTTTAAATAGAATAGATGAAACAGTGATTTTTCATCGTTTATCTAAGCAACACATGTTTAATATTGTAAAAATTCAATTGGATAGCTTAAAAAATACGCTGCTACTACAGAGCAACATTAAAATTGATTATAATAAATCATTAATAACATGGTTGGCTAACAAGTCATATAATCCAAGCTACGGAGCCCGCCCTTTAAAGCGCTTAATACAATCTGAAATACAAAATAACCTTGCCAAGACTTTGTTATCGGAAACTATCGAGCATGATAAGCAATTTATTATTTCTATAGAAAATGATAAAATAAAAATAGGCTCTAAACCTAAAAAATAACTTTGTGTTGCGTTATTATTATATACTAGCGTGTGTAGTTGTCTTTTTTTTATTTTGTAGAAAACACTCTTGTATGTTACTATCTGCGTGTGCCTTTCTATATTATTAAATTGATACGAGTTAAAATTAAAAAGCCGGATTAGCTCAGTGGTAGAGCAAACGCCTTGTAAGCGTTAGGTCATCAGTTCAAGTCCGATATCCGGCACCATAATCTAATTATATTAATGAATACAACAAAAATAATAGTTGCTATTACAGGAGCATCTGGTGTGATATATGGAATAAGGCTATTACAGATATTAAATGATTTAAAAAAGTCATTTAATAATGAGACTCACTTAATCATTTCAAAAGCTGCACATATTACTATCAAACAAGAGACTTCTTATTCTATCAATGATATTAAAGCCTTGGCAACTTATTACTATAATGTATTAGATATATCTGCTACTATAGCGAGTGGTTCTAACCATATTGATGCCATGATAATATCACCTTGCAGTATGAAGACCTTATCGGCTGTAGCACACGGATATGAAAATAATCTTATATCTAGGGCCGCAGCTGTAACATTAAAAGAGAAGAGGAGATTGGTACTAATGATACGTGAAACACCATTAAATTCAATACAAATTAAAAACATGTTAGAATTAAGTAACATAGGAGCTTTAATTTGTCCCCCAATACCAGCTTTTTACAATAAACCCAATTGTATAGATGATATGATAAATCACTCTGTTGCTAGAGTATTAACCCTAGTTAATATAAAAACACAATTAATAAAACCTTGGAATAAAAGTTGATTTTGTATTAGTATATTAGCTATGTGTAGGATACTAGCTAATAACTAAATCATTAATATTAAAATTAAAATAATATTTTTAATTAAATCAGCTCTATCTTAAAAAAGTTACTATGTCTTTTAGTTCAATATCGACTTCAATATTAGCAGTACTACTTATAGTAATCAGTGTAATTCTGCTGTATAGTACAATGAAACAAGAAAAGACACTAGAAGAAAAAAATCAAATATTAATGAACTATCACTTAGAACTAAAATTCATATATCAAATCATATTTGATAACCTAAATATTCCAATAGCTAGTGAATTTTGTAGTCAATGTATAGAAAAGTTAAAAAAATATTATGATCTGATTGACATAGTAATCATAGATAGTATTAATATGATGAAAGTATCACAAACATATACTACCACTATATTAGGTAAATCAATATTAGATTATATAGAGAACAATAAAACATTTATTGAAAAATCACTGAGTAATAGTCATAAAATCTCTACCCTATCATGTAATTTACAAAATATAGATCTTATCTTACACATAGTACCAATCACAGCAGAGATGGTAAATGATGGAATAATAATTTGTGTAGAAAAAGCTCCTACGTTACTAGACGAACATGAAATTGCTAGTTTATATAACATACTAAATATTCTTAGAAAAAGAATTGCAGATATTTAGTAAATAGAATCCTAAATATCTAATTTTTTATAATCCTTAGCAGGTAGGAAACCCTTGATAACTTCATTCAAAATAGGTCTAAAACCTGGCCTAGATTTAATAACAGAATACCATTGAGCTATTTCTGGCCAACAATCCCAATTAATATCTCCAAGATAATCAATAATAGATAAATGTGTAGCAGCTACAATATCTGCACAAGAAATTTTATCATATATGAGATAAGAGTGAGAATTCAATTTTTTTTGAATAATACTCAAATTTGAAGCTAGATTATTCTTAGCAATATGTATAAAATTACTTCTTGGAGAACCCTGTTTAGTAAATAACTTAATAATTTTTTCATAAATCAATATTTTAGTGACATCATTACAAAATTTATAGTTAAACCACTCAATATATTTTCTAATTTCTGCTTTTAATTGTAAATCTGCCGGCATAAAAAAAAAATCCACGCGCTCAAGATCTGCAATATACTCTATTATTGAATATGTACCAGTCAACAAGAATTTCTGATCTTGATTTTGTACCAGCAATAGCGGAGATACTAAACAATTATTAATATTTAATGTAGTATACTCTTGATCTAGATGTTCTTTACAAATAATTCTGTAATTAATATTTAATTCCTCTAAAAAAAATCTAACCTGTCTAGATAAAGGACAAATAGAGTAATAATAAAGGGTATACATTTAATTTTAACAAAATTAAAAATTGATTTCCAAACTAACGATATAAAATAATACTATAAAAATTTTATAGAAATATACATAAGTGATGAGAATACGGAATTAATTTTTGAATAACTTAGGTATATCTTGTAATTCTGAGTCAGATTTATTGACTTCTGATTTCTTATCTGAAAAAACATCTGATGCGTTAACGTCGTCTGAGTCATCATCGTTAGACCTAGTAATTGAACGCAAAATACGTTTCCAAAGACTAGATTGGTTAGATTTAGTATAATTTATACCAGACATATCTGAATATGATTTACTAGGTAATCGATCGAAATTGGTATTAATACTATTATTATTTGCTATATTAGAATCCAGATTATCTTTTTCTGGTAAAGGAATTTCACCTAACTTTTCATTGCTAGGATTGACTTTTGAAATATTATTTTCATTTTTTTTATCTAAATTTTGGTTTAGAGTGGAAGCATCTTGAGTATATGAATCATTAATAGTAAGAAATGGATCATCATGCTTTAATGATAAAATATTTACACTATCCTTAGACATAGCTACAAATTCTTCTTCAAATTGTTGTTTTTCTGATGGTTGCTGCTTTGTATTATCACAATTATTTTCTGAATATTCAGTATGATTCAATATACCAGTAGCTACTACAGAAACTCTTATACTACCCTCCAAATTATTATTATAGGTTGACCCAAATATCACATGTACATCATCATTATTCACCTCAGATATAATTTTATTTGCAGCACTATCTACCTCATATAAAGTCATATCTTTACCACCTGTAATATTTATTAATATACCAGTGGCACCACACATAAAACTATTATCTAATAATGGATTAGTGATTGCTGCTTCTGAAGCCTGTATCGCCCTATTTTCTCCTTGTGCTTCTCCAGTGCCCATCATTGCTCTACCCATACCAGCCATCACTGTTTTAATATCAGCAAAATCTAAGTTAATCAAACCTGGCATTATGATCAAATCTGTAATACCTCTCACTCCTGAATTCAATACATCATCAGCCATTTTAAATGCTTCGGTAAGAGTAGTACTTTCATTTGCTACTCTGAATAAATTTTGGTTAGGAATGACTATTAAAGTATCTACATATTTTTGTAATGATTCTATACCAGATTCAGCAGTTTTCATTCTACGTACTCCTTCAAATAAAAAAGGTTTAGTCACAACTCCTATAGTTAAGATATTCATTTCTTTTGCAATCTTAGCAATGACAGGTGAAGCGCCAGTCCCAGTACCTCCTCCCATACCAGAAGTAATAAAGACCATATTACTACCATCTAAACAAGATCTGATTTCAGACTCAGACTCCTCTGCTGCAATTCTACCATCTTCTGGAGAAGAGCCAGCCCCTAACCCTTGTGTAGAAATGGCTCCAAGCTGGATCCTATTTTCACATTTAGAATATTGCAAAGATTGAGCATCAGTGTTAGCAACTAAGAAATTTACTCCCTGTAGATCAGAGTTAATCATATTATTAATAGCGTTACCACCTGCTCCCCCAACCCCCAATACCGTAATCAAAGGTTTTAAAACATCATTTTTAGGTATTTTTAAATCTAGCTCCATAGCACCACTTTCAAATAAAGTTACAACACATATTTTTATGTTTTAATGTAATTCAATTGGAATGTCAATTCCAGTTATATCACCAATATTATTATAAAAATATACATAACACTACTTTAGCCATTTACTACATAAAGTACTAAGTAAAATAGGATTTGAATCCAACAAAATATATTATACAATAAAAATGGAATTAGTTGTTAATTTTTTATAAATAATTTGGAATGAGTAAATCAAATACGTCAGTCATTAGTCACATTATAGAATTAACTAGATTGAATAATCCTACAGGCTATATGTTAGTGTTTTTCCCTACATTATTCGGATTATTAGCTGGATATGCCTCAATAAATCATTCTGGAATGGACATAGGATATAAATTTTTGATGTTTTTTATAGCAAGTATCGCAATAAGAACAGCAGGATCAATAATCAATGATATCTTTGATAGAGATATTGATGGTTCAGTATATAGAACTAAAAATAGGCCACTCGCTAATAATAACTTAACAGTAAAATCTGCTATAATAATAATAATACCCTTTTTATCAGTGGCACTCATAATACTCTCCACGCTAAACAGAACATCAATAGTAATAGGATGTATAGGATTTATATTGATCTTAATTTATCCATTACTGAAGAGGGTTACGTATTTTCCTCAGATATTTTTAGGTCTAACGTTTAATATAGGAACATTAATAGGATACACCAGTGTAACAAACACAATAGAGATAAATGCTATAATGCTGTATATAAGTTGCTTTTTGTGGACAACAGGGTTTGATACAATATATGCATTCGCGGACTTAAACTGTGATAAAAAAATCTCAATAAAATCCATGGCAATTTTTTTAGAAAATAAACCCTATAAACTAATTATTACAATCCTATATCTATCATTTATAGGTATTATGTTCCTGGTATATGAATCTTTCAATGCAAACAAAATTCGATCACTTAATCAGCAAATATTTACAATAATATTATTTATACTCAGTAGTTTTATTTTGCTCTGGCAAACGTACACCCTAGATATAAAAGATAGAAAAAGCTGTTTAATAAGGTTCAAAAGCAATAACTACATAGGAACTTTATTAGGAATATCATGGATATTAACATTATAGAGTTACCACTTAAATAAAATAAAATTATTTTTTTTCAATCAAGTCCTTTAATATCAGCTCTACTTCTTCTATAGTTAGCCTAACTACTGAAGCAATTTCTTCTACTGTGAAGTCGTTTCTAAACAGTGATCGTGCTATGCTCTCTATAGTATTTAGATTCTTTTTATATTCTTTATATTCTTTTGTAGGATTATCAGTATGTAACTTCATATTTTCTTTATATTGTCTGTATCCTTTGGTAGGATCATCAGGATATAACACTTCTCCTAAATCTTTTGGTTCTTCATCAGGGTTATTATCAAGTATAATTTTTGCTACTATATCTTGTAATTTCTTTATCATTTGCATTTTAGTCATCTTTTTCGTATTGAGTTTATAGTCAACTAACAACAACTCTAACTTTTTCTGCTGATCATTATAAAATTCTAATTCTCCCTCTAACTCTGTGTTTACTTCATAAAGTTCAGAATTATCCTGGTTTAACTGTCTATTATCTTCCTCTTTCTTGTGCAAATAATCCGATGTGATATCCAATGCTTCTTCCTTTGGTTTAAACAACATCATAACGGATGATGCAAGCATTGCTAATAAATATGCATATACGAATCTTGCAGATATATTTTCATCTGCTACCTCATGCATTACAGCATAGATCTGATATAAGAATTTGGCTACCCAATATCCTACAATATTCATCAATATCGTCATTTTCCAGCCTACCAGATAAGCCATGATAAATATATTTGCTGTGAATATCCCAAATGAGATCAAGCTATGCTTAGTTATCATTACAAAAAATGTGTTGAATACTCCTAACATTAAGAATATCGAGACATACCACAGGACCAATGTTATCTTGCTATCTAAAAAGTCATCTCTGTAGGGCAGCATTGTTGAAAGGAGTGACGCTACTGATATTGCTATCATCATTATATATATCGATGTCTGCAGGGATGAATTAAGATTGATTCTATGACCATAAATTATAGCTAATGTCGACAATATTGAAAAAAATCCGAATACAGTGAATCTTATCTCGTATCTCTCCAGATTTGCCTGAAAATATTCACCAGACATAACATCAAATAAAAAACTCCTCAACTCTTTGAAGTTATTTTTTCTTTCCTTTCTTAAAAATATTAAATATGAATCCGCTTTTGCTCTGATTATGAAGCCCCCTTCTTTACCCCTTGAGTAATGCAATACTAAAATCATTAATGTAGTAACTGCCGCTGCTATGACTGATGGCTCAATTGATAAAAATAATTTACCCAGTACTATAGCACTAAATCCTGTACCCATCGATATCAATATTACATTCTTTCCTGTTCTAAATCCAAATATCGTTAATAACAATACTGGGATTACCATAGCTACATAGAACCCTTTTGTGAATAAAATAATTTTCAGTAAATTATTCTCCAAAGATGCTAATCCTAGAGCTAATAACCCTAAAAGAAATGAAAAAGATTTAGCTGCATATAATTGATGCGCAGGATTTTTACTAGGCCATACATCATTAGCAAAAGTTACTGCTGAAGTATTAATATGAGAATCAGCTGTAGACATTGACATTGCTAATACCCCTATTATTAATATTCCTGCTATTCCTGCAAAGATCGAATATTTATTGACTATTTCAGGTATTAGTTCTTTAGGATCTAATTCAGGATTAATAATAAATAATGATGTTGGTATAATAGCTATTAAACATACAATAATCGTTAATGCAATAGCTGAAATGAAAATTGCACTCCGTATTTTAGTTAAGTTACTTGCCATTAATATTCTGTGAGCTGTTGGTGGTGATAGTAGAGCCCTTATGAAAAAAAATAACATCAGATTCACCATATTCCAAAATGAGGTGTTTTCGATAGTAAATATTTCACTTAAATTAAATTTTGGATATTGTAACAATTTTGAAAAATAACTTGTACTTCCTCCAGCAAACTGAAACATAATTAATCCAATAATAATTATAGATATTGATAAAGTAAGAAATTGTATAATATCTGTATATACCACTGATTTTATTCCTCCTACAGCAGAATATAATGTTACTAATGAAGCCGCAAATACCAAAGAAAATGTAGAGCTATTACCTGTAAAATATTCAAATATTTTACCAAAAACTTTAAATTGTACAGCTATCGCACCCACAGATCCTATGATAGTCACTATAGATATAATATATCTTGTTATTTGTCCGTAAGTTTTACTAATGGCTTCTGCCATTGATATATTGCCTAAAAAATCCTGCATCCTTGGTACTATGAAAAATGCTAATATGATTAATGCGATATAAGGAGAAACAGTGATTAACATATAATGAAATCCTTTGTTATATATCTCAGATAGTCTGAGTGAAAACCCACTACCACTCAAATAGGTAGCAACAATAGTTGCGACTAGCTCTCCTGTAGAAAAATTTCTATTACCAAGAGCAAAGAATTTAAATGTCTTAACTGTGAAGATATTCTTAAGACCTGTCCAGCAGATGATACCAATAAATACTATTATTATTGATTTATCTGCAAATTCTAATGGGATTTTAACTGATTCTACAACTGATTCCATATTTTCTTATAATCATTAATTAATCAACCTAGGGATTATCTATCATTTTTACTCATA
>NZ_JADAQY010000004.1 GCF_015476335.1 Rickettsia endosymbiont of Cardiosporidium cionae
CAAGGAATAAAAAAATTGGAAAAAGAACTTCATTCAAAAAATGTGTTTTTAGATAATTTATCGCATGAACTTAGAATCCCTATCCAAGGTGTTACTGCAATTTCAAAGGGACTTATAGAACATTGGCCTACTCTTGATAACAACAAAAGACTCAAACTTGTTGCTGAAATATCAGATAATGCAAGCAAATTATTTTCTTTAGCAAATAATTTGCTCGATATGTCAAAAATGCATGCAGGTAAAATGTTATACAACATGCAACAGCATGATCTATATGATACAGTAAAATTGGTAATTGGAGAGTTAAAAACACTATATATGAAGAATAGCCACTTAAAAATAAAAATTGTTAATAATTGTAAGGTAAAAACAATTACTGCTTTTGATCATGATAGAATTGCTCAAGTGTTAAGAAATTTAATCTCTAATGCCATTAAATTTACGCATGAGGGAGATATAACTATAACTCTAAGCAGAACAAGTTATAAACCTAGACACGATATAATTATGGGATTTAAAATAACAGTGTGTGATACAGGTATAGGTATTCCTACAAAAGATTTATCTAAGATTTTTTCTTCATTTACACAAAGCAGTCGTACAGATAGTTGGATAAACGGAACAGGACTTGGTTTATCTATTTCAGCAGAGATTGTTATAGCTCATCATGGTAAAATTTGGGCTGAAAACAACAAAAATCGTGGAGCAAGTTTTAGTTTCATATTACCAGCGCGCGAACAAAAAAATATTGATAACTTATCAAAAAGCACTTGTGATAAAGTTATTAAAAAATCAAAAGGAAAATACCATCTACTTTTAGTAGATGATAGTGAGGCATGCTTAATTAGTATACAATTGATACTAAAAAGTTCAAAATATACTGTAACTTGTATGACAAATGGTAAGGAAGCTCTTGAATATTTAGATAAGCATTTTATGAGAGTAGATCTTATTTTATTAGATCTTATTATTCCTGACATGTATGGTCTAGATATACTTGCTACCATAAAGAAGCAGTCCAGTAAATTTAGTCATATACCTGTTATCATACAAAGTGGAATGATTAATACTTCAGAGATTAACCTAGCTTATAGCGTGGGAGCAGCTAAACATATACTTAAACCATATAGCAAAGAAGAAATAATAGACTGTTTAGATGAAGTAATTAATCACAATTAATTAACTTTCTTATTTTTTGATATTGTTTGCAAGGTAAGCATCACCGATTCTAGTTGAGCACATTTAATAACTATAAATATCTTTACTAAAGAAGAAAAAGTTATATGTATAAACCAAGAAATACAAGGAATTTATAGTCATTATCATTATCATTATCATTCAAGGACTGTTACTCTCAAAGAGCTAATTTATTTTATAAAGTCAAAAAATTTAATTTTCTAGGAGCGTTGATATACAGTCTGGATTAATTAATAAGATTGCTGTTACTGCTGCTAATATTACAGATAGCAAAAGTTTTAGGATGTGTATCCAAGATTTAAGGTACTGTAATACTGACAAAAGGTTATAGTGTAATTTCAGCTAAAAAGGAGTCAATGAAGAGGGAAGTACATTTGTTGGCAATTAAAAAGAACAATATGAAAGGCAAAAACTCTAAGCTTGTAAGTTATTATATAAAGTTGAAATCTTCTTATAAGAGAGTGTTTGCTCAACAAAAGCGTAAGGTAAGATATATAGGAATAGCTAAAAATCAATTCGCAGAAAAAATGAATGCAATATTTTTTAATGTAAAAAGATTAATAGTACTAAAATCACGTACAATTTGCCTATTAAGGAAGATCACTTTGTCTAAAAGCTGAATTTATATTAAATAATAGTTAATAACACTGATAAAATTAAATAAATAATAATATTTATACGCAAAAATCAAAGAAAATAAAAAAAAATGAGCTTTTAAAAAAATACTTTAATTTGCAACAATCCCTTTATTATTTTAAAGTTTTAGTAATTGTTAGAACAAAAATCTTTTCAGCATGAGCTTTGTTTTTTAAAATCTTTGAACATTCATTTGCTGTTGCGCCTGTAGTGAAAACATCATCAATTAAGAT
>NZ_JADAQY010000006.1 GCF_015476335.1 Rickettsia endosymbiont of Cardiosporidium cionae
TGCCATAGGGCTTAGCGCTAACCTAATATATAAAAATACAAATTTTGCTCTGGGATATGATATAAATTTCAATAATAAAAAATATACAGCTCATAAACCTTATCTCAAAGTTAGATTTAATTTCTAATCTGTATAACTAAAATAGAAAATAAATCCAGTATCAAATTAAATTATCTATAAATATTTAAAAATACTGGATTTATTGATATTGTTGATAGTAAGCTAATAACTCCTGAAATCAAATATTTATTAGCTTATTATCAGTCAAAATATCTGTTGCAATAGGCAAGCATGATTTTTTCTTTCAGATCATAGCTCATTGTATATACTAACACGGCTACCCTACTCTTTACTTAGAGTATTATTGTATTATTCTAATCTTATCTACTGCTTTGTAACCCAGATAAATAGAAATCTTTTCAATGATGATTGATTGCTGATAATATATCTTCATCGATAGACTAGGATTGCTCACCGAGATATATAGTATTTTAGAAGTATTATCTTTTTCATAACGAGAATAAATTTTTACAGGATAAGATATTTTATATAATTCTAACCCTACTATTTTATCCCAATTCATCACTAAGCTAGACATTGCCTTATCAGAAGATGACTTTTTTAATACTTCATCCAAAAATTGCTGTACTACATCTGCAAGTTTTATATACATAAACTAAAAATTTTAATATTCAGTATCATAATCTACATTCAATAAGTACAACGCATTCGCAGGAGCAGTAGGGCCAGCAAATTTTCTATCACATTTTTCTAATATTTCTTTCATTTTAATTGGATTCCATTTTTTTTTCCCTACTAATATTAAGCTACCTACTATATTACGTACCATTTTATACATAAATGATGGTGCTGATATATAAATTTTTATACTTTCATGATGCCTAACAACTTTAATAGATGTAATAGTCTTATATGCAGATTTTGATTGACAATGCGCTGATCTGAAAGAAGAAAAATCATGTTTACCTAATAAATAATTTGCAGCTTCCTGCATAGCTCCGGTATCAAGTGGTGATCTGATTAAATATTTTAAATCTGTATCAATAACATTGTAACTATTTCTATTAATAATTTTATATAGATAATGTCTTAATTTTGCAGAAAATCTTGCATGAAAATCCGAGGATACAATACAAGAATCAAGAATCACTATTGGATATGGCTTTAAAAAATGATTAATAGCATTCTTAAAAGAATCAACATCATAACATTTACTTAAGTCAAAATGTGCAAATTGAGCATAAGCATGTACTGATGCATCAGTTCTACCTGCTGCATATACAGTGACTAGCTCTTTAGTATATTTAAATATTGCTGTTTCTATTACTGATTGTATAGTAATACTGTTGCTCTGTTTTTGCCATCCAGAAAATGCTGTACCTAAATACTCTATTTTTACTTTATATCTATACATCGAAATATTAAAAACTTATTTAAATATTTAACGCTGAATAACGGATATTAAAATATAGTTGCTAAGATTTATAACTTAGTATCTAAAAAACTTTTCATTTGTTTAGACCTAGTAGGATGCTTTAGTTTACGTAAAGCCTTTGCTTCTATTTGTCTTATTCTTTCACGCGTAACACGAAATTGTTGCCCTACCTCTTCCAGAGTATAATCGGTATGCATACCTATACCAAACCTCATTCTCAACACCCTTTCTTCTCTAGCAGAAAGGCTAGATAATATTCTGGTTGTAGTATCTCTTAAATTTGAATGTATAGCGGCGTCAACTGGCTGTACTGCTCCTTTATCTTCTATAAAATCTCCAAGACAACCTCCATCTTCTTCACCTATAGGATTTTCTAAACTTATAGGTTCTTTAGCTACTTTTAGTACTTTACGTACCTTATCTATAGACATAGAAAGCCTATTAGATATTTCTTCTGAAGTAGGATCATAACCTATTTCATTTGCCATCTGCCTTGATGTACGTATAATTTTATTTATAGTTTCTATCATATGTACAGGGATACGGATAGTCCTTGCTTGGTCTGCAATAGACCTAGTTATTGCCTGCCTTATCCACCATGTGGCATAAGTAGAAAATTTGAATCCTCTACTATACTCAAATTTGTCTACAGCCTTCATTAACCCAATATTACCTTCTTGAATTAAATCCAAAAACTGCAATCCTCTATTAGAATATTTCTTAGCAATCGAAATAACCAATCTTAAATTAGCCTCTATCATTTCTTGTTTAGCATTACCTTTCTCTCTCTCACCCTTTTGTACCAATTGCACGATATTTTTAAACTCTTCAATAGGCAACTTAATTTTTTTAGTTAACTCACGTTGATTATTAATTATGTTATCTATAGTATTAGATTCATTATTAATAAAATTTGACCACGCGTCATTCTTTTTACTTAGCATTTTTGCTTTCCAAGATACATCAATGCCTCTTACCATATATTCTTTCAAAAACTCTTCTCGAGGGACTTTATACCGCTCTGCAATCTTCAGTAAAGATAATTCTTCATTTACTATAGAATCATTGATTTGATAAATTTCATCTAATATTTCTTCAATTTTTGATGTATTGAAGTAGCAAGATGATACATTTTCAATAATAGCTTCCAAATATTTTTGATACTTTTTATTATGTATAAGTAGCTTACTACCATCATAGTCTGCATAGTGATTGACAATTTCTTTAAATAACTTTTCACATAATACAACTATTTCACACATAATGTTAGATATCTTGGGCATTAACTCCAACTCTATAGAAGAAAGCTGTGCTTTACTGGATTCTTCAATTTCTTCATTTATGGTGCTATCATCAATATCTCTATCTTCCAAATTACTTCCTATAACTGGAGCAGAAGAAGATACTACTGCCATATCTTTACTAAGATGTGCATCAATATCTATGAGATCTCTTAGTATAATATTTTCATTTACTAGATCTTCGTACCACTTAATAAATTTTAACATCGCGGTTGGAGTAGCACACAAAGAATGCAACATTAAAATTTTACCTTCATGCATTTTTTTTGCTATTGTAATTTCACTTTCTCTAGATAAAAGCTCTACTCCTCCCATATCTCTTAAATAAAGCCTGACGGGATCATCAGTGCTACCCAAATCTTCTTCTTCACTAACTAATTCTTCATCTATCGCTACAGATTGCTGTATGGTACTAACTTCTTGGGTAGTATTAATATCAAACTTTATATTATCATCACCATCACACACTACCTGGTCTATATCGTTATCGATAAAATGCAAATCATCTTCACCCATATCTTTCATCACACTTACTTCATCGTTAAACTTCCCTTTAACATCTGAATTACTCAAATTATCTTTGTATCTTTTCGAATTATCCATATCTTAATCAATTTTGTTTAAAAAAAAATATACCAGCAAGATATAAGTACTAAAAATTATCAATAGAATCCAACTCTTTAGCTATCCTTTCAATTTCCTCTAAATATGAAGAAAGCTTTGCACATAAACTACCACTCATATTATTTTTACTATCCTCTACAAGCTTTTTATAATCCTGTTTTAATAAAATTAAATAACGCTTATTTTTAAATAATTCAAATAATTGATACGAATCACTAACTCTACGAATTGCAAAAGATATATCTAAAAACAAATCATTGGGTTTAGATACTACTAAGTATGTATCATAAAATCTAGTATTTTTTACAGATTCTTCAATAAAACTATAGCAAATCTGTGAAATTGGCTCAGTACAAGATAATTGTTCACAAATCCAATCTCTAAATTCATTCAATATATTATGTACAAAATTTATGTCCTTTATAAAATCATATATATTATTATTATACATAATTTGCGGATATTTTAATATAACAGCAAATATTGCATATTCTACAGACTCAATCTCACTATAATTTTTAATATTTGTGAGTTGAAAATCACTAATATCACTATGTTTAAGGCTTTCTTTATTAAGAATACTATTATATTTATATAATTTATTCCAAATCTGATTCTTAAAATATCTTCTAAAATTTATACATAAACTTCTATCTTTAATATTTGTACAATACTGCATCAGTTTATCATATAATACTGCCTTGCTTTCTGCATTCTCATGCAATAGAGCATTAGAATGATGCTTGCCTGTATAACAGCTCAAATAATTTTTATATTCAATTTTCCAAATCATTTGAGATAAAGTTAATCTATTTTTTATCAATCCAAAAAATAATTGACCATTATTAGAACTTACTATATCACTTGGATCAACAGAATCACCTAATTCTATAAAAGATATTTTTTTGTTAATAGTAATACATGGTAACAAATTTTGTATTAGTTTATCGCGTGCTCTATTCCCTGCTATATCCCCATCAAAACAAATAACCACTTCGTCTGTATATTTCCATATATTATATAAATGTGCTTCTGTAAATGCAGTCCCCAGGATTGCCACACAAGATTCTATACCTAATTTACTAAGAGATATTACATCTAAATAACCTTCTACAACTAGTATAAATTCAGATTTAGGTTTATTGATTATATCCTCAGGCTTTCTGTAAAGAATATTACCTTTTTTAAATACCAATGTTTCAGGAGAATTTAAATATTTCGGGTATTGTGAATCACATAAAACCCTACCTCCAAACCCTACTATTCTACCTCTATCATTGCTGATAGGGAAAATAATACGATTAGAAAATATTTCATAATATCTTCCATTTTTGTTCTTAGCAACTAAACCAGCATGAATTAAATCATCAATTTTTACAGATTTATCAGAAAAAAACTTTATTAACTCATTATTGCCAGCAGCGAATCCTATAGAAAATTTTTCTATTGCTGAATCATCTAATCCTCTTTTGAATAAATAAGATTTAACATTTGCATTTAATTTTGATTGAAAAAATCTTGCTGCTAGCTCGAGAATATTATAGGCTTTGTCATATAAATCAGGATTTTTGCTATTTATACTATTTGCAGTCTTAGACTCATATCTAGGAATACTGATATTATACTCTCTTGCAATTAATACTGCAGACTCTTTATAACTGATAGACTGTAAAGAAGAGATAAACTTAATAACATCTCCATGTGCATGACAACCAAAACAATGGTAAAATCCCTTTTGATCATTAACAGTAAATGAAGCTGTTTTTTCATTATGAAATGGACACAACCCAATATACTCCCTACCCTTTTTATCTAACCTTAATTTTCTCCTTATAACATCTGAAATCAAAACCTTACTGCGCAGATTGTCATAAAAATCTAACAATGTCTCCATGCAAATCCAAACTATACTGAAGAAAACACCAATGCAAGACCTGCACTAACTACCTACATACGCTACACAAGATCTGAGCCTATACGGTTTATTCTAACATAAATACATAATTTGTACATATTTTATTATATCAACACATATAATTGAAGTGTTTAAGTGGATTATCTAATTTTCATAATTATTAAAAATTCCAAATAATATAAATAATTATCTTGAATATATAGATCAGTTTACATAGAATATCGCTAGTGCATCTGTTGCATGCATTAATATGCAGTAATGTTAGCTTTAACCTGGTGAATTTTATGTATCGCTTCCCTATTACAAAAAAAGGACTTGATAGTTTAAAAGCAGAAATCAAAAAATTAAAAACTCACGATAGACAAGATGTTATCAAAGATATAGCAGTAGCAAGAGCGTTCGGTGATTTATCAGAAAATGCTGAATATAAGGCTGCTAAAGAAAAACAATCTTTTATTGAAGGTAAAATTTCTGATCTGGAAAAAAAGTTAGCAAATGCTGAAGTAATAGATGTGTCATCTCTTTCCAATGAGAGTATAAAATTTGGAGCTACCGTGAAATTATTTGAAAATGATACTGAAAATGAAGTCACATATAGTATAGTTAGTACATATGAGGCTAATCTAGAAAAATGCAAGATATCTGTTAGCTCACCCATAGCTAGAGCTTTGATAGGTAAGTCAGTAGGGGATTTAATAGATGTCAAAACACCTAAGGGTTATAAGTCTTATGAAGTAATTGAAATATCTTACTGTGAGTAGATAATACAAAAAATGTTGTTGTTACTGCAGATACAATCATTTACTTAAAAATATCAAATACCTTTATATCTCTAGAATTTCTAGATAATTTTCTACACAATGATAAAAATTCTCATTAAATACTTTCCTCACTTTTGAATATTCTATTTTGCTGTATTCTCGTGTTTTAAATAATCTGAACAATTAGTTAGAGTATCTATCAGTTGGCGTATCCCTACCGAAAAGTGGGTAATACACTCTGCTAGATTCCACCTTCTTTCAGAAGGCTTACATATTCCGTAATAGAGCAAAATTAACCAGCTATTATGTTAAATAAAAATATATCTCTATATTATATCAACTACTACTCAAACTTAGTATATCTATTATAAATACTAATTCTGATGCTTGTTCTTTGAGGTACTCAAATCTTTTAGAAGTCCCTGAATGTCCAGAATCCATTTTGATCTTAAATAAGATAAGATTGTTATCTGTCTTGTTATGGCGTAGCCGTGCTACCCATTTTGCAGCTTCCCAATAACCTACCCTAGTATCGAATAATCCTGCTGTTACATATATATGAGGATATTCTTGGTGAACAATATTATCATAGGGAGAATATGATCTAATATATTCAAAATACTGTTTTTCTTTAGGATTTCCCCATTCACAAAATTCACCACTGGTTAAAGGTAAAGTTTCATCAAGCATTGTATTTAAAACATCTACAAAAGGCACATGAGAAATTGCAGCTTTATACAGATCCGGTCTCTGATTAATGACATTTCCTATTAGCATACCACCAGCGCTACTACCGGAAATAACAATTTTTTTACTAGAAGTATATTTTTGGCTAATAAGATATTCTGAAACATTAATATAATCTATAAAACTGTTATTTTTAGATAAAAATTTAGCAGATTCATACCACTGACGTCCTAAATCTCCTCCTCCTCTAACATGTGCTACAGCATATACAAAACCCCTATCCGCAAGAGATACAGCAAAATTACTAAAAGATACCGGAGCAGAAATCCCATAAGACCCATATCCATATAAATACAGCATATTACTACCATCACCTTTAAATAAAGACTTTTTATAGAAAATGGTGACAGGAATTTTTATATTTCCATTATTATCCGTAAAAATTCTTTCTAAATGGTACTGATCTCTGTCAAATCCAGCAGGGATCTCTGTTTTTTTTAATATATATTTTTTATTAATTTTACTATCATATCTATATATTGTGAGTGGAGATCTTAAAGATGAATATAAAATTCTTATATCGTCTTCAATAAAATTTGTTGAAAATACGCTAGCAGTAAAGATTTCATCATCAAAATCGATAATATTTTCACTAGAATCTTTAAGACTAACAATAACTATTTTTGGTACTCCAACTACTTTGTACTGTAATAATAGATAATGCGCAGTAATAGTAAAATTCGCTAAATATTTCAATGAATCTTCTTTAATGTAAACTGACCAATCTGCATCAGATTTATATTCTGCAATAGCTAGCTTTAGGATATGAAAATTTTCAGCCTGATCATTTGTTAACATATAAAAATAATTTCCACTATGTTCTATATCATATGTAATAGATTGCTTTCTAGTTTTTATCAAATTAGGAGTAAAATCATCACCAACCAGGGATATAAAATATATCTGATTATTATCATGGCCCTGCACATCGAGAAATAAAAATTCTTCACTTTGAGATTTAGAAATAGATATAAAATATAAATCATTTACTTCTTCAAAAATCAGTCTATCTGGTATATTTTTACTATATAATGCGTGGTAAAAAACTTTTTGTTGTTTCCAGTTATTGTCTACTAATAAATAAAAAATACCATCTGACTGTCTATTCCAAATTACAGAAGATGATGAATTATGTATTCTATTGCTCAAATACTTGCGTGTAACTAAATCCAATATCTTAATAACATATTTTTCTTGCCCGGATATATCGACTGAATATGCTAACAATCTATGATCAGGGCTTACAGATACAGAACCTATCTGAAAAAAGCTATGTCCCTTAGATAACTCATTAATATCTAGGTATATTTCTTCTGCTGATTCTAGTGAATATCGTTTACGACAATAGATTGGGTAATCCTTATCTTCTTCAGTCCTTACATAATAATAGTAATCATCTTTTTTGCTATATGCAGATTGATCACTCAATTTAATTCTATTTTTTAATTCACAGAATAACTTTTCCTGTTCTTGATAAAAGTGATCAAAAATTTTTGTGCAATAACTATTTTCAGCTTTCAAATAATGCTGGATCTCACTATCAACCAATTTTTTTTGAGGCCAACCATTATAACGTAACCAATAATATTCATCTAGGATTTGCGTTCCATGGATAGTAACTTCTCTATTTTTCCTTTTAGCTAAAGGAAATTGACTTAATTCTGATTTAATCATATTTAAATATCCCCTGTTTTTCTTAGTTTATTAATAAAATTTATAAAATCCTGCATTGTAAGGAAATCTTTATACACAGAAGCAAATCTGATACATGCTACCGGATCCACCACACTTAATTTTTCTATAACTAATTGCCCTATTTTATGAGTGTGAATTTCATTCAAATTAGCTGTTTCTATTTTTAATACAACATCATTTACTAATTCTTCAATAATTTTATCTGAAATATTGCGCTTACGCATCGATGTAACAACCGACTTAAATATTTTCTCTCTATCAAAAATTCTCTTATATCCTGTGCGCTTTATAACAGTTAATTCTCTAAATCTTATGCGCTCAATCGTAGTAAATCTATAACTACACTCGGTACACTCTCTGCGTCTCTTTACTCCGCTATTATTTTCTGTAGCTCTTGAATCCCTTACTATATTTTTTGTGCTATTACAACTAGGACATTTCATATTTTATCTATAACATAAATTGTTAAACTTTAGGAAAAATAGGAAATTTTTCAGTCATAGATAATATTTTGTGTTTAGATCTATTTTCTATATACTGAATCTCAGATGGTGAAGAATCAGATTTTAATACGTCTAATACATCTGCAATAATATCAGCTACAAATTTTATATCATTTTGCTTCAAACCCCTAGTGGTGCAAGCAGCTGTACCCAATCTGATCCCAGAAGTAATATTAGGAGGATTCTTATCATAAGGAATAGCATTTTTATTTGTAACAATACCAGCTCTATCTAGTGAATCAGCGGTAACACTACCATATAAATTATATGTGCTAAGATCCAATACTACCATATGATTATCTGTACCCCCGGTTATACTACAATATCCTCTAGATTCAAGGGATTTAGATAGCATCTTAGCATTATCTATAACATCTGAGATATAGCTAACAAAATTAATATCTAAAGCTTCCTTAAACGCCACCGCCTTAGATGCAATAATATGCATTAATGGACCACCTTGTATCCCAGGGAATACAGATCTATTTAACTTATTAATCATATCTTGACTATTGGATAATATCATACCACCTCTTGGCCCCCTTAAAGTCTTATGAGTTGTAGTAGTAATAACATCTGCATACTGAGCAGGATTAGAATGGTGCCCAGTGGCTACTAAACCTGAAATATGAGAAATATCTGCTAATAGCAAAGAACCAGATTTATCACAGATTTCCCTAAATTTTTTGAAGTCAATTTTACGTGTATAACAAGAATATCCTGCAATAATCAACTTAGGTTTATATTTAAGTGCCAATTCCTCTATCTGATTATAGTCAATTAGATGCGTGTTAGGATCAACATTATAAGAAATAGACTTAAACCATTTACCAGATAAATTTACTTTTGAACCATGAGTTAAATGACCTCCAGAGTTAAGAGACATACCCATAATAATGTCTCCTGGATTTAATAAAGCAAAAAATACTGCTTGGTTAGCTTGAGAACCAGAGTGAGGCTGTACATTAGCATAGTTGCACTTAAACAGTTGTTTTGCCCTGTCAATTGCTATCATTTCTATCTGATCTACTACATCACACCCACAATAATATCTTTTCCCGGGATAACCTTCTGCATATTTATTTGTTAAAACAGAAGCTTGAGCCTCCAATACATAACGACTTACAAAATTTTCCGAGGCTATCATTTCTAACATCTGATGCTGCCTAGATGTTTCTAATTTTATCAAATCACTAATCTCAGGATCAAAATTATCTAATGTTAGTTTTTTCAATGGCATTTTGTTATCAATTTGATATTAATCAGTAATAATAAAATATAAGTAACTTCTATATTGAATATTTGTTATGCAATATTGGATGTATTTACTTTAATATTCAGCTAAACCACAATGATAACTATTCTAATTAAATATATCAATTAATATTAGCTATCAGGTCTTATGAAAGTTAAATTATAACTGTCAGAATATCTATTAACAAATCTATAACCATCTTCATGAAATTTTTTTATAGATTCAAGATCAGTAATCTTATTTCTAACTATAAAATTACTCATCAAACCACGTGCTTTCTTTGCAAATATGCCAATATTTTTGATTTGATTTACAGATTGTTGCCTAAAATTGATATTTATTACAGGAACGGATATATATCTACTATCTAAAACACTAGAATATTCCTTTGAAGCTAAATTAAGAATAAATTGATAATGATTATTTTTTGTATATTGGTTTAAAAATTTTGATATCAACTCTTTCCAGTACTGGGATAATTTACTTGGTATTAAACCAGGTATCTTGGCTTGCATTTCAAGTCTATACGGAGAAATCATATTAAGTGGATATAGTAACCCGTATAAACCTGAAATTATTAGAAAATGTGACTGCAAAAATTCAAGATGAGCCTGGTTAAAAGATTCCGGATTAATATCCTTATATACATCCCCCTTATATGCAAATATTGCCATTTTTGATTCAGCATTCTTAAAATTTTGAAATCTTTGAAAATTACAATCAGCTAATCTCTTACTAACATTTAAAATCTTCTGTAAATCATCCTGATTAAAATTTCTTAGTATATCCAATAAATTCTGAGTTTCATTATAAAAAATATGATTACCAATTACTAAATCATCAGGAATGTTATATGAAGTAAAATCCATAGTTTTAGCAGAAGAAATAATAACAACCATAAATCTATACTAACAGATTAAACATTTTATCATAAAATACTAAACTTAATCAGCCCTAGACTTAGCGCGTTTTACCATCAAGTAATTAAATTCTGCACCTAGTATGTAGAAAAAATTTACTACCTGAAAGAATATAAGAGTGATTATAATACTTGCAAGTGAACCATAAATAAGGCTCAACTTGTTATAATATATAATATATCTGGAGAGTAATCTTGCGCTAAAAAACCATAAAAATAAAGTAAGTACAGCCCCAGGTACTACTTCTAAAAAATTAAGCTTTGTATTAGGAATAATATAATAAGATCCACAAATAGATAAAAATAGAAATAAAAATAGAAATATATATCTGGTGTATACTAGTAAATCATGATAGTGACCGATAAGAATTTGAATATCTGGAATTTTTTTCACTATTATTGGTATTAATACTACTACCAATATTGTCGCTATAATAAATAAACTTATCAAAAAAAATTGTACTATACTTAATAATCTTCTAAAAAAATAATTGGGCAAAGATGTAATATTATATACTCTATTTAATATTGTACGCAAACACTCCACAAAAGATGATGATGTCCAAATATTACCCAAAATGGCCAAAGTTAGCAAGCTTCTTGGAGGAGAAGAAATTAATCCGTTAATAGCATTACTAAGGTCAGCAGATGATTCTGGCATCGAACTGATCAGTATCTCTGTGAACTGTGCTCGCAATTCATTTGCTCCAATAAAATTGGTAATTGTTAATATAAAAATAGTGAAAGGAAATATAGATAAAAATATCATAAAGGCCATATATCCAGCATGTTCTATTGCATCATGCTCTACAGCACTTAAGACAGCACAATAAAGATTTCTCAATATCTTATAGAAAAAATTCATAAAAGCTTATCTAACAATAACGTAAAACACCCCATCCCATTTTATACCATTTTAGCATTTCATATAACAAGTTACAAATATTGATATTAAAAATATAGAAAATCAGTTACTTCACTAAAGCATTTGAATGAGCTTAATAAAAATCTTTAGCAAAATAGATAGAAAAACAGCAGAAGCTAATCCAAATAACCATAAAATAATAAACCAAATCCACTGTCTATATCGTTTAATACATTGTGCCATGAGTAGCTTTATCTCTAAATACATAATATATATACCCAGTATAACAAAGAATTATGGGTATAATCAACACTACACCTATTAGAGCTATAGATTGAGATTCACTAGATGCTGATGCCTCTATTATAGAAATTTTATAAGGCACTATCCATGGCCATAAGCTAATAATAATCCCTATATATCCGAGTATGAACAAGCAAATACTAAATATGAATGGCAATTTTTCATCATATCTTTCTATAGATTTTATTAAAAATAATACTACTAATATCACCAATATTGGTATAATTGAAAGATATATTATATTAGGAAAACTAAACCAACGATAAAATATCTGATCATGAATAAAAGGAACCCACAAACTAACTATGATCATAAACATAACTACGTATATCGTAGAATACACAGATGTTTTTCGGGCCCAACTTTGAGTGCTATATTCAGTTTTCATAATTAACCAAGTACTACCTAGCAGGGCATATCCAAATATTAACGCTATACCAGTCATAACAGAAAAACCAGTGATCACATGATACTCTCCAGAATATTCGTTAATATCTATACCTTGTACAATACACCCAAGTAACATTCCTTGAAAAAATGCTACAAATATCGATCCAAAATGGAATACATACTCCCAAATTTGCCTAACTTTATTAAGTGATTTAGATCGAAACTCAAATGCTGTCCCCCTAAATATCAAAGATATTAACATTAAATGGATAGGAATATATAACTTAGATGTGATTATTGAATACGCAAGAGGAAATGACATAAATAAACTAGTCCCACCAAGAACCAACCAGGTTTCATTACCATCCCAAAAAGGTGCCATAGAGTTAAGCATTTTATCTCTACATAAACTGCTAGGAGCAAAAGGCAACAATATACCAATACCTAAATCAAATCCATCCAAAATCACGTAAAATAACACTATACAAGCTAATATTACAACCCATATTACTGGCAAATTTAGATATTTTTCAAAATTCAACATAAAATCAGACTAAACTACCATGTTTTGATTATAATCGATCACAATTATTTTTTAAGAAAGAATATATCAGCTATAGGCTGGTATCCAAAACTCTTGCTAGTGTAAGAACTTCTCAAATTGCTACCACTTAATATTAAACTGATGATATAATAACTCCCTAGCCCAAAAATAATAAAATACACTACTAAAAATAGTAGCAATGATATAGAAATTTGTTTTATATCAATTCTAGAAACCATATCAACAGTACGCAATACCCCATATACAATATAGGGTTGCCTACCGATTTCAGTAACAAACCACCCTGATAATATAGCAATGAAACCAGATGGAGTTAACAGCATACAATAATAACGGAACCAATTTGAATTAAATAAAGTTTTGCGTAAAAACAATAATAAAAATATTATAGATGCTATTATCATCAATATCCCTATTCCTACCATTATTCTAAAGGCAAAAAATATAATCTTTGAAGGAGGCCTATCTTTTTTTTGCCAATTTTTTAGACCTTTTACTTCCCCATCAAAACTTCTAGTCAATATCAAGCTTGCCAAATTTTTTATCTCTAAAGGATATCTTAATATTTCTGCTTCATCATCTGGTACCCCAAATATTCTTAACGCTGCAGATTTTTCATTTTCATATATGCCTTCTATTGCAGCTATCTTAGCTGGTTGATATTTTAGACTATTTATACCATGGGCATCACCTAACAACAATTGTAATGGAGCACATATAACTATTACAAACATAGACATCAAAAACATTATTTTTGCTTGAGGAATAAATTTTTTGCGCCATAAGTAATATGATGAAATTCCACTAACTGTAAATGCTGTAGTGAGGTAACATGCAACAATCATATGGGAAAATCTATAAGGAAATGAAGGATTAAATATAATTTTTAACCAACTGTTTGGCAGCAGTAATCCATTTTCTGAAATTGTAAATCCTTGTGGGGTATGCATCCAGCTATTAGCTGATAATACCCAAAATGCCGAAATTATTGTTCCTAAAGCTACGATAATAGTAGATACGAAATGCATTTTTTTACTGACCTTATTCCAACCAAAAAGCATAATACCCAAGAAACTAGCTTCCAAAAAAAATGCAGTCAGAACTTCATAACCCAATAACGGACCAACTATATTACCAGCATAATAAGAAAAATTAGACCAGTTAGTACCAACTTGATAAGACATAACAACACCAGATACCACGCCCATAGCAAAAGTAATAGCAAAAATTCTTACCCAAAATTTATATATTTCTTTATATATAGGATGCTTAATAATTAGCCACATAGCTTCAAGTACAGCAAGCCAGCTTGCTAAACCAATCGTAAAAGCAGGAAATAAAATATGGAAACTGATAGTAAACGCAAATTGTATTCTAGATAATAATTCGGTAGTAAAAACAAACATTTTGTCAATTTTTATTGAATATTCCACGCATAATACACAAATACACGCAGACCAAAACACACATATAGCAAAACACACATAAACCAAAAAAATATAGGTAAACTAATCAAAATGTGGTGGAGATGGAGGGAATTGAACCCACGACACCCTGCGTGCAAGGCAGGTGCTCTACCACTGAGCTACACCCCCGTATTTTATAATTCACTAAAACATGATAAGACTATATAAACACATTATCTGTGATAATGTCAATTTGAATCAGTAATTAATTCTTGATTACTTACTTTACTGATATTTTTTAAATTAAAATTATAACTTTCTTTACCCAAGGGGTATAACGTGATAATTGTGAATAGCCGACGCATTATAATACTATTAATCTCTCATTATCGATATGCTATCATTAAATTTCATATCTCTTCATGTTAGTAATAGAAAATTATTTGACAAGATAGCTATAACATTTTTACCTTCTTCAATTGTTGTGATAAAAGGAGAAAATGGCGCAGGTAAAACATCCCTATTAAGGATAATAGCTGGGATACAATCTCCAAGCCAAGGTAATGTAATATACAAACATCGGTATATTTCTCATAAAAATTCTCCATATCCATATTGCAATTATATCGCTCATAACTTAGCTGTTAAATTTGAACTTACAGTATTTGAAAATATCAAATTTTGGTCAAATTTGTATAACACAGAACAACTAATTAAACCAGCTGTTAAATATTTTGCACTTGAAAAAATATTACATAATAGCTGTAGCAGTTTATCTTATGGGAATTTGAAAAAACTCGTACTAACAAGACTAATATTAATTGAAACAGATTTGTGGTTATTAGATGAAATTGACAGTAATCTAGATGATATAAATTTTAGGTTGTTATATGATCTGATAATTACTAAAGCCCAAAGCAATGCTATCATACTTATTGTAACACACAGCAATAAGTTCAATGAATTACTAAAACAATCTTTAATAAAAGATATCAGGATATATACATTGTATCTCCAACATAATTCTTGGAATATAATTTAGGATATAATAAATAATCATTCATATGATTCAATTTTTACTGCTGAATGCATCTCGTATACATATTTCTTTATCCAGCATCAATAATTATTCAATAGTTATAAACAGTGATTTTTAAAATAATCAATTGATGCATATTGATTTTTATCATTTTAGTACATATATATACTGATGTGTATTTTGAGTAATCATTGTCGATAATAATAAGTCGTATTTGTTAGTACCAGCAATTACGTGTACAGCATATCAATTTTAATAACTCTGGTTACTTATAGGTATTTTACAATAAATTGATTAAATTAAGTGCATAAATAATATGGGAAAGGTTATAGGTATAGATTTAGGAACTACAAATTCTTGCGTAGCTATTATGGAAGGTAGAGAACCTAAAGTAATTGCAAACTCAGAAGGTTTACGTATAACGCCATCTATGGTGGCATTTGCAAATGATGAAATTCTCGTGGGTGAACCAGCTAAAAGACAAGCTGTTACTAATCCAAAAAATACATTATTTGCTATAAAAAGGTTGATAGGTCGTAACATTGATGATCCAACAGCAAAAAAAGATCAAGAGTTGGTGCCATATAAAATAGTTAAGGCTGATAGTGGGAATTATGCTTGGGTTGAGGTGAATAATACAAAATATTCTCCAAGTCAGATTAGTGCATATATCTTACAAAAAATGAAGGAAACAGCAGAAAATTACCTCGGAGAAACAGTAACACAAGCAGTAGTTACTGTCCCGGCTTATTTTGATGATGCTCAACGTCAAGCAACTAAAGATGCAGGAAAAATCGCTGGTCTAGAAGTATTAAGAATTATTAATGAACCAACATCTGCTGCTTTATCTTATGGTTTGGATAAAAGTAAAGAAAATAAAATTATTGCCGTATATGACCTAGGAGGGGGGACATTTGATATATCAATACTAGAGATTGTTGATGGCTTATTTGAAGTCAAATCTACTAATGGGGACACATTCTTAGGAGGAGAAGACTTTGATATGAAGATTTTAAATTATCTAATGGTAGAATTTAAAAAAAATACTGGAATAAATCTTAGATCTGATCCATTAGCACTACAAAGACTAAAGGAAGCAGCAGAAAAGGCTAAAAAAGAGCTATCTTCAACTCAACAAACTGATATCAACCTGCCATATATTACAGCTGATGCTTCAGGTCCAAAACATCTTTCAATAAAATTAACTAGATCTAAGTTAGAATCTCTAGTTATGGATCTAATAGAACGTAGTATCGAACCTTGTAAAATTGCCCTAAAAGATGCAAATCTGAAACCCTCTGATATACATGAAGTAGTATTAGTAGGAGGCATGACAAGAATGCCTAAAGTAGTAGAAAAGGTAAAGAATTTCTTTAATAGAGAGCCACATAAAGGAGTAAATCCAGATGAAGTAGTGGCACTGGGGGCTGCAGTTCAAGGAGGTATATTGCAAGGAGATGTAAAAGATGTTCTCCTTCTTGATGTCACACCTCTATCATTGGGCATAGAAACTTTAGGTGGAGTGTTTGCAAAATTAATCAATCGTAATACTACAATCCCTACAAAAAAGAGCCAAATATTTTCAACAGCAGAAAACAACCAAACTTCTGTCACCATTAGGGTGTTTCAAGGAGAAAGAGAGTTGGCGGCTAATAATAAATTATTGGGTCAGTTTAATTTAGAAGGGATTTCTCCAGCACCACGCGGTGTACCTCAAATAGAAGTAGCATTTGATATAGACGTAAATGGTATTGTTCATGTTTCAGCTAAAGATGTTGCAACCGCTAAAGAACAAAAGGTTACTATACAAGCTTCAGGAGGTTTAAAAGAAGAAGAAATAGAAAAAATGATCAAGGATGCTGAGCAAAATGCTGAAGAGGATAAAAAAAGGAAAGAATTAATAGAAGTACAAAATAACGCAGATTCTATAATATACTCAGCAGAAGATACATTAACAAAAGCTGGCGATAAGGCATCACAAAAAGAAAAAGATGATATTAATAAACTAGTTGATAATCTTAAAGAGATTAAATCTTCAGATAATATTGAAGAAATTCGTAAACTTACTACTGAATTAGGACAATTAGTTATGGTTTTATCTAGTAAATGCTCTAGTAATAGTACTACACCTAAACCTGAACCACGTGCTGAGAATAATTCATCAAACACTAATGATGATGGAGATGTAGTTGAAGGAAAATATAAGGATGTTTCTGATAATGATAAATAATACATTTATCACGTTAGTGAATATCATTATTCCCAACCCAAATTTACTAGTTCAATTGCTATAAACATATTATATGTCTCAAGATTATTATTCAGTCTTAGGAGTCTCAAGATCTGCTTCTGGGGCTGAAATAAAAAAAGCTTACCTAAAGTTAGCTAAAAAATACCACCCAGATCAAAATAGTGGGTCTAGTGAGTTTGAACAAAAGTTTAAAAGCATCAGTGAAGCTTATGATGTGCTGAAAGATGAACAGAAAAGAGCTGCTTATGATAGATTCGGGCATGAAGCATTTAAAAAAGGGGCTGGAAGTGCTGGTAACAATGCTGGAGGATTTTCAGGTTTTTCAGGTTTTACAGATATGCATGGCGTAGATATTAATGATATTTTTAATGATTTTGGAGATATTTTTGGTACAGGTGCTACAGGTAGTAGTAGAAGATATTCAAGGAGGTCATCATCAAACACCAGTGTCAGAGGAAGCGATCTTCAATATAATACTGCTATTACACTTGAAGAAGCATTTTCTGGTATAAATAAAAAAATTAATTTTTCTACAGAAGTCAAATGCAGTACTTGTCAAGGTAGCGGCTCCAATAATAATGCTGGAACTAATATATGCGATATGTGTAATGGATCTGGAACTGCTAGAATGCAACAAGGTTTTTTTACTATAAGCCAAACTTGCAGCAAATGTAGTGGAGCTGGACAAATAATTCGAGATCCTTGTAATCAATGCAGAGGTATTGGTAGATATAATAAACAGCGTACCCTGATTATTGATATTCCCGCTGGGATATCTGACAATTCAAAAATTAGATTGGCTGGTGAAGGAGAAGCAGGGATCAGAGGAGGTAGCGCTGGAGATTTACATGTAGTAGTAAAAATCAAAAATCATGATATATATGCTTTAGAAAATGGTGATTTATATTGTACATTGAGTTTACCATTTACTACAGCAATTCTAGGAGGAGAAATGACTATACCTGGTATAGATCAATCTAAAATATTAGTAAAAATTCCTGAATTTACTCAAACTGGAGAGCAAATTAAAATATCTGGTAAGGGAATGCCTAGAATTAGATCTACTTTAAAAGGGGATTTGTATGTTAAAACATTTGTCAATGTACCAAAAAAAATCAATAACAAACAAAGAACTTTGTTAGAAGAGCTAGATAAAGAATTAAAAATTACTGATAGTAATAATGGCAAAGGCTTCTTCAGTAAATTTAAAAAAACAATATTATAAGCTACAGCTCGACCTAAATATTTGCTTAATACAGAGATATATAAACATTAGACCAGCAATAATTGCTATTACACCTCCTATACCAAACATAGCCATATATATTTTAGTAATAGTGGGGAATCCTACCACACCAGAAGTTTTACGTAATACACTATAACCTCCTGCTAATGCTAGCCCTGTTATATGTAGTGTCTGACCAAAAGTAATTAAACATATTTGTACAATAGTAGAATAAAATTTAATAAATTTTTGACTTGGATTAGAAGTAATTTTCAATTGCTGTAGACAACAGCTTTTGCTAAATAACTTAAAATATAATATAGGATTATAACAATATAAATATACCAATCCCATGCATGCTATAGTAACACTGACTATAGAACCATGATAATGAGCAGGTATTGTTACATTTGTATCTGTAATCATTAATGCAATTGCTCCACCAAATAAAAACATAAAGGATGTCATAAAAATTACGATATATAAAAACAATTTAACTGATTTTTGTACGTATAAATGATCATCATTCTTTATATAGATAAGTATTTCATATAATACAGCAAAAATAAATACAGTGGGAGTAAAACCAGCACAGTATTTCATGTGCAATGTATAATATAAAATAAAATTGCTATCTGTAATATCCAGGGCAAAATGCGGATATAAACCTAACAGAGATAAAAATACATTTAATATAAATAATAATTGATACAAAACTATAAATCTTGATCTATTACCTAATAAAATATTCACATATACAAATAAAGCGAACATTAATATTTCTGTATACAGAAATTGCAATATATGCCCTCCACTCCAATACAATAACTCATAATAAAAATGGATATCAATATTTACAACATTATCAATGATTTTTCTAAGCTCTATTAAAGACATCATAAAACATATAAATACAATTATATATATAACTGCAGAAGTAATTTTCACAATAATACATGTATGAATCAAGCTATTATCAAAAGGATCAAATAATAACGCGTTGACTGATTCATATAGAGTAACTAGAGCTATACACAACAGTATTACTATAAATAATACCAGCCCAATAATAAATACTGCATTATCAAGCATAGGTATATAGTTATTCATAATAGGGACAGAGCCTTTAGAAATAAAAGGACTAATGGAAATCAATAAAGTTGATATTAAACCTGATTTAGCAAATATATGTTCAAAATAAAAATTTTTACTATTATATTTCCAAATGGTAACAGTAACAGATAATAACCAAATCAATGTAGATAAATTAACATGTACTACTAATGCAGACTGAAACAATTCTTTATTTTCAAATAAAGAACTAAAATAAGGAGTACGAAGCATAACAAGTATCAGAGAATAAATACCTGATATCCCCAAAGAAATTACGGAGTTTATTTTCCAATAAAATATTGGACTATAATTTTCACTATTATGCTTCATATATTTAAAAAATAGTATCTATTAGAAATAGAAAAACTAATACTCTAGATAAGTATTGGTTATGGAGCGGAATTATAAATTAGCAAATTAGTAGATAATATAATATCCAATTTTTAAATACTAAATGAATTACCACACCCACATTTATCAGTTGCTGAAGGGTTTAATATACTAAAGTATGAACTACCTAATTCTTCAATAAAATCTAACTTTGCACCATCTAAAAATTTTAGGGATACAGGATCCACAGCTACAACCACAGAATCCTGTTGAATGATAAAATCATCCTGGTTAGTATTAGTTATCAATTTATATTCATACATAAATCCTGAACACCCTCCCCCACTAACTGAAACTCTAAGGCCTATTTTAGGATCTGGCGAGACATTCACTAACTTCAGTAATTCTTTAAACGCATTTTCTGTAACAAATAGCTCCATATTTAGTGATAATTAAATTCATTTACACATATTAAATATTATAAATACATACAAAAACCATCATACATTAGCATAAATAGATACACTATTTAGCTGAATAATACTGCAAAAAACTATTTATGTAAGTATTATTACTATCTGCTGCGAGATCCTTGTTACCCTTCCAAACAATTTGTTTATCTTCTATCAAAACTATATCATTTGCTATTCTCATTGCATTATGTATATCGTGGGTAATAGTGATAGTAGTTGCTCCGAGTTCACTCTGAAATTTTATAATCAGATCAGCAATTAACGCAGACATGTAAGGATCAAGACCACTAGTTGGTTCATCAAAAAATATAATATCTGGATTATGGCAAATAGCTCTTGCCAAAGCCACTCTTTTATTCATACCTCCAGACAATTCTGAAGGAAATAAATTAATCAATTTCTCTGATAGACCTACAGCCCTAAGTTTTTCTATTGCCAAATTTGTCTTTTCATCATTATTCAAATTCAAAAGTTTAGATGCCAAAAAAGTAATATTATCTCTAACATCTAAAGAATCGAATAACGCTCCATTTTGAAACAAAAAACCACAATGTTTTAACATTGCTAGTCTGCTAGAATATGATATGTTGGTGGTATTGACGCCATCAAAAAAAACTTCTCCAGAATCTGGCTCTATAAGACCTATAATAATCTTAGCCAATACAGACTTACCAACGCCAGATTTTCCTAATATTACGACAGATTGCTTTGAATAGATATCCAAATTGATATTTTGTAATATACCAATACCAGAAAATGACTTACTTAAAGATTTTACTTTAATTTTGATATGTTCCATATTATGATACCAAATGTTAATTCATAAAAAACAATTCAGTCATAAAATAATTACTAATCAAAATTAGTAAAGAAGCAGTACCTACAGCAAAGGTAGTAGACTTTCCTACTCCCTTTGCACCTTTCATAGCATAATATCCACTAAAACAACTTACTGTACTCATGATAACCCCAAATACTACAGATTTTATCATACCACTCACTATATCGGAAGTTGTCAAAATATTAAACGTATTCGTAATATATTCAATCGCATGGAATTGCAATTTAAATACACTTATAATATAACCTCCCATAATACCTATAACATCACCTACTAACACCAATAAAGGCAAAACAATAATAGAAGCCAATATCTTAGGTGTTACCAAATATTTTATGGAATTAGTAGATAATATAAATAAAGCATCAATCTGTTCAGTGACCCTCATTGTAGCAATTTCTGCTGCGATAGATGAACCTACTCTACTAGTTACCATTAGCCCTACTAACACAGGGCACAACTCTCTAGTTATAGATAACGTAACTACTTCAGCAATAACATTACTAGCATTAAATCTACTAAACCCATTAAATGTTTGTAACGCCAACACTGCTCCAGAAAAAAATGCTGTCATAGATATTATTAATAAAGAAAAAAAACCTATTCTAACACACTGATCAAGCAATATCCGATAGTAAAATGGTCTAGAAAATAAGTTACATCCAACATGATATATAAAAATCGTGAATCGCCCTATAATACTAACAAATTTAATGGTAGACTGGCCAACAGAAGAACAAAAATTTAGAAAATACATAACACCAATATCTGCACAACATAAAAACAAAATTACTGAAAACACACATGATTATAGCACAATCACAAACAAAGAACAGAGTTTTAGCTCGCTAAAAGTCAAAAAATCAACTAGGAATTTTTATTCCTTCATTTATTTAATATTTTCTTAAATTAAAATTTATCAAACATATATCAAACATATATCAAACATATATCAAACATATATCAAAGGAGATCAGTAATTAATATACTAATGTATAATATAGTGGTGGGCAATAGAAGAATCGAACCTCTCACCTCTACGATGTCAACGTAGTGCTCTAACCAACTGAGCTAATTGCCCTAATAATCTTGCTAGAATTTGTAGTAATACAAAAATTACACAACAAATCATAACAAAAAATCTACTTGTGATATAAAAACTTCATATAATCAAAAATCAACCAAATATCTAGTAAAAAATCTGCTACTTAACAACTAAATATAAGGTTTGGTAATACCTCGCTGATACATATATTTTCCATTGCGTTGTGAATAAGATATATTACACTGATCAATACCCTTAAAAAAAAGTAATTGGCAAGCACCTTCATTAGCATAAATCTTTGCTGGTAGAGGGGTAGTGTTAGAAAATTCAAGAGTGATATACCCTTCCCACCCTGGTTCAATTGGAGTAACATTAACTATAATCCCACACCTAGCATATGTAGATTTGCCAACACAAATCACAAGAATATTTTGAGGTATTTTAAAATACTCCACACTTTTAGCCAACACAAAACTATTAGGAGGAATAACACAACTATCGGAATTTTTAGTAACAAAAATATCATTTCCAAAATTTTTAGGATCAATGACAGTGTTATTAACATTTGTAAATATCTGAAATTCATCAGAAATACGTGTATCATATCCATATGATGATACACCGTAAGAAAGAACTTTTCTACCACTATTATCGGTACTAATCTGTCTATCTATAAATGGCTCAATCATATTCTGTTCTGCAGAAGCCTGTATTATCCAATTATCCGACATTAACATATCAACAAATCACCAAGTATTAATTGCTAGCAGCAGCTATACTAACAATTAAACGCAAATAAATCTAGATAGAAAATTTTAATACTACTTGGACTATTTGAAAAATGAGTAAAAAATCAATGCTTGATCTCTAGTAAAGGCTACTGTTAATATAATAGTTATATCTATATAGCAAGCATGTTTTGAAATACCAATTAATTTGTATTACTGACTGTGTTATTACAAAAATTCATTAATAGCTAAGGTAAAAATATAGTGATAAATTTCTTTAAAAATATATTATATAAATTATACGCTAATAAAAACACATCATCTAACCAATTATCTAAAAATGAAAGAACAGAAAACAGTGACAATAAAAATAATGATAATCATGTATCACAAACTCCTAACCAAAGTGATAATTCAATAGAAAAAGCTAAGAATTTATTACTAAAATTAGATAATGCTTTGGACTCACAAGAGAAATTAGCTATAGCTAAGTTAGGAAAAATATTTACTAAAAATAAATCTAATTTTTTAACCAAAACAAAAGTAATCTCAAAGAATAAAAAAATAAGCAAAGATAAAATTAATTAATACTTTTATAACCCGTAAATGGATTAAACATCTAATAGCAGACGCTCTACACTCTCTTTTTAAAGTATAAAACGTAATTTTTCTAGTATTTATAGTTATATATTAACTCCCTATGTACAGTATATAGATCCAGAGCGTTATTCTCTAGACTATCCGTGAGCTTCAGTACACTAGATCTTTTATTTAGCAAATTCAAGAACAAAACTGTCCAATGCGTTTTACTACCTAAAATACTACTAGCATCAAAAATTGATCTTTCTATTGTAGAACCTAAATCTCTTGCTACCATACCTCCTAAAATTGGCAATACAATATAAGGTCCTTTAGTTGCTCCATAATGTTTTAAGGTACTACCAAGAGATTGGGTTTTAACATTTAAACCAGCAAGTGAAGCTATATCAAACATGCCAAATATACCAAAAGTAGTATTGATAACAAACCTCCAGAAAGACTTTAATGCATTAGTAGAATTACCCTGCAACGAATAATGAATAACTGAAATAGGCATAAAAATATTTTCAGTAAAATGGGTTACTCGAGACTTAAAATAATCATTGGTAACATTAGTATAAAATAAAGCTAAATATCTAATAAAATATTTATCCAAAATATTATTGAATTTAAAAATACGACGGTTAAATGCCTCGTACGGGTCATTCATATTCACATCTTTTTCGTTAAATAAATAACTATAGTCTAAATGATTATCTTTAATAGAAGTATCACCACCTTCTCTATAAGAAGACCAACCTACAAAAGGGTAAATAATCAATACAACAATAATAACCAACTTATACATGCACTACAAAAATATTGAGATATACCATAAAATAATAACTAATAACTAACTAACTAACTAACTAACTAACTAACTAACTAACTAACTAACTAACTAACTAACTAACTAACTAACTAACTAACTAACTAACTAACTAATCTTACATAATAAACAATCAATTCAATAAAATGCTACATCTATACTTAGCTCAATTGCAATATTTTTCTTTGATTACTAGCTAAATATTAGTTATATTGGAGATCTGGTAACAGAATCAAAATGTTTAGGACTAGTATCATTGCTATTAACTTATACTATGGCATAGTCATTAACAGTTGTACACCAGTAATGATATACAAAAACCAATAAACCATGTCAAGATAATATCAGGATTGATATTCATCTTGACTAAACTTAAAAAGTTAAAACCATAAATTACATTTTTATAACAAAAAACTTATAAATATTTCATGTCAATTATTTCTAAGAAAATTAATGTGATACAAAATTCTGTCACATTAAATATATCTGCAAGAATTTCTGAATTAAAACAACAAAATATTGATGTAATATCTCTCAGCGCAGGAGAACCAGAATTTAATACAGCTATTAATATACAAAATGCAGCTATAAAAGCAATGAAATCTGGGATGACAAGATATACTGAAATATCTGGAATCAAAGAGTTAAAAACTGCTATATGTAATAAATTAAAATATGAAAACGAGATAGAATACAATGAGAAAGAGGTCATAATATGTAACGGAGCAAAACATGCATTATATAATTTACTTGCGTCTACAGTTAATGAATGTGATGAAGTTATAATAATCAAGCCTTATTGGGTATCATACACAGCCATGGCAAAGATTGTAGGTGCCAAAATAGTTTTCTTAGAAACTAGTATAGAAAAGGGATTTAGAATCAATTTACAAGAATTAGATAATAAAATTAATGAAAATACTAAGTGGCTAATTCTAAATTCTCCTAATAATCCTACAGGAGTTATATATAGCTACGAAGAATTACTATCAATAGCAGATATTATCTATAAACATCCAAAACTCAATATAATATGCGACAATACATACGAAAAAATTATATTCAATAATATGAAATTTTATAATTTAGCAATGGTTGCACCTAAGCTAAGAGATAGAATTTTTATTATAAACTCTGTCTCTAAATCCTACGCAATGACTGGTTGGAGAATTGGTTATTGTATAGGAAATGCAGAAATAATAGCAGCAATGAATAAATTACAATCTCACACTACTTCTAATGCTTGTAGTATCAGCCAGTTTGCAGCATTAGAAGCAATCGAAGGAAAGCAAGATTATATTAAAAATTATGTGAATAATTGGGAAAAAAAAACCACACTTCTATTAAAATATCTAAAACAATTAGGGTTTCAGTGTTATAAACCTGAAGGAACATTTTACTTATTTCCTAATATATCTACCCTATTTGGTAAAGAAACCCCCAAAGGTAAAATGATCCAATCCAGCCAGGATCTAGCAATCTATCTACTAAATGAAGCACTAGTATCAGTAGTACCAGGTAGCGCGTTTGGAGCGGATGAATATATTAGAATTTCATCTACGGTAGATGAAACTTTGATAGAAAAATCATACCTAAAAATAGAACAAGCAATAGAAAAACTAAAGTAATATTTTTACTGGTATACGACATAAAAACAACTTAAAATTATACATTAGGTTATATTAATAAAAACAATTAGTTATCACTTAATACAATAACCCACACCACGTATAGTATGGAGTACATCTTCACCTGATTTATTTAAAGCAGATCTAATTCTATTAACATGCACATCTACTGTACGGTTTTTTATAACGTGACCTATACCCCATACATAATTTATTATCTGGTCTCTTGAACAAGCTTGATTAGCATTCTCTAGTAAAAACTGCAAGATTTTACATTCAATGGGCCCTAAATGTATTTCTTGATCATTATGAAAAACCCTATATGTAGCAATATCTATACTGGTAGATTTATACCTTAAAATTCTATCTTGACACACAGGTTTAGACCTTCTAAACAGATTGCGTATATTAGTCATCAACAATGTTAGATCAAACGGCTTTAACATTGTAATAACAAAATTATCTAAATAATCCATATTATGTAATTTTTTTAATGATTCTGTATTGTCAAAAAGAAAAATCATAGGTAATTTATTGTTCTTAGATTTGCTACGCAGTATCTGCACAAATTCTACTAAAGGAGCATCACTAGTATTAGCGCTAACAATTGCCATATGAAATTTATAAATTTCCGAAAGAATCAAAGATTCCTCTACAGAGGTAGCTCTTACTACATTAAACCAATATCTCTCTATAGTATTAGCTAAACTTGTATTCTCTTTTACATCTGAAATAATTATTAAAATCCTTGGTGGTAACTTATATGACACAATGAATACAATTTATATTAATCTTATCAATTTTCAAAATTTGCGATCAATAACATAAATTATATAGAATATTTTAAATTATAAAAACAAAAATGATAAATTTTTATACAGTTATTTTAAAATATTTAATTTTTATGTTATTTTTTGCAACTGGATTATTTTTATAAAGCAGTAATTAATCGGTAATAAACTATAAAATATACTTGAATTACATAACATAAATATGTTATACATGGCTCGTGAGTGAAGGATCACAAAAAAACCACTAATAAATATTTCAGTCTACAGTATTAGCTAATAACATGTTAAATTATGAATTGGTGATAATTACCCGTCAGGATATCGTATTATCAGAGTTAAACAAACTTATAGAAAGTCTAGTGTCATTTGTTATAGAAAATAGCGCTAAAGTTACATTAAAGGAATATTGGGGCATCAGATCTTTAGCTTATGAAATCAATAAGAATAAAAAGGCCCATTATCATTTACTAGGGCTACAGCTAAGAAATGTTGACCTACTAAAAAACTTTATACCAAAACTCAGATCGAACCAGGATGTCATAAGATATAATCTTATCAGGGTCAATGAAATTAATAAATCGTCATTATGTGTAGAAGACACAAACGAAGGTAATGAAGATAACCAAAATAATGGTGCAAGATCTGCTTCAAAAACATCAAATAAGTAGATAGCACACATCCCTAAGCAAATTAGATGTAGTCGTATTAATAAAAATATATAAGAATCACTTTTAATACTATAGAATATTATAAAAATTGCTGTATTGGCTTCAATTTTCATTGACCATGTCATGTATTTAATGTAGTATCTGTGGGCGCAAGGTTTGTATTAATACATATCAACTTGTTAGTTGAGTAATGTTGCAAACATGTGTTATATTACGTAATTTATTAAAATTAAATAGCATGTATAGTGTTGGTGAAAAAAAAATAGATCCTAAAAATTATAAACCGGGAGTAATTGATACCAATAATATCTATAGTTCCAAAATGTTCTTCAAAAAAAAGCAGTATTGTCCTTTATGTGAAGCCAAAGTTGTAAAAATAGATTATAAAGATATAGATTTATTAAAGAGATTTATCTCTGAAGGTGGCAGAATGCTCCCTAGTAGAATTACCAACATATGTTCAACACATCAACGTAAGTTAAAAAAGTCAATAAAATTAAGCAGAATGATTGCATTGTTACCTTTTGTTACCCAAATGCAATAAATCAAATACAAAATAAAAATTCATAACACCTCTAGTATATTAACATGCGTTGTTGAAACATAGGTTTAATTTCAGTAGATGTTGAGGTTGTCACAATAAATAGTACTGCTTAAGTTTTCTAAATAGAATAGTAATTAATTTTCATATCTCTAGATAATATATGTTTTTTGCATTTTTTTTGTAGAATATTCATGTATTAATTTGTACAATATTTATTGTGTTGTATTATACTGCAACATGTTTATGAGTAATTTAGTAATAGCATAAGTTCTCAAAAGGTTATAAAGTCATGTTACAAACATTGCATATACCAGAGGTTAGTAATATTCTTGAGGGGGATATTGTATCAGAATTTCCTATCATAAACTTACTGACGATATTTTTATTGTCTTGTTTTGTAGGATATTATGTAGTACTCAAAGTAACCCCTGCACTACATACAGCGTTAATATCTATCACTAATGCTATATCAGGTATAATCATCCTAGCAGGGATGATAACAATTGCTGGCAGTCACTTTAATGTTTCAAGCATTTCTTTGCTACTAAGTTTTATATCAATATTTTTAGCTGCAATTAATATATTTGGTGGTATAATCCTAACGATACGTATGATTAAAATGTTCAACAAAAAATGAGGTATAGTTGATATTTAAAAGTTATTTTATAAATATATATTAAACGAGGTACTGAGATGGCTTTATGTATTCATAGTAAAAATATCCAAATAACTGAACAATTTGTTAAATACATCAATGATAAATTAAACAAGATGTTTAATAAATACTCAATCAAAACTCTAGATACAGATGTCAGATTTAGTATGAAGCATAATCTGTATTCCTGTAATGTAATAATACATACTATGAATAATAGTAATAAAATTTTTAACCACACAAACCCTGGGAAAGATATAAAAACTGTATTCAATAGAAATCTAAGTAGGATTAAGAGGCAATTCGTTAGAGGTCATTCTAAAATATGTAAATCTTACACAAGATATAGAAAGAGTGTTGCCCACAATAATTAATTGAAATAATAGATATCATTAGCTATTGGATATTATACAAAAATGTAAGGCTAACCTTAGTTGTTCACTATAAGATATGATATAATTGATACGCTTAATCAGGTTACGCCTTGCGTCAATAATATCAGATATACTAAAATAATACGAAGAAGGTTATAATAAAAATGACAAATGTTACCAGTAAAGAATGCCTTAGATCATCTATCATTGAACAACGTAAATCTTTTGATGTACAAGATTATATTTTGTCAAATAACCAGATACACAGTAACATATCAAAAATAATTATAAAAATAAGTAAAAAATATAAGAGGAACGAATCAAAAAAATGTAATCTTGGTATATATTATCCTCTAAAAGGAGAACCAGATTTAACTAAACTATATCTGTTAGAAGATTTTAAAATAGCATTGCCTAAAATTGTTAACTCGAAAATGCTTATGATACAATTGAAATCTGAAAGCATCTTGGAACAAAATAAACCCTATAATATATTATCTCCTAGATCTGGCCAAGAGATTATACCTGATATATTGGTATTACCTGGGTTAGCATTTAGTATAAGAGGGTACAGATTAGGGTTCGGATCAGCTCACTATGATAAATACATAGCAAATCTTAAATTAGAAAAACAAAATATTACTGTTATCGGAGTATGTTTTCATGAAATGCTTCTTGAAAAATTCAACCACGAAACACATGATATCATGTGTGACTTAATCATTACAGATAAAACTATCATTAAGTATTAATGGATATTGGTATTATAAATTTAAATTTTTTTGATGTCATAAATATCATTATTATTGGTTTTTGTTCCATTATGGGGCTGTATAAAGGATGTATCAATATTACTCTAGAAATTATAGGGTTACTGCTGACAATAATCTTAATCATAATGCTTTACCCCTATATCTATGATTTTACATCTATGTACATAACAAATAACATGTATACAACGATCATCACATATATTATAACATATGTGATATTTGCACTGGTATATATGTTAATTCTAACAAAGGTAATGTCCTTAATAAAGAACACTCAATTCGGTACTATAAATGTGATACTAGGGTTTAAAATAGGGCTATTAAAATCAATATTGATAATAATTTCAATCCTAATAATATCTATAATGCTACATGCTAAGCAATATCCAACGACAGTAAAAAAACATATACAATCTACTACAATAGAAGACTACCCAGCATGGATAAAAAATTCTAAAACCATAGAATATCTACATCCGATACTCCAAACTATAGTGAAACCAATACCCTCTTATATAATAGAAAAACTTAATTTTTTTGCTAATGATAATGATATTAGAGAATAAATTAAGAAATAATAACAAACATGCAGAATATTATGGATTCAAAAATTCTGGATATTAACTATAAATCTTGATTTAAAACTTGAAAAATACATATTTTAATCACATAATGACGACTGGTATTATCGATTAGTACAATTAATAAAATGAAAACATTATCAGTACAAGAACATTTTCGGGAATTACAATATAGAATAAAAAAAACACTCACATTTTTTGTGCTAGCTTTTTTAGTCAGTTACTGTTACAAATATGAAATATACAACTTTATACTACAACCGCTAGTAAAGGTTAACAATGGTGAATTCAGGAAGATAATATACACTGACCTTACTGAAGCATTTTTTAGTTATCTAAAACTTAGTGCCTGTAGCGCTCTGATCTTCAGTATACCAGTAATCAACTGGCAGCTATATCGCTTCATATTACCCGGGCTATTAAATTTTGAAAGAAAAATTGCAGTATTTTTGCTCACTATAGCTCCTATATTATTTTTATTAGGATTTGTCTTTGTATATTACTATGCTATGCCTAATGCATGGAATTTTTTTATAAGTTTCGAACATGCAAAAAATACTGTTGTGCCATTGATGTTAGAAGCAAAAATTAGTGAATATATAAATTTAACTATTCAATTTATTATAGCATTTGGAGTAGCATTTCAACTACCTATTATAATGGTTATTTTAAAATTATTGAACATAATTAATGCAGCCAGCTTAATAAAACACAGAAGAATAGCTATTGTAATAAACTTTATTATAGCAGCGATACTCACTCCTCCAGATATATTAAGCCAATTTTTATTAGCAATCCCTATGATATCGCTATATGAATTATCTATTTTAATTTTTAAATTCTTAGAGAAACACAATAAATGCTAGACATAAAGTGGATTAAAGAAAATAAGCAAAAGTTTATTATTTTACTTCAAAAAAGAAATATCGAAATTAATATCGAAGCACTTATAGAGCTTGATACAGAAAGGAGAAAATTGCTAACTCTGATTCAGCGCTTTCAGCATTCAAAGAATCTTAAATCCAAATTACTAAGCAAAATGCGCGGTACTACAAATAGGGAGTTAGCTGATATTAAACGAGATATAGAACATATCAGTGATAAACTCAGTGAGCTCGAAAATACTAGCAGTAACTGTAATAAAAAAATTCAATCCTTAATGGATGTTATTCCCAATATATTAGATGATGATTTAATGAATGATCAATTTAGTAATCAAAGCAAATTGATAAAGAAATCATCGAATTTTACAACTAGCTATTTTAATACAGAACATCACAAAATTGCGCTTGAATTGGGCATGATAGATTATAAACAAACTGCTATATTTTCGGGTAGTAGATTTGTCACACTAAAAAATCAGCTTGCACAATTATCAAGAGCACTAATAAATTTTATGCTAGATACCCATACAAATGAGAATAAATTTGAAGAAATCTCACCCCCTGTATTAGTGAAAAATTTAGCAATGTATAATGCCGGCCAGCTACCAAAATTTGATTCTGATTCTTACTTAACAAATGATAACAAATTAAGGTTAATACCTACAGGAGAAGTCCCATTGTTAAATATGGTAGCAGGTTTAATATTTAAAAAAGAAGAACTACCCATAAGATATGTTGCTTACACTGAATGTTTCAGATTAGAAGCAGGTAGCGCAGGGAAGGATACTAAAGGAATGATGCGCAATCATCAATTTGCTAAAGTAGAATTAGTGAGTATCACCATTCAAGAAGAATCTCATATAGAACATGAATATATACTAAATTCTGCTGAAGAAATATTAAAAAGATTAGAATTACCATATCAAATAATAAGGCTAAGCTCAGAAGATACTGCCTTCACTGCATCAAAAACATATGATTTAGAAGTATGGTTCCCTAGTCAAAATAAATATAGAGAGGTATCAAGTGTTTCTAATTGTCTGGATTTTCAAGCAAGAAGAATGTTAACAAAATATAAGGATAATCAATCTACAAAATTTGTACATACGTTAAATGGTTCTGGCTTGGCTATAGGTAGAATTATTGCTGCAATATTGGAAAATTATCAAAATTCTGATGGATCTATAACAATACCTGAAGCTCTTAAACCATATATGAAGTATAAAAATAAAATTTCTTTAGATATATAATGCATTAGTCATTAATGCTATTGAAAGACTAATACAAAGATAACATGGTAATTGATGATATTGATACATTCTTAGAACATCTTATCGTAGGTAAACCAATACTCGGAATAGATTATGGAACTTCCTATATAGGGGTAGCTATTTCGAGCCTAAACCACAATATTGCAATGCCTCTCAAGTTATTACAATGTAATAAAAAACAATTGCAACTAAAATCTATTTTGTCAATCATATCAGAGCATAAAATATGTGCTATTGTAATGGGTATGCCAATAAATAAAGATGCATCTCGCAGTAACCAGACAAACATCACTGTAGAATTTACAAAAAATCTTGTTGAAAAAACAGATGTTCCAATATTCATGCAAGATGAAAGATATACGTCTATTACAGCAAATAAACTTATGTTTCCAGATACTATAAAACAAAAATCTAGTAGTAAAAAAAAATCTTCTTACAAAAAAAATGATGCCATAGCTGCTGCTATAATACTTGAAACAATATTAGCAATAAAAAAAATACGTCAAAAATAACTCAAATATCCAAATTTGTGACGTTTAAGGCATTATTTTTTATGAACTCCCTGCGAGGCTCTACTACATTACCCATTAAAGTTGAAATTAGTTCTTCTACATCATCAACATCATTAACATTGATCTTTAACAATGTACGATTTAATGGATTAAGAGTTGTTTCCCATAATTGATCAGAGTTCATTTCTCCTAACCCCTTAAATCTCTGTATTTTCATACCTGTTTTACTATGAGTAAGTAATATATCTAACAATTGAGTAGGAAAAAATATTTTTTTATTTAATGAATTAATGTTTACTGAAAAAATACCTTGCTGCATATCACACCAAATACTAGGCAATAATTCTAATAATTCTTGGTTTAGTGATATTAGATTAATAAATTCTGGCGCACGTAATTGATTTTTATATAAAATTTGCTTATACTGCAGGCCTCTGAGATTTTTAAAAAATTCTATTGAATTATCGTTGATAGATGATAGCTGCCAATCTGAGCTATCTTTCACTGAATAATTTTGATTCAATATATCCAAAGAATTATTGATATCAACGGATAGACTTGAATTAAAAATATCTAAAGATAATAAACCACTCACCATTAAAGATTCAACAATTTTCTGATCTATCTTATGGTGGATAATAGATAATATCTTTTGCAATTTTATAAGTTTTTGTACTATATTACTCAAAATATCTTTTGTTATAGTTGAACTATCTGAACTGGATATATTAAATTCACCACTTGATACCAAACTATCAAGCAAATAAGATTGCAAAGATGCTTCATCTTTAATGTAGCGCTCTATACTAGATTTTTTGATTTTATACAAAGGAGGCTGAGCTATATATAGGTGGCCATTATCTATTATATCTTTCATATGGCGATAAAAAAATGTTAATAATAAGCTACGTATATGTGAACCATCGACATCAGCATCAGTCATGATAATTACTTTATGATATCTTAATTTAGTGATATCAAATCCGTCATGCCCTATATTAGTACCAAGTGCTGTAATTAAAGTACCTATTTGTTCAGAAGATAACATCTTATCAAAACGTGCTTTTTCGATATTTAATATTTTCCCTCTTAGTGGTAGTATTGCCTGAGATTTTCTATTACGCCCTTGTTTTGCTGTCCCCCCTGCAGAATCTCCCTCTACTATGAATAATTCTGATAATGCTGGGTTACGCTCCTGACAATCAGCTAGCTTACCTGGTAGATTTGAAATATCTAACGCTGTTTTGCGTCTTGTAATTTCCCTAGCTTTTTTTGCTGCTTCTCTTGCTCGCACAGCTTCCATTATCTTTGCAACAACTATCTTAGCGATATTAGGATTCTCCAATAGCCATGCTAAAACAGCATTATAGACTATATTTTCAATGATGGGTTTAATTTCGGAACTGATAAGTTTATCTTTTGTCTGAGATGAAAACTTTGGATCTGGTAACCTGATAGATACTATAGATGATAACCCTTCTCTTGTATCATCCCCTGTGATAGCCACCTTATTCTTTTTAAGAATGTTTAATTGCTCTAAGTAACTGTTAATTGATTTCACTAACCCACTTTTAAAAGCAGCAAGATGTGTACCGCCATCTTTTTGTCTAATATTATTAGTAAAACATAAAATATTTTCATGATAAGAGTCATTCCACTGTAGCGCACAATCAATAGATATATTAGAATTGCTATCTATATGACAAAAAGATAAATTCTCATGCAAGACATGCTTAGCACGTGAAATATACTCAACATAACTTTTAATTCCTCCGGTATAATACATCTTCACTGTTTTGGGTTCTGATTCTCTATTATCAATAAAATCAATCTTTAAGCTAGGATTCAAAAATGCTAATTCTCTGAGTCTGTGCTCAATTGTATTGCTATTAAAATGAGTAAATTTAAAGACACTACTAGAAGGTAAAAAAGTAATTTCTGTACCACGTTTTTCTACACCACTATTGAGTAAAGTTAAAGACTGTATAGTATTGCCGTTACTAAATTTTAATAGATACTCTTTATTATCGCGCCATATTTTCAACTCTAACCAATCTGACAATGCATTCACGACAGAAACACCTACTCCATGTAGCCCCCCTGATACTTTATATGAATCCTGATCAAACTTCCCTCCTGCATGCAATTGCGTCATAATGACTTCAGCTGCCGATATATTTTCATCTGCAAATATATCTACTGGTATACCTCTCCCATTATCTCTTACTGTTATAGAACCGTCAGCATTCAAAATCACATCAATTATATCGCAGTATCCAGCTAAAGATTCATCTATAGCATTATCCACAACTTCATATAACATATGGTGCAAACCTGAACCATCATCTGTATCCCCTATATACATACCAGGCCTTTTACGTACAGCTTCAAGCCCTTTCAACACTTTAATAGATTTAGCAGTATAACTTTTTTCTAGAGTTTTATTCATATTTTAATTAATTATTACCTTAGGTTAGTAGTGCTATAGTTTACACAACTCAATTGAGCTATGAAATCTATGCTAACCAAAACAGTATACAATGATAATATTTATTTTAAAAGCAAGTTATTAGTTGCTAGCAAAACAGCTGAAAAATCAGTTACTGTAACTAAATATGTTAAATTATTGTATACAACACACAGCTAAATATATATCAACTAAAATAAATACATAATATTACAGATAAAATATATCTACAAATCAATACAGATAGTAATAATTTACATAATATTAATTTACATAATATAATTAGCAGTTATAAAAACTTTATTGAAAAGCAAACTCTGAGCTCATTTAAAGATAATATAATAGCAGAATCTACATCACATGCTACGTTCGATAATATATATACAGAATTTATAATAGAAAAAATAAAAAATAC
>NZ_JADAQY010000007.1 GCF_015476335.1 Rickettsia endosymbiont of Cardiosporidium cionae
ATCTAGGAACCAAGACTGGGTTTTCTATTTCTCTTGCAGGAGGAAAATACATCTGCAGTGGAACCGTCGATTTTACGTCGAAACGATTAGAGGATCCAAATAGAAAATATCTTAGATTTAGGGAATTTCTAGAGAAAACATGTCTTAAATATTCTGTCAATGAGATATATTTCGAGGAAGTACGTAGACATGTTGGAACTACTGCTGCTCATGTATATGGTGGATATCTTGCTATATTGCTTACATTTTGTGTACAGGAGGCGATTTCTTATGAATCGGTACCGGTTACTACGATTAAAAAGCATATTGCTGGTAAGGGGAATGCAAAAAAAGAATCTATTGTTGCAGCTGTTAAGAAAATTGGTTTTAATCCTGTTGATGATAATGAGGCAGATGCAATTTCGATTATGTTATATATATTCCAAAAGTTAACGATTGGTTAATATTGCTAATTGGGAGTTGCTTTTTCTTTATGGACATATTAGGTCTACAGGAAGTATTAATCTGTTAATCTTTAGGTAAGTAGATTTGGCATAGAAAGCTTCTGGTATTATTTTAAGTGGTATGTGGATGATTTTTACCAAAAGACATAGTTTCGTCAATGTACGTATCTCTAAAGCTGTAATATGATATATTTGGAGTAAAGTTTTAGTTAGCTTGATATAGATGACATAACATATTTCTTTTTCTGCTATTTTTCTTTGCAGGAGGAGAAAGATTGTTTGAGTTGGTCGAGATGATTGTGCGTCGATTTTTTTATCCGCATTGTTTTTTTTTGTTTGTATGTCAGGACTGATGAGGAATTTTTGAAGTTTTTCCTCGCGCGCGCATGCGCGCTCTTCTACAACATTCTATTATGTTCTAAACATTCTATATATTCTAGGTACCTGAAAACCTAGGCCTGATGCGGGCTGCGGAAGATGTAATGTGACCTATATGGAGTCAAATGTGACCTATATGGAGTCAAATGTGACTTTTTTGTAGTCAAATGTGACTTTTTCGTATACGATTTCACATAGCAATGTGAATAATTTATAAGAAGAATATGATTCATATTTGATCATTATTGAGTGTTATTGGCAGTATAGTTACTATTAATAGATAAATAAAAGTATATTTATTAGTACTAATAATATCTAAGTATACTAGATATAATGAAGTGTTTAATTATGAAATGTGACTTTTTTGGAGTGGTAATGAAGTAGTTTTTAGTATGAATGAAATTAGCTTAAAAAAGGAATTTAAAAAGATATATAAAAAAGCCCAGCTTACAAAAGCAAGATTCATTGGTTATTCTTGTAATGATTACAAAGTTACATTAACAATAATACCAAAAGTTATTAGTATAGATATTGAAGGAAGGTTATTGCCTTTAGAAAAAATGAGAAAGGATTTTTCTATTAACGCTTTGGAATTGAGTAATTTATTCGGAATAAAGTTAAATCATTGTTATACCATTTTAAGAAAATCTATTAAACTTCTTACTGCATTAAATATAGATTTATCGGATGATACAAAACAACATATTGTTAATTTTTGTGAAGAAGCTAAATATACAGAAGGTAGTGGAGAATTAAATATTACTCTTACAGATAAAATCTTGCCGTATCTTAGACAAGGAGCTCAACGTTATACATTGTACAAGTTAGAAGATTTAATTAAATTTCGTAGTTTTTATACAATTCGATTGTATGAATTAATTCAAGGTTACAAAAAAAATGGATGGCTTTCCATATCAGTAGAATCTTTACGGAAAATTTTTAATGTAGGTCCTAAATTACAAGAGTATAGAGATTTTAAACGTAAAACAATTGCAGTAGCTGTTAACGAAATTAACAAGTATCATCCAGAAATTGATCTTAATTTTGTAGAAATAAAAAACAAACGTAAGGTCGTAGATATCTATTTTACGTTTGTTACTGATAAAAACGCTCCAAACCCTGAGGATATACCGAAATTAACATTGCCTTCTAGAGCACAGTTGACAGATAAAGAAGCTAAAGCTAAGATTCGTTTGCAGGAGAAAAGGAAGGCGAAGAGATTAGCTGATGCTATTGCTAAGGGGATATTGCAAGAACAAAATAAAGCTATTTCTTCTGCAGATGATAAAGATAATGCAGATGATATGCCACGCAAGATTGGAGATGTAATAGACAATATGATAGAGAGGAACAGATGAATTTACCACAATTTTTAGATCCAAAGAATGATGTAGCCTTTAAGAAGCTATTCGGCACAGAAGAACATAAGGATATACTTATACATTTTATTAATGATATTCTGGGCTTTGAAGGTAATGACAAGGTACAAGATGTGAAGTTTCTCTCAACTATTCTAAATCCTGATATAGCATATAAAAAACAAAGTCTAGTAGATGTGCTATGTGAAGATGCTAATGGGGTACAAATTATCGTAGAGATGCAAGTATCACCTCAAGAGGGTTTTGAGAAAAGAGCGCAATTCTATGCAGCAAAAGCTTATTCTCGGCAGCTGAATCAAGGACAGGAAGAAGATGGATTGTATAGAAATCTTAAAGAAGTAATCTTCATAGCAATAGCGAATTATGATGTATTTCCAGGTAAGGAAGAATATTTGTCAAGGCATGTAATCTTAGATAGAAAAACACACACAAGGGATTTAAAAGACTTCTCATTTACTTTCCTTGAACTTAAGAAGTTTAATAAGACTCAGATAGATGACTTGGATGGGATTGTTGAGAAATGGTGCTATTTCTTTAAATATGCAAAAAAAACAGATCATCACCATCTAGAAAGACTTAGTAAAGATGATGTGATAATTAAAAAGGCGTTCGATGCGATATATCAATTTAACTGGACAGAAGATGAGAGATTTGAATATGAACGTGAAATTAAAAGGATTATGGATAATCGTGCAGTAGAAGATTACAAGAAACAACAGTTAAAAAAACAATATGATGAAATCCTTGAGAAAGGAATGGAGAAGGGAAAAGAAGAAGGGATACAGCTAGGAGAGGCAAGAGGGATAGAGAAAGGAATGGAGAAAGGTATAGAGAAAGGAATAGAGAAAGGTATAGAAAAAACAGCAAGGAACATGCTTGCTCTTGGATTAGACAGACAAACTATAGCGAAAGCTACTGGTCTCTCGTTAGATGACATAGATGGATTGCAGTAGTAGAATCTAGGGTATATTTTAAGCTAAGAAAAAAAATTAAAATAATTGAAAAAAACTGTTTAAAATGCACAAAAAATATGGTAGTATTTCTGTATAATGTGACGAAGTGTATCTATATATAACTTTGTTCCTTTCCCGTCGGACCTGCTGACAAAAAATATAAAATTCACACAAATCTGTTATAACAAAAAAAATAAAGGGGAAGCTCCTGGTTGCAACCTATGGCTGAATAGTATTTGGTTGTTAGGAAAGTTATAATATAAAAAAAATAAAAAGCTAATAAATATGACGCTAAGATATATACAACCGCAGATTAATGATGAAAGCTTGGGAGAGAATGGTGTTTTTCTTGACAGCTTGCGTCGCCGTCAGGACACGTACAAACATGGAATCTTAATGATTGGGTCCTTCTTGTGCAGGAAAGACTCGAAGTGTGCCTGTTTTTTTTAAATCTCTAGTTAATATGACGAGGAAAATAGGGAATGATGGCTCAACTAAAAACAGCAGTAATAAAAAGTGAGGGTTAGCCAGTCTGAATTTGCTAGACTTAAGGGGTTGTCTACTTCTCATATTGGACGAGAGGTCCGTAGTGGAAAGATTGCAATGGGGGAAGATGGCTTAATAGATTTTGAGGAAGCAAGTAGGATTTGGGACGAATCCACAAGCCAGAAAATAGATACAGCAAAAGATGCTGAGCCTGTAGTTGGAGATTTAGACAAAAATATAGAGATGGATTTTTCTTTTTCAGATGGAGAGGAAGAAGATCAAGCTGTTCCTGAGCTTCGGTTACCTAAAACTTATGCGGAAGCCAAGACTCAGAACGAGATATTAAAGATGAAGCTTAATGATCTTAAGCTTAAACAGCTGAATGATAGATTATATGATCGCGAATTAGTTGAAAAACATATTCTGTGTTTTTCTAGGGATCTTCGAAATTCATGGCTCAATTGGTCTGTCCGTGTTGCTGGTCAAATGTCTGCAGATTTAGGGATTGATGCACATAAAATGGGTGTAATTTTAGAGAAATATGTAGCAGAAAATCTAGAAGAACAGACATCTATGGTTTTTTCTTTGCAGATGGGAGAAGATGAACAGGAGGAAACTAACTAAAAAGGAGTTAGTTAGACTTAATAAAGCTCTTGCTAAAGGTTTAAAGCCTGAAGAACGCCTTAGTGTATCTGAGTGGGCTGAGAAATATCGAGTTTTGTCACAGAAATCTGCATCTGAAGCTGGCAGATGGAGAAATAGTAGAACCCCGTATTTAAGGGAGATAATGGATTGCTTAAGTACTGGTTCTAACGTACAAAAAGTTGTATTCATGAAGGGAGCTCAAGTAGGAGGCACTGAGGCTGGAAACAACTGGATTGGATATGTAATACATATGGCGCCAGGTCCTATGATGTCGATATCACCGACTGTAGATATGGCTAAAAGAAGCAGTAAGCAAAGAATAGATCCATTAATCACAGAGAGCTCTGCTATTAGAAATCTGATTAAACCAGCTAAATCTAGGGATTCTGCTAATACGATTTTAACAAAGGAATTTTCTGGAGGAGTATTAGTTATGGCAGGTGCAAATTCAGCTGTTGGGCTTAGATCCATGCCTGCTAGATATCTATTTATGGATGAGGTAGACGGATATCCAGGAGATGTAGATGGAGAAGGAGATCCTATCCTATTAGCAGAGAGAAGAGGTGCTACATTTGCTGCAAGACGAAAAGTATTTCTAGTTAGTACACCTACGATTAAGGGATTATCACGGATATATAGAGAATTTGGAGATTCAGACCAAAGATATTTTTTAGTACCATGTCCGTTCTGTGATCATTTTCAAAGAATAGATTTTAATAGATTCTCATGGCCAGAAGGAAAGCCTACAGAAGTTAGCATGAGTTGTGAAAGCTGCTGTGAAAAAATAGTAGAGAACCACAAGAACTATATGTTAAAAAATGGAAAATGGGTGGCAACAAATCCAGGTAGCAATATTGCAGGATTTCATCTTTCGTCTTTGTATAGTCCACCTGGATGGTTTTCTTGGGCAGATGCTGCAATTATATTTGAGCAGACGAAAAAGCATTGCGATTTAAAAAAAAGTTTTGTCAATACTGTTTTAGGAGAGCCATTTGAGGAAGAGAATGATGCTCCAGACTGGGAGTTGTTATATGCTAAGAGAGAACAATATCGAATTGGGACAGTACCTAGAGGTGGTTTATTTTTAACTGCTGGTGCGGATGTCCAAAAAGATAGGATTGAATGTGAGGTTGTTGCTTGGGGACGGAATAAAGAAAGTTGGAGTATCGAGTATTTTATAATACAGGGAGATACTGCAAGAAAAGAAACTTGGGAGAAACTTGCTAAAATATTATATAAGGAGTTTAAACATGAGAGTGGTGTGATGCTACCTATACGTGTTCTTGCAGTTGATGCTGGATATGCAACTCAAGATGTATATATATGGGCAAGAACATATTCACAAGCTGCATGGGGAGCATCTGGTAGTAGAGCACCTACACCTAGAACTGTGGTAGCTCTTAGAGGATCTGATAGAAGCTCTAGCTTAATCTTAAATGCAACGCAGGTGAAGATGTTCCCAAAAGCCAAAAGTTTAAAGGTTTGGACAGCATCTTCAACTATAGGTAAATTAGAATTATATAGATGGCTTGCTCTTAAATGGCCGACCAGAGAGGAGGTTGAGAATGGAGAATCCTTTCCGGCTGGAGCTTGCCATTTCCCAGAATATCCGGAGGAATATTTTAAACAAATAACCTCAGAAAGAAGAGTTATTAAATTTATAAAGGGTTTTCCTAAACCATATTGGGAGAAGGATCCTGGAAGAAGAAATGAGGCATTAGATTGTAGAGTATATGCTAGAGCAGCTGCTGCTATATATGGCTTAGACAGATTTGCTGAGAAACATTTTCTAGAATTTCAGAAAGAGTTCCCAACTAAAGAGAATAGAACAACTCAATTTAAAGTTGAAAATAAGCAGAAAGAGATTGCGATACATAAGCTAAGTCTTTTACAAAAAAAACCAATTATATCGGATAACCCGTATTTATGACAAAAACTATACAAGAGCTAGAATTAGAGTTAAGCGAGGCAGAAGATGCATTAAAAAAACTCTTGCTTGGACAGAAAGAAGTAAGTGTTAATGTTGGCAGTTATGGAAGTGTAAATTATAGACAGGCATCCACCATGGAGCTTAGGAGATATATCTTGCAGTTGAAAAATTCTATTGCAATTGCTAAAGGATTAATACCAAGAAGGGTTATGTATTGTGAGTAGAATTAAGGATACAGCACATGATTCAGCGTCTAAAAATGCTAAACAGCTAAGGAATTGGCTTCCAAGAAAGGGATCTGCTGACTCAGATTTGTTGCCAGAACTAGATACTTTAGTTTCTAGATCTAGAGATCTTGTTAGAAATAATGGGATTGCTGCTGGAGCATTACAAACTTTAGTTGATAATGTTGTTGGGACTGGATTTAGACTATCTGCAACTCCTGATTATAGAGCACTTGGAAAAGATAAAGTTTGGGCAGAAGAATTTGCAGAAAAGATAGAAATGTTATGGAGATCTTGGGCTGATACTGATACATGTGATGCTACTAGAATGATGAACTTTGCAGGTATTACAAGCCTAGTGTATAAGTCTAGCTTACTTAATGGAGAGGCTTTAATATTGCCTTTATGGTTTCCATCTAGAAAATTCTCAACTGTTTTGCAAGTAGTAGAGGCTGATAGGTTGTCTAATCCTAATAATATAGCAGATACTGAGAAATTAAGGGGTGGAATTGAGATTGGGGCATATGGAACTCCACTGGCATATTGGATACAAAAATACCATGATGGAGATAAGTTTCTTTTACAAAAGCGTAATGAGTGGCAGAGGATTCCAAGAAGAGGTGTATTTGGGAGATTAAGGGTTATACATATTCATGACAAGGAAAGAACTGGTCAAACTAGAGGCAAACCTGTTCTAACAAGTGTATTATCTAATTTTAAGATGCTTGGAGAATATGAGAGTTCAGAATTGCAAGCAGCAATCGTAAATGCGATGATTGCAGCTTTTGTAGAGACTCCTATGAGTGGAGACGAGTTAAGAACATTATTTGATGACTCTACTGAGGAATATTTAAAAGCTAGGAATGAGTCTAATATTAAGCTGCAGGGCGGAGCTATAATACCTGTATTTCCAGGAGATAAGATATCTTCCTTTACACCAAGTAGGCCTAATACAGCTTATAGTAATTTTGTAGAGAATGTTTTAAGACATATCGCAACTGGACTAAATATTCCATATGAGCTCTTGGAAAAAGATTTTTCTAAGACTAATTACTCCAGTGCTAGAGCAGCATTATTAGAGGGTTGGAGACATTTTGCTTGTAGGCGTAGATGGCTTATTTCTTCTTTTTTACAGCCAATATATGAATTATTTTTTGAGGAAGTAGTGGCTAAGGGATTAATAGATGCACCTGAGTTTTTTGCAAATAAATATGCTTATACTAGATCTAAATGGATCGGAGCTGGGAGAGGTTGGATCGACCCTGTTAAGGAAGTACAAGCTGCAAAGATGAGAATAGAGCTTGGAATTTCCACATATGAAGATGAATGTGCAGCTCAAGGGCTAGACTGGATTGAGGTATTTGAGCAGAGATCCAGAGAAAAAAATAAGATTAAAGAATTAGGGTTATCATTAAATGAGGCAGGAGCTGCTATACAACCAGAAATAGATATAACAGAAGAAACTAATGAAGAGGAACAAGATGTTTTGGAAGAAGAAGTATGATATTTGGGCAATTACTAATGCTGCATTACAGCAAATCTTAACAATTTCTAACCGAGAGAATGAATCTGTTGAGGCTGTTGCTGCAAAGCTTGGAAGGGAGTTGCAGAATACTCACAAAATGACTGTTTCAGATGGGATAGCTGTATTGCCTATACGTGGTCCATTGTTTAGATACGCTAATATGTTTACGACTGTAAGTGGTGCTACTTCTTATGAGAAAATTCTCAATGAATTTGATTCTTGTATCACAGACTCTACTATTGATAGTATTATATTGGATATTGATTCGCCAGGAGGTGAGGTTAATGGGTGCCTTGAGGTATCTGAATATATATACAGCAGGAGAGGAATTAAGCCAATTACAGCCTATGCATCAGGAGATGTAGCATCTGGAGCATATTGGATTGCAGCTGCAGCAGATAAAATAGTTGTTAATCCAACTAGCAATATCGGATCAATAGGGGTTATTGGGATATATGAGAATAAAAAAGAAGAAGTAACAGAAATTGTCTCTAGCCAAACCCCAAATAAGCGTCTTAGTACTGATACAGAAGAAGGAAAAGCGAAACTCCAAGCTAGGATTGACGATATTGCAAGTGTCTTTTTAAATTCGATAGCTAAATATAGAGATATTTCTCTATTAGATATTGATGACAGATTTGGTGCAGGGGATGTCTTTATTGGCAAGGAGGCACTAACTCGCGGAATGGTCGATGAAGTCAGTAGTTTTGACCAATTATTAACTAACATTAATGGTAATATAATGAATGAAAATATTAAAGAAAATTCATCTCTTGATGAAGATATTCTTTTAAAGAAAGGGGCTGAACTTGAAAAAGCCAGAATTAAAGCTATTCTAGCAGAAGGAGCAAAGTCTGATAAAAACGAGCTAGCTAAGAAGTTGGCATTTGATGCTAATGATTCTTTAGAGACTGTCTTAAGATTCATGTCTTATGCTCCTAAGGAGGAAAATGCTAAATTTTTAGCTGTAATGGGAGAATTAGAAAATCCAGAGATAGTTCCAACTATTGAGGAAAAAGATATGAGTTTAGAGATTGGAAAAAGAATAGCAGAATTAAGTAATAACAAAATTAAAGGTAAAAAATAATGGCAGAATTTAAAGATTTAGGAGAGTTAAGATATGACAATCTTATTGCTGCTCCATCGAATATATTTTTTAGTAAAATACATATTGTAACTGGAGGAAACTTAACAAGAGGCGCAGTTCTAGGTGTAGATGCAGATGGTAAATACAAATTAAGCCTATCTGCTGCTACTGATGGTTCACAGAAACCTGTTGCAATATTAGGAAATGACGTGGATGCATCTTCTGATGATAAAGACGCAAATATCTATTTTGCAGGTGTATTTAACTCAAATGCTTTATCTTTTGGAGAAGGGCATACTCTCGCTTCTGTTGAGGCTGGGTTTATCCAAGAAGGAAGAGCGATATTCTTAAAAGAAAATATAAAATTATAGGTAATATATGAACATATTCGATACAACAACTCTAGCTACAGCAGTAGCATATTTAAAGAGACCTTCGTTTTTCTTATTAGATACATTTTTTGCTGCTCAAGAAATACAGGATAGCGAAACAATTACATTTGATGTTCTAAAAGGTAGTGAGAGATTAGCACCATTAGTTGATCCTGATATTGCTGCTAAAGTTCTAGAAAACCCAGGATTTCAGACATTCCAAATATCTCCTGCATATGTAAAGGATTTAAGATTATTTAGCCCAGAGAGAGCAGGAAAAAGAGTGGCTGGAGAAAGAGTTGGAGGTGAGTTTACAAGACAAAATAGACTAGAGCTCGCTATTAATCAGGCTTTAACAGATCAATTAGCTAACTTAAAAAGAAGAGAGGAGTATTTTGCATCTCAAGCTTTAATTAATGGAAAAATTACGATTAAGGGTACAGATAGCCACAGAGGAAAATCCATTAATTTTGGAAGAGACTCAGCACTTAACATCTCTTTATCAGGTACCAATAGTTGGGGTAGTACAGGTGTTAATCCGTTAGAAATGATAGAAGACTGGGTTAGCTTAGTACAAGATAAGTCTGGTACAGCTGCAAGAACAATTGTAATGGATAGAAAGGCTTGGAAATTATTTAGACAATCTCAGCTTGTAGTTGGTCTTTTAGAAATTAGAAGAGGAACAACTAATAGTTTATCTGCAGAACCGGTTACTTTTGAAGAAGGAGAAGGCCAAGCGCAATATGTAGGTTCTATAGCTGATATGAATTTTTATGTTTATGCTGGAAAATATTCAGATGAAGGTGGTGTGAGTCGTGGATTTTTACCTGATAATACAGTATTGGTTGTGAGTAGAGAAGGATTAAGAGGCACTAGAATCTATGGAGCTATTGAAGATATATCTTCTGGATTACAAGCTAGAGATTTTTATGTAAAATCTTGGGAGGAACATGATCCGTCCCGTCATATGATGCTTATGCAATCAGCACCTATGATTGTGCCAATGAGACCTAATGCATCTTTAGCTGCTACTGTTGTATGAAAAACATATTTTTTAATATGGCTATTGCTCGGATGTTTTCTAGCTTTGGGATTATCGTTAAGTTTGCTTGTGCAGATGAAGAAAAGGAGATCCTGTGTATTTTTCGCACCCCTGAGAGATTTTTAGATTATGATAATCTTTCTATTAATATTGGAGATACTACTAAGACCTTAGATGTGCAAGTTGCAGAATTAAAGATAGTTCCACAAGATGGGATATTTTCTATACAAGATGAGCAATATAGGGTGTTGGGAGAAGCACAAAAGATTGCAGATGACAATGTTTGGAGGGTTCCATTAGAGAGGATAGATGCTACAATTTGACATTAAACAAGAGTTTACATGGGATGTTGTTAGAGAAGTTCAATCTGCTAGAAAGGCTGTAACAGCTGGGGTTAAAGCAGCTGGGAATGGTTTAAAAAGGACATTAGCAAGAGAAACTATCAAGGCTAAATTAGGGGCAAATTTGTCTAAATCTTGGAAAGTGCAATTTTTTCCAAGAAGGCCGAGTACTGGATCTAGTGCATATATCTCTACTAGAGCTGAACGCATCCTTCAGTCTCATGCATTTGGAGCAATCATTAAAGGAAAAAATTCAAAATGGTTAACTATTCCAACAGAAGATGCGCCAACTACAGGTAGAGGAAGGAAGAAATCACCTAGAGAGGTTACTGATAATTTAGAGTTTGTTTCTCTTAAGAGAGATTTAGCGATTTTACTATCTGGAGACAAGGTATTATATACTTTAGTACCAGAAGTTAAGATTAGGAAAAAACTAGATTTTGATGGCATAGTCTCAATTTGGGAAAGAAAATTAGCAGGATTAATAGTTGGAAAATGGAAGTAGAAAAAATAGAACAAATATTAAAAAAGCTTCATATCTTTCTTGCAGATGCATTGCCAGAAGTGTTAATCCTTAAGAACCATGTTCTTGGAGTTTCTATGCCTGAGACTGGTATTGTGCTGATAAAGGATGGGACGATAGATGCACCTGAGTATATATTATCTTCTGCAGAAGAAACGGTCTTATATACTCATCGTGTACAGCTGGATATTCTTGTACAGTCGATAGATGCTGCAACTAGAGATCAAAAATCTAGTGATTTACTTAAATCTGTAGTGGATGTATTATCACCTAAAGAGAGCTTATTTGATGGACTTGTAGAGGGTTTTTTCTTTGGCGTGCCTGTATTTACTTTAGAGGTTGGAGATGATGGAATAGCAATTAAAATTGTGACTTTAGAAATTTCTTTACAATATTATTTATAAAAAAAATCATGGCAAATGAATATGGAATTTTCGCTAAGACAGCGATGGCTTTTGAGGGTAGTTATGGAGTTGTTCCTGCTGCCGGTACATATATACAGCCTTTATATACAACAAATAGTATAGGAAAGGAACAATCTTTAATTTTTGCAAATCTAGCAGGGCAAGGTAGAAAGGTTAGTGAACCTTTTAAAGATGCAACTACTGTAAGTGGCGATATAGTGGTTCCTGTTGATCTTAGATATATAGGTTTTTGGTTTAGAGCATTACTTGGAGATCCTGTAACTACTCCAGATGGAAGTGGAAACTTCACACATGTTTTTATATCTGAAAAGAATTTGCTCCCTAGTTTTACTTTGGAAAAGCATTTCCCAAATATCCCTGTATATACATCAATTAATGGAGCAAAAGTTAATAGTATGGCATTTGATTTCCAGAGAACTGGACAAGTATTAACTACAGTTAATGTTTTAGCTCAAGGAGAAGATGTTATAGTTGCTCCTGTAGATCCTAACCCTATTGTATTAGAGGAGAGATTTTTCTCAGCCTTCAATGGTGGAATCAATGAAGGAGGGACTCCTTTAGCTAGGGTTTTAAGTGGGAATTTTACATTCTCTAATGGATTGTTGCCTGTAGAGACAATTAGAAGTGATGGAAAAGTAGATAGTATAGATGAGGGGTTACCTTCTCTAACTGGAGAGATTGTAGTAAGATTTAGTGATCGAGTTTTGTTAGATAAAGCAACTGCTGGATTACCTATAGCTGTAGATTTCGAATATAAAATCGATGATGTTAGAAAGCTTACAATGACAGCTCATCGCTTGTTTTTACCGGTTCCAAATTTAGAGGTGTCTGGAGAAGGAGGAATAGATTTAACATTTGCATTTCAAGGTGCGACTGATCCTAATCTCACTAAAATGTTTACAGTTACTTTAACTAATGATGTTGCCAGTTATGCTTAAGCTTAATTTTCCAAAAGAGAAATATTGGATAGATGTTGGATTAGGCGTAAAGCTTTTTGTCAGGCCTTGTACTACTGCTGTTTTCTGTCAGGCGAAAGCACATATGATGCAGAATTTAAAATCTGCAATGGAGGAGTTTAAGACAGAGAAGTTAGAGAAAAAATTGGAAGAAAAATCCATGAGAGAAGCTATAGCAGAGGAATATCTTGTCATAGGTTTAGCTGTTGTTGGGATCGAGAAGTGGAGTGGAGTATATGGAGAAGATGGAAAAGAATTAGCTGTTTCTAATGAGGCTATAGAAGAGCTGTTTAAAGGATATTGGACAATAGCAGAAAACTTTAGGACTAAATATACAGAGTATAGGAATCTTTTGGAAGAAGAAAAAAAAAGATAAAAGCTAGGGTATCTTGGCATTTTTCAGGAGGAGCAAATTATTGTATTGAGTGTGAGAATATAGGCACGGATTGTTCTAAAGGAAGGAGAGGTATGAATGGGAATTTTTGCCCATATATAGAGAATCATCTACAGACGATAGAAGGGTGGGAGGCTTTCGATATCGCTGAGAAAACAATATCTCAAATAAGAGATAGATTTCCATTAGATTGTTCTTTGCAGCTGGCTAGAGAACTTGGATATGATATGGTAGTAATGGCAGAGTTACTACCAGAAGTTGCGATTGGAATTAGAGAAGCAATAGAAAAAATAAGTAAAAAGAATAATGGCGGAAGAGAAAAGATTAACAGTAAGGCTGCAAGCTCGAGGCGGAAATCAAATTAAGTCTGAGTTTAAAAAACTTGGCGATGGTGGAAAGCAAGCTTTTAATCGTATAGATCGTGCTTCTAAAGTTTCAACTAAAAATTTACAAGCCTTAAATAGAGTAAGCTCAACATTCAATAATACTCTAAGCAGGGCGGCTAGTCTTGCAGGTGCATATCTTGGTTTACAAGGGTTAACTTCTGCATTTCGAGGAGTTATCGAGATTAATAAAAGCTTCCAAACCTTAAATGCTAGTATAACTAGTTTACTTGGTTCAACAGAGGCGTCACAATTAGCATTTCGACAGTTAGAGGCAATCTCAGATGAATTTTCTGTTCCTTTAAGCGATTTGCTACAATCTTTTATCAGACTTAGATCTGCTGGCCTACAACCAACTTCTGAACAGATGATTGCATTTGCAAATATTGCAGCTGCTACTCAAAAAACATCTATAGATTTTGCAACTGCAATAGCAGATACAACTAAAGGCAGTATCGATACTTTAGGGAATTTTGGGATCATTGCAACCAGAGTAGGAGATAATATTAATCTACAATTTCAAGGAATGACCAGGACTGTTGAAAATAGTGCTGAAGCTATCTCTAAGGCTGTTACTGAGTTATCTCAAAATGCATTAGGCGGAGGATTAGAGGCTCAAGCTAATACTGTAGCAGGAGCATTTGTGAGAATCCAAAATAATGTAGAGAAATTAGCACGAAATATTGGTGCGTCTGGCTTAAACGAGGCTATGAATCAGGTTGCATCTAAATTTGCAGATGTTGTTGCATCAGGAGGCCAGATGGCTAGTGTTTTAGGCAGTGTACTTAGTCGAGTGATTGTCACATTAGGTAGTGTTTTATCTGGACTAATAGCGAACTTAGACTTAGTTGTACAGGGGATTACTGCTTTTGCAGCTGCATTTGCTTTACAGACTGTAATATCTGCAACATCTACTGCAATAGCTGCTGCTAGTGCTGCTATGGCATTCTTTACTACAACTACTGGTGCTGCAACTGGTGCTGTAACTGCTTTTAAAGTTGCAGTATCAGCTATTGGAAAATCTACTGCACTTATTGCCGCATTAGGTTTAGCAGCATTTAAAGGCTTCGAGTTCGTTAAATCTTTTTTTGATGAAGAAGAAAGAGCAGTAGATGCGAAGGAGAATAGAGAGGAATTTAATAAGGAATTAGAAAAAACAAATAATTTATTACAACAGACTGCTACACCTATAGGTGGAATAAATGATATTACTAACCCTGTTAATGATGCTTTAACTGCTAATATAGAAGCTAGAGAAAAAGATTTAGAAAATTTCGAAGGTTGGAAAGATAATGTATCTAAAGGATTTAAAGATGTTGAACAAACTGCAAAAGATACAAGCGGAGATATTACGTCTACTTTTTCTGCTGCAACAAGCAATCTAGAAAATAGTTTAGTGGATTTTGTGACTAAAGGTCAGTTTAGTTTTAAATCTTTTGCAAATTCTATAATATCTGATATTGCAAGAATAGCTGTCAGGCAAGCAATTATTACACCTTTAGTGCAGGGGGTAACTGGAGCAATTGGAGGTTTGTTCTCAGCTTCCCCTGTAGCAGTTGCCCATACAGGAGGTATTATAGGACAAGATAGTTTTTCTAAAAGAGCAGTAAACCCATCTTTATTTGCAGGGGCTAAAAGATTCCATGAAGGAGGTTTAGTTAGAGGAGAAGTTCCAATTATAGCAAGAAGAGGAGAAGCAGTCTTGACACCAGGCCAGCTTGGAGCTTTAGGTGGGACACAAAAACCTGAAGTCAATGTAAGGGTTAATATACAGAATAATGCGTCAGGTGCTAGTATTAATACAGAGACTAGACGAGATAATAATGGAGATTTAGAGATGGAAATTATTATTGAGCAGATTGAAAGTTCTTTAGGACAAAATATTGCTAGTGGCAGAGGATTAGGACCTATTTTTGAGCGGGTTTATGGAGTATCTAGAGGTTTGTAATGCTTGAGTTTCCAGTTACATTGCCATCACCTTTAGTAGAGGGATATAGGATTAGACCAGATGATGCTTTAGTGCGTACTGATATGGATTCTGGCCCCTCTAGACAAAGGAGAAGATTTACTTCTACAACACAGATTAATTCTGTTGTCTGGAGATTAAAACAGAGTCAAATGGCTTTATTTGAGTCGTGGTATCGCAGGAAAGCTAGGGAAGGAGCTGCTTTCTTTAAGATTGATTTATTAGCTGGGGTTGGTTTTACGGAGCATGAAGCGAGATTTTTTGAGCAGTATACTACCGAGTTTTTAGGAGCAGATGCATGGATGGTGAGGGCAAATCTTGAGATTAGAACACTGCCTTTAATCGATAATGAAATTGCAGATCTTCTTTCTATATTAAGGCTAGAGGATATAAATATTGTAGTTGAGTCCTACCATTCTTTTTTACATGCAACTTTATCAGGTATATTTTTATGAGTGTTGTAGATGATATTCGCGCAATAATTGCAAAACAGCAAACAGATTCTAATATCTTCCACGATATAGTTCACGGCAACAACACTGTTATTGTAAGGACTGAAGGAGGTGATATCAATAGTATAGCAAAGCAACTAAAAGGTGCATTCGATAGGTTAGATGCAGATATTGCTGTTAGTCTTAGCGATTTTGAACTAAAGATTACAGATCTTGGCACAACTTTAAAAGCTAGCAATGATGCAGTGATTAGGGCTAATGATGTTTTAGATAACGCTACGGGTGTGATTGATTCTTCAAAGATTTTTTTGGATGACACTAGGGCTGAGATTGTAGCTGCAAGAAGCGATCTAGAGATGACTATTTCTGGCGCGACCGATGATGCAATAGCTGCTGCAAACCAAGCTGTTACTTCTGCGTCAGAAGTTAAAAGCTTAGAAGCTACCTATGGTTTATCTCTGCCTAGAGCGCTGATTGGAAGGGCAGGATCTGTACTAGCAGTTAACCCTACTGAAGATGGTTATGTTTTTGCAGGTGCTATCCCTTTATTTGTTGGGCTTTTTCGTAATGGAAGCAACTTAGTTTTCGATAGTGATTCTGGAGATTATAATATTATAGATTATGGGCTTTGGACCGTCGCACCACCTAAGGTTGGATTCGAAATAGATTTAAACGGAAATTTAATAATGAGTTTTTAATGTTTTTTTTCGATATAGATAAGATAAAGATCAACTGGAGAGGAGAGTTTAAGAAAGATATACAGTATCAGAAAGATGATGTTGTATTTTTTAATAGATCTGCTTTTTTTGCTAAAGATGATATTGCTGGGGTTGTACCAGAAGAGGGACGGTTTTGGGGATTAGTTGCACTTTCACCTACAGTTGTACAGGATGCCGGAGATATTATTTTTTTTGATGGTTCAAATGCCGTTAGGCTGCCTATTGGAAAAGAAGGACAAAGGCTTCATATACAAGCTAGGAGATTAGCTTGGACTGGTGGAGAATTGCCTGGTGTAAGAGAGATTAGGGATTATGGTGTGAGTTTAGCAAAAAAAGTATGGAAACTACCAATAGTTGATCATGGCAGTTTTAGTTTTCGAACATTTTTAATGGCTGATGGTTCGATTAAAGCTGTTGGTCTCGGCAATTCGTTTCAAAACGGAGATCCTAATGGCTCTAATATATTCCTACCAAATCGTGTTAATACTAATTTTCAAGATATTAAATTTATTGAGATATTTTCTAGTACTGTTCATAGTTATGGTTTAACTCAAGGCGGGGATGTTTATAGCTGGGGATTTAATAATAATGGGCAGCTTGGGCATGGAAATACAAGTAATTTAGCGATTGCAACTAGGATAGAATATTTTGTTACAAATGGAATTAAAATATCAAAAATATTTAATAACAGATGGAGCAGTGGCGATATATATAACTCTTATTTTTTGTCAACTAATGGTATATTATATGCAGTTGGAAACAATGCTTGGGGACAGCTTGGGGATAGTACTACAACTCAAAGATTAACTCCAGTTAGAGTTGGAATATTAGAAAATATAGTTGACGTTTTTCCATCTGCAAATCCAATATCAGTATATGCTATAGACTCGAATGGAGATCTGTGGGTATGGGGTGCAAATAATGTTGGACAATTAGGCTTAGGAGATATAACACAAAGGAACATACCTGTTAAAGTCGATGCTTTATCAGATGTAAAGAAAGCTATAGGTGGCGCAACTAATATAACCAATGGTAGCTTCCAAGCTTTTTCTCTAGTATTGCTACAAAATGGAGATGTTTTTAGTTCTGGAGCAAATGGCTGGGGACAATTAGGATTAGGTAATAGCACTAATATGAATAGCTATACAAAGATTCCAACACTAGAGAATATAGAGGAAATTGCTGTTTCACAATCATACCATGCTGCGGCTGCTGCAATCTCTAGAGGTAGAATCTATCTCTGGGGGTCATCTGAAAATGGAAGATTAGGAAAAAGCGTAACTTCATTTATTACAACTCCTGAATTACAAGGAGGAGTATTATCTGGAGATGTGAGAAAAGTCCAGTTCGGTGGATATAGTAGTGTTACTTCGGCTAATAGCGGGCGAACTAATGTATATAATAGTACATTCGTCCAAGTTGGAAATAAGATATATGCAGCTGGTTATTCTGTCAATGGAAACTTAGGAGTTGGCAATATTGTGGCCATCAATAGCACATTTCAGGAAGTTATTGGAATTTCTGGTCAGATAAAAGATTGGGTGGTATCTGGTATTGCCAGTACACATGCATTGTCTGTCCTATATGAAGATGGTAGAGTCGATACAAATGGCAATAATGCTTCTGGGCAAACTGGTATTTTTAGAACAATAAATACAATTGCAGGAACTTTAAGACAGGTTATGTTTTAATATGGTTACAAAATTAAATTTTGGAAATATTTCGCTAAATTGGAAAGGAGAATATAGTCAGACACGACAATATTCAAAGGATGATATTGTGCTATTTAAACAATCTGCATATATTGCAACGGCTGCAAGCATAGGGGTTTCTCCTGTGCAAGAAAATTCCCCTTGGCAATTGTTCTTACGGGGGCTTGATGTTTTGCAGGAGCGAGGAGATATAGCGATGATTGGAGAAAATGGGTTAGAGAGGCTCCCTATTGGGAAGGAAAATGAAACTTTACGTTCGTTTAATGGTAGGCTTGTATGGGAAAACATAGATCTATCTGGCAGCGGAATCCCGTTTATTGGGAATTTACCGCAAAGTTTTTTTGTGTTACCAGATCCTGCTAAGAAGGTATGGAAACTACCAATAGTTGATCATGGTAGTGATGCTTTTCGAACATTTTTAATGGCTGATGGTTCGATTAAAGCTGTTGGTTTCGGCGGTGCGTTTCGAAACGGAGATCCTAATGGCTCTAATATATTCCTACCAAATCGTGTTAATACTAATTTTCAAGATATTAAATTTATTGAGATATTTTCTGGGACTAATTATAGCTATGGTTTAACTCAAGGCGGGGATGTTTATAGCTGGGGATTTAATAATAATGGGCAGCTTGGGCATGGAAATACAAGTAATTTAGCGATTGCAACTAGGATAGAATATTTTGTTACAAATGGAATTAAAATATCAAAAATATTTAATAACAGATGGAGCAGTGGCGATATATATAACTCTTATTTTTTGTCAACTAATGGTATATTATATGCAGTTGGAAACAATGCTTGGGGACAGCTTGGGGATAGTACTACAACTCAAAGATTAACTCCAGTTAGAGTTGGAATATTAGAAAATATAGTTGACGTTTTTCCATCTGCAAATCCAATATCAGTATATGCTATAGACTCGAATGGAGATCTGTGGGTATGGGGTGCAAATAATGTTGGACAATTAGGCTTAGGAGATATAACACAAAGGAACATACCTGTTAAAGTCGATGCTTTATCAGATGTAAAGAAAGCTATAGGTGGCGCAACTAATATAACCAATGGTAGCTTCCAAGCTTTTTCTCTAGTATTGCTACAAAATGGAGATGTTTTTAGTTCTGGAGCAAATGGCTGGGGACAATTAGGATTAGGTAATAGCACTAATATGAATAGCTATACAAAGATTCCAACACTAGAGAATATAGAGGAAATTGCTGTTTCACAATCATACCATGCTGCGGCTGCTGCAATCTCTAGAGGTAGAATCTATCTCTGGGGGTCATCTGAAAATGGAAGATTAGGAAAAAGCGTAACTTCATTTATTACAACTCCTGAATTACAAGGAGGAGTATTATCTGGAGATGTGAGAAAAGTCCAGTTCGGTGGATATAGTAGTGTTACTTCGGCTAATAGCGGGCGAACTAATGTATATAATAGTACATTCGTCCAAGTTGGAAATAAGATATATGCAGCTGGTTATTCTGTCAATGGAAACTTAGGAGTTGGCAATATTGTGGCCATCAATAGCACATTTCAGGAAGTTATTGGAATTTCTGGTCAGATAAAAGATTGGGTGGTATCTGGTATTTTCAATAGACATGCATTGTCTGTCCTATATGAAGATGGTAGAGTCGATACAAATGGCAATAATACTTCTGGGCAAACTGGTACTCAATCTACAGTGCTACATACAATCTCAACATTAAAAAACGTTATATTTTTATGAGAAAGATTTTAAAAAACCTAAGGCCAGTATGGCGTGGAATATATGATATTGGCTTGACCTATTTTAGAAATAGTTTAGTCGAATATAGAGGAGACATATATATTTCAAAAAGAAATTTCCCAACTGCTAATCCATTAGCAAACTTAGGAGAATGGGAATTATTTTGTATTGGAACTGGCTTATTCTCAGCTGCAGGACAAATTCTAACTCATAATGGAGACGAGGTAATAACATTAGATATCGGAGAAAATGGACAATATCCTTTAGTTATAGATGGCGAAATAACTTGGGCAGGCGATATAATAGATTTGCCTGATACACCTGTCCCAGAGCCACCAGATCTATCTAAGTTTGCGGCAAAAGTTGCAACTATCACAACAGTTGGTAGTAACAACTATAGGTCATATTTAATGCAAGATGGCAGTGTTTTTGCTGTTGGAAGTGGAGCATTTTTTAGAAATGGAGATTCTGGTGCAAGAACTAATATATTGCCTATAAAATTAACAAATGAAGACAATATAACTTTTGTCTCGCTATATAGTGGAATTGCTTCTAATTATGCCATTACAGCAGAAGGAGACGTGTATAGTTGGGGAGATAATAGCTCAGGCCAATTAGGACATGGTGATCTAACACCTATTGCAACTGCAAAGAAAATAGAATATTTCTCAAACAATTCGATCCAGATTGAGAAAATATTTACAAGTGGTTGGACATATGGAGTTAATATATATTGCTCTTACTTTTTAGCAACAAATGGTTATTTATATGCTTGTGGAGACAATAAAGATGGGAATCTTGGGGATGGAACAAATCTCCAGCAATTAATTCCTGTTAGATGTGGAACATTATCTAATATAAAAGATGTTTCTGTATCTGCTAGGCCTTTTTCTGTTTATGCAGTAGATACCAATGGAAATTTGTATGTATGGGGAAATAATTCTAAGGGGCAGTTAGGATTAGGAAATAGAATAACTCAAACATTGCCAAGACGAGTAACTGCTGTATCTGGGGTTTCCAAAGCAGTTGTAGATTGTGCTCATACTATGAGTTCGACTTTAAGCACTGATTTATTCGATCCTAGCTTTTATCGAGGCTTTGGAATTATATTAACAAATACCGGGGATATTTATAGAGTTGGGAGCAACGATTTTGGACAGTTAGCAACTGGAGACACGACAGATCTTGAGGAATTAACTCGCTTTACTAGCGATAATAGTTTTAGAGATATTGCTATATCTGATGGATATCATGGAAATATTGCGCTTATATCATCTGATAATAGAGTTTTTCTTGCAGGTGCTAATGATTCCGGGCAGCTAGGAACAAGCGATTTAATAGCTAGAAGCAGTATAATAGAACCTATAGGAGATTTTCAAGGAAATGTTACAACTATTAAGTTTGGCGGTACTGGAAATACAAAAGCAATAGTAGTACAGGTATCTAATCGTTTGTTTGCAGCTGGGGAAAATAGCTTTGGTAATCTAGGACTCGGAACAACAACTAATATTTCTACTTTTTCAGAACTTGGCAATATAATAGCTCCTATTGAGAATTGGCAGATATATGGAGTTGGTAACAGTTTTGGAATTTCTGTAGTATTCTCAAACGGCAAAGCATATGCATGTGGAAGAAATAATTTCGGTCAAACTGGAACTCAATCTGAGAATAATACAAACGAACTAATTTTATCAAATATTATATTTTAATCATATGGCTATATATTATTTTTCTAAAGCTGACAAAATCGCTTTTATTGACAGCAATAAAACCCCTATTTTTCTTGGAGAAATGGGAAACAACATCTATTTTTCATTTGCAGGAAACGTCCATGTGCCAGAGAATGCAACCTTGGCGACGTCTGCAAAAATAATTCAGCTACAAGAAAAATCAGTAGTGTTTAGAGGATTAAAAGATGAAATGATTAGGAGGGTATATTTAGAGAAAGATCGCGATTCTATGTTGCTTGGATTCTTAGATATGATGTTGCTCGGAAATAAGAAAACTCTTAACACTGCTGAAAAAGCTAGGAAAGATAAATTAGATGTATTGTCTCGAAAATGTATTCAGATCCAAAATAAGAGAGATGAGATAGCACAATTATTGATTGCAGGAGAAGCTGTGGATTTCTTGTCAGATGAAGCTTGGATAGAGGAGAATAATGGCTAATACGCAACTATCTAAGGCTTTAGAAGAAGCATATGCGTCTGCCCCTGCAGATAATGTAATATTAAATACAATTGAACTCCATCATCCTGATTTTCTAGATGAGCTGGGGCAAGCACAAGCTATTAGAATGGTACAAGACAAAACTCCATTGCTTGCTGTGTTGGAGGATGATGCACCTAAAAATGCTGGCGAGATTGTCCAGTTTGAAGCTATAGCATTTGAACTAAAGCTTCCAAAGTTAGATACAACTCCTGTTCCAGAAATAACCGTATCGATAGATAATGTAAGTAGAGAGCTCATGCCATTTTTAGAGATAGCAGCTACTTCTCAAGATAGGATAGATCTGATATATAGGCCATATTTATTCTCGGATCTCTCAGAACCTCAAATGAATCCACCTTTAAAGCTTGTGTTATATGATATCGAAGCTAGTATATTACGTATAACTGGTAAGGCTAAAATGCTAGATGTTGGAAATATTAAGTTTCCAACAGAAGAATATAATTTGAATCGTTTTCCTGGCCTTAGAAGATGAAAATTAATATTAATAAATATATTGGAAAAGCTTGGAAGAATGGAGCTTCTGGACCAGATATGTTCGATTGTTGGGGGTTTCTTCGATATATTTATATAACTTATTATATGATTCAGCTACAACCAATTAATGTAAATGCCTGCAATACAAAATCTGTAATAGATGCATTCTCTAGTCACTGTGAGTTTAATAATTGGATAGAAGTTCCTCTTGCAGCTGCAAAAGAAGGTGATGCTATATTGTTAGGAAGGAACAAAAAACCAAGCCATGTAGGGATCTGGATCGACCCAGGTGCAGTGCTGCATTGTATGCGATATCATGGAGTCGTCTTCCAAAAAATATCTAATCTTTCTATTTCTAGTTGGAACATCATAGCAATATATAAATATGTCAAAAATAACAATATACAGAAATCCATTTCATAGACATAAAAATAAAGAGATCTTTCTTTTGCAGGAGCAAAAATCTATTAGGGAATGGCTAGATTCTAAAGAAATAGAAGAATTCTCAACTCCAACAATTTGTATGTATAACGGAGAGCCATTACTTCGAAAATACTGGCCAACAACAATTCTAGGAGAAAAAGATATAGTAGATTTTATTGCTGTTCCAAGTGGGCCAATTATAGGAATCATAGGAGCTATTGCTACAGCTCTTGTTCCTACAGCAGCAGCGGCACTAGGTATTACATCAGCATTTGCAATTGCTGCAATTGGTGTTGGAGTTGCGCTAACATTTGGTGCTCTGACATCGATATTTAATAATTCTCAACAGAGAAATCCAATAGAGAGAAGCGCTACTGCTAGAAGTCAAAGCCCCACTTATAATATCCAAGCTCAAGGGAATCAAGCCAGAGTAGGGCAAGCAATACCTGTAATATATGGAACACATATTATATATCCAGATTTCGGATCAACTCCTTACATCTCATATGCAGATAATGGTGACCAATTTGTACATCAATTACATATAATAGGTCAAGGAGAATATGATATATCAGATGTGAGGATTAATGATACTCCAATTAGCTTTTTTAGTGGGATTAGCTCTTCTATTAAAAGACCTGGAGAAGCAATTAATTCTAGCATCTTCCAAACTAACATTTTGACCGTACCAGAAGTCTCAAGTCAAACATTAAAAGATGCTGGAATAATCGGTCCTTTTAATATCAATCCAGAAGGTGTTAACATTTCTGCTATAATTGTTACGATAGTTTTTCCGCAAGGTTTATTTGTTTTAGACGAATCTGGCGGAGATCTTGAACATACAGCGGAATTTACTGTTAGTGTTTCAAATACTAACACTGGAAGTCTTTTTCTAAGTGATACCGATACGTTAACCAGAAATACACGAGATAGATTTGCAGTTACCAAACGTTTTTTTGTAAACACTGGAACACAATATATGGTAAGTATCAATCAATCTAGTGAGATTACATCAATTTCTGGTGTTTTAAGTATTACTGATAACATGGTGTGGACCGTATTACAAGGCGTTACAGACAAAATTGTGACATTTCCTGGCTTGACAACTCTTGCATTAAAAATGAAGGCAACTAACAATTTATCATCTCAATCACAAAGATCAGTAAATTGTATTGTGATACGTAAATTGCCTATATGGAACGGTTCTATATGGTCGGCTCCTGCAAATACAAATTCTATAGCATGGGCAATAGCTGATGTATTAAGAAATAAGTATGGAGCTAATCTCCAAGATACAAGGATAGATCTTGCTGGATTAATAGAATTAGATAGAGTTTGGCAGGATAGAGGAGATGAGTTTAATGGAATTTTCGATCAAACTACAACTGTATGGGAAGCGGTATCTAGAATAGCAAAAGTTGGTAGGGCTACTGTATATTTACAAGGAGGTATTGTCAGGTTTGTTCGAGACCAGAAGGAAAATTCTCCAGTTGCTATGTTTACACCTAGGAATATTGTACAAAACTCATTATCAATTAAATATATACTGCCCAGTGAGGAGACCAGCGGACGTGTTGTAGTAGAATATATGGATAAAAAAACCTGGAGATTTGAGCAAATAACAGCATTTCTTCCTGACTCAACTAATGAAAAAGAAACTAAGGTATCTTTTGTAGGCGTAACTAATAAAAAACAAGCAGAGAGAGAAGGCTTATATCTAGCATCTGTAAATAGATATAGAAGACAAATAGTGACATTTAGTACTGAATTGGAGGGGTTGATTCCGAGTTATGGAGATTTGATTTCTGTTAATCATGATTTACCAAGTTGGGGACAGAATAGCGAGATAATAGCAGTAGATGATAACGTCATTACTGTTTTTGACAGGTTAGATTGGAGCATTCTTCCAGATGTTAAACATTATGCTGTTTTTCGTAAAAAAGATGGGAGTATGAGTGGACCATATGAAGTTACTCGCCTTGGAGATATCAGCAACAAATTAGTTTTACATGAGGACTTGGATTTTGTGCCAAATACTGAGCTAGATAGGGAGAGAACGCATGTCGGGTTTGGAGTCGGATCTGATTGGGGAAAAAATTTAAGGATTATATCTATAACTCCAAGAGGCAATACTGTCCAGATATCTGGAGTTGTAGAAGATGATCGTGTATATATAGAAAATTAAAAATAGGTGAATAAATGTTAACTTTGTTAAGTAGTTTTTTGGGTTTTTTGTCAGCTGGCTTTCCTAATATATTAGGTTTTTTCCAAGATAGGCAAGACAAGAAACATGAATTGGAGATTCTGAAGTTGCAGATGGAACAGCAAAAACAAGGTCACAACCAGCGGCTGCAAGAAATAGAGATAGATGCAGATATAGCAGAGAAAAAAGCTTTGTATAAACATGCAAGCCAACCTACCGGGATCCCTTGGGTTGAAGGGCTTAGAGGGTCTGTTAGGCCGATCATCACTTATTCTTTTTTTCTTTTATTTGCAGTTGTTAAGATTTTGACCATAGCTAAGATGCTAGATTCTGGAAATAGTGGTATAAATAGTTTTCTAGGGATATGGGATCAGGATACAAGAGCTATATTTGCCGCTATAATATCTTTTTGGTTTGGACAAAGAACATTATCTAAATTTTCAGGAAAATGATGCGTATATCGAAATCTGGATTAGATTTAATAAAGCAGTTTGAAGGATATAGAAGATATTCATATATTGATATTGCAGGTGTGCTTACTATAGGTTATGGGCATGTTGTAAGGAGTAAAGAGAACTGGAATGAAGGTATTTCAAGGGCATCTGCAGAAGAATTGTTGAAGCAGGATATTTTATCATCTGAAAGAGCAGTGTCGCGATTAATATACGTGAAGCTTCTACAAAAGCAATTCGATGCTTTAGTGTCCTTTACTTATAATGTAGGTTCTGGAGCACTCCAAAGATCGACGCTGAGACAAAAACTTAATCGAGGTGATTATTTTTCTGTTCCAGAAGAGCTTCTTCGATGGGTTTTTGCAGGTGGAAAAAAGTCTAGAGGATTACTCAGAAGAAGAATTAAAGAAGCAGAACTATATATGACTTAGCGGAAAGAAAAAACTCCTTATAATTATAATTTTCACTAGCAATTATGAGGATTAAATGCAGAATTTTGAACAAGAATATGTAGAAAAGAAATTCTTAGAAGCTGTAAAAACAGGCAATTTTCTTACCCTACAAGAAGCCCTTCGAGACAGAGTCAACGTTAACATCAAAGATCAAAATGGAGATACAGCATTATTAATAGCTGTCAAATCCAACAAACCTAACCTAGCAATCATCGGCATATTATTAGAAACTCCAAGAATAGGAGTTAATTCTAAAGATAAGGATGGACAAACCCCATTTCTAATCGCAGTCAAAAAAAATGATATAGAAATAGTAAAACTTTTCTTATTACTTAGGCAAAATTTTAGTGTTGATGTTGCTGATAATAAAGGAAACTTACCATTTGCAGTTGCTATAAAGAATGAATTTACAGAGATTTTTAAATTACTATTAATAATCAGAGGAGATCTTGATGTAGACGCTCAGGATAAAGATGGTAATACTCCTTTAATGATGATGATTAAACAAAATTCCATTGAAATGGTAAAAGTATTTTTAGCATTAAAACAAAATATGAGCCCAAATACAGCGGATAATAACGAAGATACCCCGATGCATGTAGCGATAAAAAACAAACAATTAGATATTGTAAAAACTATTGTTATGTTTAGACCCAACCTAAGTTCTGGTATTTTAGATAAAAATGGTGATAATTATTTAATGTGTGCAACAAAAGACAAATCTATAGAAATAATAAAAGCTATATTATTAGGGGGTCGGGCTATCGATTTTGAAACTAAAGATAAAGATGGGAAAGATATAGTAGCACTAGTAAAAGAATATACTCCAGAAATTCTTAATTTTTTTCTTGCAAGAAAAGAAAAATATATTAAACTTTCACAGAAACTAGAGGAATTAACATCTAAAACAACCAAAGGTTAAATATGAACGATAATATAAATAAAATGATTTTATGCGTGAAAAAAAATGATTTGATTTCACTAAAACAAGAAATAAGAAATTTTGTTTCTATTTACCAAGAAGAATTTGACTACAACACGTACACAAAAGATCGAGAAAAACCTATTCTAGTCTTCTTTGCAGTAGAATATAAAAAATTACAGATAGCAAAATTTTTACTACCAAAATCAGATTTAAATACAAAAAATTGTAATGGAGATTCAGTACCTTTATATGCTGCAAAGAAAGGATTTTTTGAGATAATAGAATATTGTATAGGCAGAGCCAATTTTAATATCCAAAATGCTGAAAAAAATACAGCACCAATATTTTTAGTGAAAGAAGAACAAACAAAGCTAGTAGAGAAGTTAGTATCTACGGATTGTGTTAATTGGAATATACAGGATAATAATGGAGATACAGCAATCATGCTAGCTATTAAATCTAAAAATTCTGCATTAGTAGATATATTAAAATCTAAATCTGATATAGATGAAATTTTTGATAATGATGGTAATTCTCCAAGAGATCTTGCGTATGTATGTGGTTCTCCATTTTCAGATATAATCAACGGATCTTATGATTCAGAAGAAATACTGAGTGGCGAAAATATAACAGTATGTTTAAATGGGGATAATATTCTCAATACATGTGTTTCAGAAACGATTGCTGTTTGATTAACATATTAGTTCTAGATAATATTATCAGTGATTAGTTAATAATTAAATATGAACCAATATGGAATCAGTTGTAGAATCAGTTAAAATCCCATTAGAGTTTGCAGATAAATCAATAATAATAGTATTTATTGGTATAATCTGCTGGACAGGGCTAAAGAATATCTTTGCAGTTAAGACATTTAAATTCTTCGCTCTTGGTAATAGAAATTTTTCTACAGGAGCGCTAGTCGCAACTATTGTCGCTACATACATGAGTGGGAGTAGTTTTTTTTTAATACTTTCAAATGTATATAACAAGGGTTTATATATTGTATTAGTTTTCTTTAGCTCATACATTGCGATTGTAGTATTAGGAACTATTATTGTACCGAGAATGCAAGATTTTTTAGGTAATATATCTATTGCTGAAGCTATAGACAAAATTTACGGTAAATGGGCTAAGTATGTTGTATCTTTAACAATTATTATAAATTCTGCAGGTGCGGTAGCTGTACAATTCAAAGCATTTGGTAAAATATTTGAGTATTTTTCTACCATTAGTCCTACTACATCTATAGTATTTTCAGCATTATTAGTTACATTGTATTCTACTATAGGAGGAATAAAAGCAGTGGTATATACTGATATTGTACAATTTCTTGCTTTTAGTTTTGCAATAATTTTAATAGGCATAATCGTTTTTCATTATGCAGATATTTCTGATAAAAAAATACTCCAAATAGTTGAAAATAAGCGATTTAATTTAAATAAAATATTTGATACAAATGATCTTGAATTTTGGGATATGATGAATTTGTCTTTATTCTTTTTTATACAATCTTTGGTTGCTCCTACCATGTTACACAGAATACTCATGGGTAGTAATTTAGCAAGGTTAAGAAAGGTAATGATAATTTCAGCTATAGTTTTAGTATTTGTTAAAATTATGATGGTGATTATTCCAATATCTTTATTTGTAATTAATCCTAAATTGGATCCTGAAGCATTAATACCTGAAATAGTAAATAAATATTCTCCTATTACTGGGATTTCTGGTATGCTAATATTAGCTATAATAGCGATGTCAATGTCAACTGCTGATTCACAAATAAACACATCAGCAGTGACTTTTGCTAATGATATATGGCCTAGTAAAAATCCTAAACACAAATTATTTGCTGCTAAATTCTTTTCACTCATAGTAGGAGCCATGGGTTTGGGTATTGCCATAACTAATATTAGTTTGCTAAAAATCATTACTGTGACAGCTGGTATTTATTTATCAATAGTAATTCCAGTATTATTACTAACAATATTCGGATTCAGGACAGATAAGTCAGTTATATTAACATCGATGGGAGTAGGATTTGCTTTTATAATGTTGTTTAGAGTATATTTACCTGAAACTGAACCATCAGTTA
>NZ_JADAQY010000008.1 GCF_015476335.1 Rickettsia endosymbiont of Cardiosporidium cionae
TGATACAGCGATTTGATTTTTGTTATTGATTAAATTTTTACAACCTAAAGTAATAGATTAGTTGTTATAGCGTGTTTTAACAATGATGATCTCTATCACATATGACATTTTACAGGCCAATTCAGATACTAAGCTGAAATGCTGTACAAGCAATACTATATGGATGTTGAATTTAGCATTCATATTATCTTTATCACTCTCTCACTATATAATTATCATGAAGTGCAGTACATTTTTTAAGATTTTTAGCCTTCTTTGAGTATGCATACATTTTTTATTACTTTAAAATTACTACCTCTGTAATTTTTTATAGATTAGTAGATAAGATAGCTGCGCTAGGAGTTATGATTATATAAATTCATCAATTAATTAGTTTAATAGTTACTTGACAAATTAACTTCTACACCATAAATTAGTTTTGTATTTTTATGTGGGAACTAGACTAGTTAGGCGGGTTAGTATGGTAAATGATAGCACTTTTTCTGATTTAGACTATGGAACTAATAGTTTAAATAACTCCACGCAAGGCACTTTGCTTGCAGCTGGGAATTTAGTTGGAGCTTCTTTTAACGAACATCAATGGGTTTGTAAGGAAGATACTCTATGGATTAAAATACCTGCGCATTCTGCGGGAGGGAATATTACTGTTGCTGATGTCAATTGCTTAAATGCAATAAAATTTGACAATAGTCGAAGCAATAGTGATCCTACCATTAGATTAATTTTTAAACCTGGAGAGGGTGATCCATCAAAAATTGGTCTATTCTCTGAAATCACATCAATACATGGTAATCGAGTCTCATTGGTCGTAGATGGCATTGAAGATTTACAATTAAGTAATGTAACGCTTAACAATGTAATGCTCAAAGCCAATGTTTCAGGGAAAGTATCAGTTGATTCTGTGCTAGTCTCCGACCATGAACCAGGGTCAATAATTCAGATGATAGGGGCAGCTATTCAAGTGCATAAATCATTTGATTTCCATAATGCGATTATAGAAGCAACAGATGAAAAGGGTAAAATATTAATTCATCCAGATGCGATCGTTACTCATACAGGTAAATTTTCAGTTCACGGTAAAGAATTTGATGTGCAAAGCAATATTGCAGGTGAAATGATGGGTGCAGGCTTGTTAGCAGAAACTGACAAGTTTAGTCTACGTAATGGTCAAATAACTGGACGTACTCTTAATATTACCTCTCATAATAGCAACAAAGATGTGGCTTATGAATTCTATAATAGCACGCTTAACATCTTTGATGATGGTGTCATAGATACGGGAGGTAATGGTTCACTACAATTTGAAAATAGCACCATTGCACATATGGGAGAATTTTATTTATACAGTAACACGATAACATTAGAGAATAGTGTTATTGATAATAAAAACTCAACCGACAGCACTTTATCTGCAGATGGTAATATAATTAACTTAGACAACGCATCTATTGCTGGGCATCATCTAACTCTCAAAGGCGCAATGTACGGTACGCCTAATCAGAATCAAGCAGTAGATATTCAAGGTAGCAATATTTCACATACAGGAAAATTAGCTATTTCAGGTTTTCAATTTTACTCAGGACGAAATAATTTTAACAGCAAAGCAAAAGATGCTACTACAAAAATTGAAGCAAAAATTACCACTATAATAGAGACAAATATCGATGGACAAGTTTTTGGTATAACATTTCCAACAGAAAGAAATGCAGATATAGTAAGGTTTGATAATTTTTTATATATAGCAATTCAAAATAGTAAACTTAATATTCAAGAAGATCTCTCATTACTAGGCAGAAGTGACCCTCATGTAACTAACAATGATATATTCATTTACAACAGCAGCATCTCATATGCAAGAAAGTTTAATTTATTAGGTGATACGATATATATACACCAGAATTCCAAATTAGTGAGTGAGACAGATAACAGCATTTTATCTGCAGATGGTAATATAATTAACTTAGACAACGCATCTATCGCTGGACATCATCTAACTCTCAAAGGATTGAATAATAAGCATGCCCAAGAAATATCAATACCTGATAATACTGATATTTCATATGCAGGAAATGTAGAGTTATTTGCTAAGAAGATAGAGACGGGCAAGAATTCCAAGGTGAGAGGTAACTCAATTAACGCCGAAGCAGAAACTTTTATCACACGTTTTAGCAGTATAACAACCACTGATTTAACCATTACTGGGCTAAGTGGTGCACGTGCTAAGTTAATCGCTCTTAGAAGCAGTGATGTGGATGTCATTCATTTTAACCTTGCAGCACAAAAAGTATTTTGGCAACGAGACAATATAGTAAAATATGTGATACAAGACCCAACATCTTATACAGACTATGAAAGCTCATGCCATTATGAGCGTGTTAGTGATCTTGGTGAAGTTGCTGGAGATAGCATGAAGACATCAGCGGGTATTAGTTTTTTGGGTGGACTATTATCAATAATCTGTCCACCCGTAGCCCCAATGGTAGCGGTGGCGACGATTGGCAGTGCTACAATATCTAGCACTGCTGGCGTAGCATACGCGGTTAGTAAATATCAAATATGTCATACCTATACCACATCAGTTTCCTCCATCAAGGAATCTTTTGATAATGCTCAAACTACGAGACCAACAGTAATACTGGCAGAAACAGTAACAATTGATGCAGATGAGCTCACTATTCATGCTAGTGATGCTCATATATTAGGACTATTTAATGCAACAAATAAATTAAAAGTAATAATTTTTCATGAAGTAGCAGAGCATAGATTTAAAGCAGAATTTGAGTACAAATATTATGAAGAAAATCATGGTAGACCTGATACTTATAACTATGAATATCATTCTAGCGCCTATGCTAAGCAACAAGATATTTACAATAATTTATTTTATAAAGGCACTAATGCCTTTGGCTGTAAGGGGCAAGATACTTTAATTTATGAGTATGATAAGGCCAAATGTTTGCAAATTTCAAATCCATCTTCAGATTTGCGTTTAACTAGATTTGAAGCTGGCAGAAGTATTGGTTCTATTGAAAAGTTTATCTACGGTGTAAACCCTGAAATGCTAAGAAAATTTGCCCAAGCAACACAACAACAACTTTATCTTAGTAGTTCTCACAACACGGCTTTAGTTAATACTGGAGGCTACCTTATTGTTCATACAGAAAATGCTGCAGAAAAAACATTATTGGCTAAAACTATAATGTCTCAAATATACGTTGTTGACAAAGAGATAACTCCAGCAGAACAACATAATTCAATTGTCAATGAAGAAACGCTTCAGACCTTGGAGGGAATACAATATCAACCACTAAAATTATTACCTGGGTCAGCAGAAAATAATAGTTCAGGAGTTCATACTTTATTTCAAAATAGACATGAAAGCATTACAGACTGTAAAAAAGGTACAATAACATTACTGCAAGATTTAGGCATTAATTCAGCAAAAGTGATGTTAATTTTTGCTTCTCCTTCTCTAGAAGCTCACATGTTAAAACTCACAACTCTAAATAAGACTGGTCATACTGATGCAGAATATGCAGACGAAATAGTACGCATTACAGCTGGCAAAAGAAAATGGTTTGAATTAGCGGAATGTGAGCATCTAGATCGACTCATAGAGAATGCAAAACAAGTTATCAACCAGTATCAGTTAGTTATTGGCAAACCATTAGAAGAAAAATATTTAGCAGCATTAAAAAAACCTTTTGTCTGGCCGATATATAAGTTAATTAGAAATGATAAAGCATTGGTATTAGAACTTTACTTAACAAGAAAAGCGCTTGAACACAGCGTTGCCCGTCAGGGTGGTAGCTTAGCAAGCCTTGGTTACTTAGATAATGTTTATATAGGAGAGGTAATAGGTGCAGGAGGAAAGTTACTAACTAGCGGCGGCAATCTTGTTATTGGGCATATGATCAGTGCTTCTAATGAGATAGAAGATGTAAGCAATAAAGGTCTTAATGTTACATTGGAGCATCCACCTTTCATCTTTGACACAGTTAAATGGGCAAAAAAAGTAAATTATATTGCAGCCAATCCTTTATTTAGAACGGTAATTAAGGGTACAGCAGAAGGTAAGATACGTATTATCAGTGAAGGTGATTTTAAAGCTGAAAATATTGCACTCATTGATGCAGTAGCCAAAATAAAGGGCAAGCTTGAAGCTGAAGGTATCATGATAGAGAATGTGGTAATTGATGCAGATGATGGCATATATACCATGCCAATACCACTATATAACAAGATAATTACATTTGCAAATAACGAAGAAACTACAGTTGAAACATTTGATCAAATACTAAATGAGTTTAAAGGAGATATTATTTTCATATCCCGTGATGAAATAAATATTCAAGGAGTTGATGCCAAAGATATAAATGCATTCAAAGCAAATGCCACTAAAGATATTGAAATTACAGCAGCAGTAACACAAATCATCACGAATAGTTATAAAAATGTCAAAGGATGGCTTAGTGAGAAAACTACGCGTAGTCACACTACAGAGATTGATCCACTGAAGCAACAATTTGGCAAAGAGGGTGGCAACGGAACGTTTGAGCTATACTCTGAAGAGGGAGGAATCAACGTAGTTGGTACAGAAGTAAAGTTAGCATCTGCTAACATGACTGCTAAAAAAGATGTTACCGTTGCAGCAGCAGTAAAACAAACATTTACTAGTTCTTCTGAAGAGAAACGAGGAATATTCAGCAGTGATAGCACTCACACTAGCAGTACAAGAATCGATCCCAAAAAACAACAATGGGGCAGTGACGGTAATTTAAACGATACGAGGAGTAAACTTACTATCTCTTCTAAAGAAGGCAATGTCACTTTTGTCGGGACAGAATTAGCATATTATGATTATGATATCACAGCTTCGCTTGGCGAAATCAACTTATTACCTGCTGAGAAGAGTTTCATTAACGAAATTGCGCACTCTCACACTGGTATTGATTTTGCTCTACGCGGCAATGTTTTTTCTTTAGCTAGTACAGTCAAAGAGATCACCAAAACCTCAGAAAAATCTTATGAACCGACTATTGTAAAAGCAGGAGGAGAGCTTTATATGTATGCGGGCAAGGGCTACGTACAATTAGCCAGCCGAGTAGAAGGTAATGAGGTTATTATTAAGTCTCCTGCAGGGTATGACATAAGGTCATTAAACAGTGAGAAGGTTAGAGTTTATGATATTGACGAGCATATGTATGGTATACATGGTGTTGCTAGTTTAGCCAAAGGTCAATTAACTGCGGGTGCAGGTGTATATGATCGCCACAGCACCACAACGCAATATGTTTCTGATGTAGACAAAGCCAGTATTAAAGCAAAAACTTTGACATTAGAAGGTGGTGTATTAAAGACTCAAGGGATTGATCTTGAATATGACGTAGGTATTTTTAATGTAATTAAACACATAGATGCACCAATATATAAGGTCGATAAGACAACTAGCGATACTAGTTTCTCAGGCGTAGGGCTGGTTATAGGGGTGAAATCGCCATTAGTAAGGTCAATAATAAATTCATTAGGTTTAGTAAAAGATTCACTAAATTTAATCGGTGATCTACTCGATGACGAGTCTACTAAAATAGGTAACACAGTAAGTGCTGCGAATGTTCTTTTTCGTGCTCATAAAAACCGTAATGATATTATCAATGCTATTAATGGTCCGATGGTACAAGCAGGTTGGTGGATTGATATTCAGAATGAGCAGAATAGCAACCATACTCGTACTGCAGTTCCTGAAGCAACTAGCATTTTAGGAATGTACACTATTCATAATGCAGAAGAGATTGATTTTACCTCAACGCGCTTTCAAGGTGTGGACTGGCAGGTTAATGCCAAGAAGTTAAGTTTGAAAACAGTCTATGCTGAAGCTGAAACTAGCATTGATGGACAAAATATAGATCTCAGTGCAGGAATGAATATAGCGTATAAGGCGCCAGTGACTGATATATATGTTTCTAATAACAAAGTAACACAAGGCAACAAGCAACCTATCCCTGCAATAATTAGTTTATCTGGTGTGTTCTCAGCAGAGGTGGATCTTTTGGTCAATGAAGGTGGGCAGATAACTGCAGATGATGTGCAGATTAATGCTAAGGACTTGATCATATCATCAGTTAAGACTCTGATGAAAGATGAGCAATATTCGTGGTTCTTAAGCAAAGATATACAAGCTTTGGGCAAAACAATCGTATCAGGTGATATGGGTGATTATATTGGCAAATTTGTTGATGGCATGGGTGCTAGGTTTGGCACAGGTGATATGGCATGGGTCAATGACATGGCATCAATCATCGGCAGAAAGAATGTTGATATTATCCTCTCAGGAGTTCTTGATATGACAGGGGCAATGATAGTAAATGCCAAAGTTGATGCAAGTGGCAAACTAACTGATGAGGGTCATTTAACCATTGAGTCAGCAAGGTTAATTCAGCAAGATATAGAAGGGTTTAATACAGGAATCACAACAGGATTTTCAGCCGCGCTAGATAGCACAACAAGACAAGCTAGGGATGCAACCGATGCGTCAAAGCACAATACAAAAACCCATGATGCGCTTGGTGTTGATTTTGCTTATAGAGACTTTACCCAAAAAACTAAATCCACAATAGGTCAAGGTTCAGTAGAAACTAACGGTCATGAGATAGGTGATGATACTCTTAACAGGCATATCAGTAATATGCAGTTTGACAAAGGGTTTGCAATCCCAGAGCTCAATGCACATCTTGCTAAGCGCCAAAAAATAACTATAAAAGAGCTAAAAGCAGCTCCGGCTAGATTCCTAGACGAGACTGTGCGCGCCTTCCAAGCAGCGGGTCGTCTCCTCACCTCCCCGGCAAAATGGTTCACCAAACAAGATAAACTAAACGACGCAGACCTCACTGAGGAAGATCTTAGTAAGACAGACCTCAGCGACGACGACGACACCCTCGTTGACGCAGACCTCAGCAACGACGACGCCTCCACTATCGAAGAGGAAAATCTCACTGAGGAAGAGCTCAAAGCACTTAAGAAGCTATTATATAAACAATGGTTAATAGAACAAGCTGAAGCTAACAAAAATCAGTGCAAGGTAGTAAAGGCAGAGCACTTCGACTATCTGATGAATCAAGATCAAACATCAGTCAAGAAATTAACCGTAATAATACAATGGGCTATGAAAAAAAGGCATATTCCTGGTCTTGATTCAGTATCTGAGGCTTATTTATTTTCGTCTGACAAAACAGAGAATGCTCTATATTATCCGGTAATAGAGAAAGTTATTGTACTCGATGGCAAAGAAGCAACCACTATATTTAATGTACCAGTGGAAACTAATGCACCAGGAGGACATGGAGCAGGGATATATCAACTTGATTCCAATAGTAAAAAAATAACAAATTTACCAAATGAAATATTAAACCAATTACAAATAAGTCAAAAAGTACAAGATATTATCGATGATATTAAAGGCGAATTAAAAACTTCTCTTAATCTTAGTCAATTATCATTCAAACAATTACCAGTAGAAATAGTAGATTATGTGTTTGGTATAGCTTTATCTAAAGAAGAAACAAAACAAGACATATTAACTAATAGGGAGCAACGTCAAAAAGATTTATCAGGTCGTTTGAATAGAGCTGCTGATATATCCAAAACGAGTCAAGAAGATTTAGAAAAATCATTTGAAAACTTAAATTCAGAAAACTTAAATTTAGAAGAGTTCGAAGGGCCTTTAACTAAAGAGACAAACGCATTTGCAGTAGCGTTTACACCTGTAGAAAAACTTTATATTTACCTTATATACGGTGCTGCACAAGGCTTCAATCATGCTGCAGAAATATTAAATGACCAAAATCATCCATTCTATAAAGCAATAGGTAATGCTTTTGACAACACCGTAAAAACCATTGGTAAAGGCTTAGTTACAACAGATAAAAAAATGTCTGATAAGTTTGGTAACGTTTATGAAATACCAAAAGAAAAAGTAATTGAAACAGCTAAGTTCGTAGATAAATTTTTAAAAGCCACCTCTTCTGAGCTAATATATGATTCAATAATAGGTTGGACCATAGGCAAAGTTGTAAGTATATTTTATAAAGGCGCTAAAATTACTCTTACAAAAACCTGGGATACTAGTAAGAAAACTTGGCACTATATTATCACAAACGAGCTGGATGATGTCTATACTGCTACAGGAACTGGAAAATCACCAACAAAGATAACCACCCCAGCACCTCAGACTAAGGTAACCACCCCAGCACCTCAGACTAAGGTAACCACCCCAGCACCTCAGACTAAGGTAACCACCCCAACACCTCAGACTAAGGTAACCACCCCAACACCTAACAGAGAGAATCTCAACCCAAACGTAGAGAATAATGCTAATACTGAAACAGCTGCAATAAGCACAGAGGCTGAGGCTACTCCAACAGTAAGCAAATACGCAGACGATCCTTATAGGCAAACAGTGGAAATTAAGGATAGTGTAAGAGCACCATTCAGAGAAGATCTTAATGTAATGCTGCAAAGCATTGAAAATCTAGAGCCAAAATTAAAGAGAAAAAGAATACATGAATTTATGAAAAATTATGAAGGTGTAAATTGGGACATTCCTATGGAAGCATTATACAAAATAGATGATAATTTGCTTAACCATGCAAAAATATCAGCTGCATCACCTGGTATAGGTGTTGAATTTAAGGTATATAATAATAAGAAGGTATATAATCCAAAAACAGGTGTACATGAATATGAAGTAATATGGAAAATCAGAATAGATAGAGGACAGCCAGGACGTACATTCTCTCTCTTTCCAGATTCTATACAACAAGTAGATCATGTGCATGTGATGCATAGAGGACGTCATGCTAATGTTAATGGTGGACATATATGGCCAGAGGCTTTAGAACAGATGAATAAAGAGTTAGGAGCAGCAGTAAGATCAGGTGATCTAATCCTAATAGAAAGAGCAAAACAAGCTTTGCTACAGAATGATGATCATTTTACTTTAAGTCAATGGCTAGAATGGGAAGGGCTTAAGGCAGAAATAAGAGTAGGAAAATACTAAACAAATGATGAAAAAGAAAAAAACAAGATTAAAGCGTCTTATAGCAAGAGAATTTGTAATTGAATGGCTAGCTGCTTTCATTGACGTTGAATGGCAAAGACAAAAATGGTGTATTGTTGAGAATGTTGGATACTATTATACTCTAGAACAAGTGCAATGTTACTTTTTTCATGCGCTGAAAATAGGAGATTTTATACATCATGGTGAACCTAAAGAGGCTACGGTATATGGCTCTATGTATATTGACAATTTTTTATACACAAGACAAGAGGCAGATTTATTTTATGATTGCTGCTTTGCTCTTGATGATTTTATAGAAAAAACTATGCAAGATTATTGGACTAAAGAAGAAGAACTTGGTAAAGAATCAGGTACCGGAGTACCAGATGAAGAATATTTTAATTCACCTTATTTACCGAAATTGATGGATGAATCTAAAAAATTACTAGAAGTGATGGTTTTTAATAATAGAAAATATGGTAATAAAAAATATCAATCAATAGAAGAAATAGATTGGAAAGGGGTAAGACACTTTGATGTACCTTTGATAGAATATTAAGGCAAATTTGTTGATGGCATGGGTGCTA
>NZ_JADAQY010000009.1 GCF_015476335.1 Rickettsia endosymbiont of Cardiosporidium cionae
TCTATATATTTCATATAATCGTTATCTCCATATGCATCAAATTCTAATTTCTGTGCTTTACATAATTGTACAATATCTTCTTTATGAATTCTTTTAGCAAAAATCGGCATAAATAAGTCTACAAAATCATAAGGTAAAACAGAATTTTGTGATCTAAAGCAGTCTATAGATCTAGTACACTCATTAAGTGCCTCAATAAGTTCAGTATCATTACAAATATTTACTAGTTTCTTGACATAAGATTCTATAAAATATCCTCCAAATTCTCCTTCTTCACTCAAAATAGCAACATGACTTAAGATTCTCGTTGTATGATTTTTGATAAAATTATCTGAATCTTCTATATATTTTAATAATAATTGAAACATTTTAAAACTATTGTTTCGGGCTGATGAATATACAACACGAAAATTATCAATTGCCGGATCAGCTCTGTGCATGAGTAATTCTTTAGCGATTTCTATATTATCTGTTACTACTGCACGTTGTAAAGAGGTAATGCCATTAACACTAATATTAACATCAATGTTTTTGCATTTAAGAAGTTCTCTAACAGCTTCCAAATTATTTTCCCAAACAGCAACAATTAGTGGATTATTGTCAATACTATCATTTAAATTAAGGTTTATATTAGGACTTTCTTCAATAAACCGTCTCATAGTTTTTAAATCATTTGCTTCTATATTTTTAATGATTTTTTTTACTGTCTCTAGATTCCGCTGTTCATTAGCATCATGCTCTAATGTCACATTGGTTGGTTGAACATTGCTGTCTATTATCCTTTTTTCAGGAGTAGTTTCGGTACTTGAAGATGCTAATGCATGACTAGTAAATTTAGGATATTTTGCCTTTTTATCAGTGCCAAGACTCCCTGTATTGATTCGTTTTATTTTAGACATATGTATACCATATAATAGATTACGTTCGTAAATTAATATTTTTAGATTAAAAATTTATATATTTTCTTTCTTATAATTTTTGCTTTAATTCTTCTATTTTACTTAAGGATAATCCTGTTACTTTCGATACAAAGATTACATCTGCATTTGCTTTTAACATATTTCTTGCAGTTAATTCTATACCTTTCTCTATACCTTCAGCTTTCCATTCATCCCTCCAAGCGTCTGCTACTGTTCTCATGATATCCTCATTTTGATCATTAATTATTTCTTTGATTATTTTAATAAAATCTCCTTTATTCTTCTCTTTAATCCTGTTCGCAGTATACCATACTAAACCCTGGAAAAAAAGATACTCTCTTTTTTGTTGCTCGTATTCCATGAGATTATATATCTCGGCAGCTGCAGAAAAAACGTGAAACAAATTTTTTGTATCCCACAAATGCTTAAAGAAAAACTCAAACAAGAATTTCTCTTCTTTGAGTAAGTTGTCCTCCATATGCTGTAGATCTACCAAAAAATATTCATCATTCTCAACAGATCTTGCTTCTTCTGGCTCTACGAACAAATCCCAGAATATTCTTGGTGCAGTATATTTTGCTTTTCCATTATATATTACTGCAGAATATATTATAGGTAGCTTTCTTTTTGGATATTCTGTCTGAAATCTAGCTCAAATTTGGTCCTTATATTGCCTAAGACGCCAAGCAATCTTGCTATCATTTGTAGATTGGTGTTCAACAAGAAAATATATATATCTGTTTTTGTTAGCTGCAGAAAACAAAAGATCGCTGTGATGGTTAGCATATGCCTCATCTATGAAGCTTGTATTTTCTAGTTCTAGCTTTTCTACATCTATCTTTTGCAGAAGATTTTTGGGCAGGTGCCTAGAGAAAAACAATTTTCTCTGTACCGGATCAGTTAAGGCCTTCTTAAAAAGAGCATCATGTTTTGCATTTTCTACAGAGGAATCATTTTTCATAGCATTTTTTTAGTAGTTTTAAACATGTTTTGTGTCTGTCGAGCAATAGATCGGTTTTAGATACCTACTTTAAGATTTTCTTATTATTTCTTACATATTTAAACATTGTACGAAAAGCGTTAGACATCGTAATTTTTCTATTCATACACCACATTTTGTATTGTTTTACTCTGAAAGGGATATGCAAACATATTTTTGTTAATTCATTTTCTAAAGATTCATTTTCGATGTCACAGTCTAAATCAAGAGAAGTTTCTATTAAATCTGCTGGATTATTATGAAAAATCTGTTTTTCTTTTGTCATGTATTACCTCGTTATTAAATTTTATATCTATAGCATGAAAAATTTTTGTAATTTCATTTTGGGCATTACTGTCTAAATCTCCTGCACCAGTACCTTGATATATCGCATTTGCATAAGAAACTCTGTTATAGATAGGTACGTCTATTACTTGTCCAAATTGTAATAAACTTATAGCTGCCTTTAAAACAAAAGTATTTCTAGGAATACATTGATTCAATACAAACAAAAATTCCTTTTTCTCTTTCTTTACTATACGAATTGTATCCCCAACTGCCCGAAAATCTGCTGCAGTTGGGTTACAAAGAACTAGTACTAAATCGCTTAATTTTAAAGCGTTTAATGTATTAAATGACATATACCCAGGAGTATCGATTAATAAATAATCAATTGTCCCCTTTTTTTTAATATTATTTATTACTAGTGAAATATTATTTTTAGTAACTGCTGTAAGCATGGGATTATCTTGATCCCTAGCTTGCCACCATTTTTCTAAAGTTTTTTGAGGATCTAAGTCTATTAGGACTACACTATAATCCTTCTTTATTAACTGAATAGATAAATTAGAAATTAAAGTACTGTTTCTAAAACCTCCTTTAGTATTTATGGTAATAATTGTTCTCATAAAATAATTTTGTATATAACGAAATTATGTAAATACAGTTTATGCAGGTAATAGTAATTTGTAATAAAAAAGTAGGAGTGGGAAAAAGCACTTGTACAGCATTATTGTCTTTGGCGGCTGTAAGGGATAATAAAAAAGTTATATTGATAGATTTAGACCCTCAAAAAACTTTAGAAAAATGGTGGAATAAGAGAAAAGAACTTACTCCGTGTTTAGCGGACGTTAGTACTGAAAATTTTAGTAGTAAAATAGAACTTATGGAAAGAGAAGGTTTTGATTATGTGTTTATAGATACTCTTGGTGATCTTTCTAATATTCCACATGAAGCTATAAAGTTTGCAAATTTAGCAATTATTCCTTGTAAACCGACTAGTACAGATTTAGAGGCGATAGGGCGTACTATATCTATGGTAAAAGAAGCAAAAAAGAATTTTATTTTTGTGTTATGCCAGGCTATTTCTAGATCTAATATTATGTTTAAAGCGGCTTCTATATTATCAGAATATGGTATTGTAGCACCAACAGTGATGATAAATCGTATTGCATATGTTACATCTATGCATACAGCTAGTTGTGTATCAAAATTTAGTGATATTGCTGGCTCAGAAATACAACAAATATGGGAATTTATTAAAAATAAATTAAATGTAGAGGACAAAACAAATGGGCAAAAAAAAGAAAAGTTTTAGTAACGATATTAGTAAAGATATAATTGATTTAAATGATAATCAATTTGAAACAGCACAAGAATTTGCAGAAAAGTTAGCATCTAAAGAAGAAAAAGCACGTGTTTGTTTTTTTGTGTCTAAAAAGTTATTAAAAGATTTTAAAATTTGGTGTGCTGTAAAAGAAATAAACCTTAGTCAAGGAATAGAAATTTTATTTAATCATGTTAATAGAAAGAAGTAACTGTAGAAAGGTATCTAAAACCGATCTATTGCTCGACAGACAAAAAACATGTTTAAAACTAATAAAAAAAATGCTATGAAAAATGATTCCTCTGTAGAAAATGCAAAACATGATGCTCTTTTTAAGAAGGCCTTAACTGATCCGGTACAGAGAAAATTGTTTTTCTCTAGGCACCTGCCCAAAGATCTTCTGTAAAAGATAGATGTAGAAAAGCTAGAACTAGAAAATACAAGCTTCATAGATGAGGCATATGCTAACCATCACAGCGATCTTTTGTTTTCTGCAGCTGACAAAAACAGATATATATATTTTCTTGTTGAACACCAATCTACAAATGATAGCAAGATTGCTTGGCGTCTTAGGCAATATAAGGATCAAATTTGGGCTAGATTTCAGACAGAATATCCAAAAAGAAAGCTACCTGTAATATATTCTGCAGTAATATATAATGGAAAAGCAAAATATACTGCACCAAGAATATTCTGGGATTTGTTCGTAGAACCAGAAGAAGCAAGATCTGTTGAGAATGATGAATATTTTTTGGTAGATCTACAGCATATGGAGGATAACTTACTCAAAGAAGAGAAATTCTTGTTTGAGTTTTTCTTTAAGCATTTGTGGGATACAAAAAATTTGTTTCACGTTTTTTCTGCAGCTGCCGAGATATATAATCTCATGGAATACGAGCAACAAAAAAGAGAGTATCTTTTTTTCCAGGGTTTAGTATGGTATACTGCGAACAGGATTAAAGAGAAGGATAAAGGAGATTTTATTAAAATAATCAAAGAAATAATTAATGATCAAAATGAGGATATCATGAGAACAGTAGCAGACGCTTGGAGGGATGAATGGAAAGCTGAAGGTATAGAAATAGGTAAAGCTGAAGGTATAGAATTAGCTGCAAAAAATATGTTAAAAGCAAATGCAGATGTAATCTTTGTATCGAAAGTAACAGGATTATCCTTAAGTAAAATAGAAGAATTAAAGCAAAATTTATAAGAAAGAAAATATATAAATTTTTAATCTAAAAATATTAATTTACGAACGTAATCCATTATATGGTATACATATGTCTAAAATAAAACGAATCAACACAGGGAGTCTTGGCACTGATAAAAAGGCAAAATCTCCTAAATTTACTAGTCATGCATTAGCATCTTCAAGTACCGAAACTACTCCTGAAAAAAGGATAATAGACAGCAATATTCAACCAACCAATGTGATATTAGAGCATGATGCTAATGAACAGCGGAATCTAGAGACAGTAAAAAAAATCATTAAAAATATAGAAGCAAATGATTTAGGAGAAATTGAATACGTATTGAAAAATCAACATGTAAATCTGAATATAACAACAGATGTACTGATGAATCCATTGATGACATCTATCAAAGAGGGAAATACAGACATTGTAAAGTATTTATTATCGTTAGATAATATTGATATTAATGCATCCATCAATATGGGTTATCTGTGGAAAACTACATATTTAGAAACATCTGTAGCATTAAAACACGAAAAAATAACAGAAATGTTACTTGATAAAGGAGCAAACATAGAAATTGATAACTTTGCTATTTTGTACTCAGTAGCCAGAGAAAATGATTTGGGAATGTTTCAATTATTATTAAAACATATAGAAGATTCAGATAATTTTATCAAAAATCATACAACGGGAATCTTAAGTAATGTTGCTATTTTGAGTGAGGAAGGAGAATTTGGAGGATATTTTATAGAATTTTATATCAAGAAACTAGTAAATATTTGTAAAAATGATACTGAACTTATTGAGGCACTTAATGAGTGTACCAGATCTATAGACTGCTTTAGATCACAGAATTCTGTTTTACCTTATAATTTTGTAGACTTATTTATGCCGATTTTTGCTAAAAGAATTCATAAAGAAGATATTGTACAATTATGTAAAGCACAGAAATTAGAATTTGATGCATATGGAGATAACGATTATATGAAATATATAGA
>NZ_JADAQY010000010.1 GCF_015476335.1 Rickettsia endosymbiont of Cardiosporidium cionae
AAATTTCCTATAATAGAAGCCAAAAATTAAAGTTATCCACATGGTAACGTAGGATTTCAGTAGAAATATGTGTGGTTTCAGTAGAAATATATGTAAGTAATTACCACTTTCTTTCTTACTGGAAGCAGGATTTTAGGCGCGTAAAATAGTAAACAATTTGCATTTTTTGTCACAGGAAAAATGTGTGGTTTACACAAAAAACCATAGTTTACCTACTCATTGAGTATCACCTAACTAACCCTTTGATTTTGTGGCATAATTTGACCAAATACGAGTAATTTAGTCGTAAGGCTCTAATTTCTACTTCACTCATACAAAAAACTTGTAAATTTCCTATAATAGAAGCCAAAAATTAAAGTTATCCACATGGTAACGTAGGATTTCAGTAGAAATATGTGTGGTTTCAGTAGAAATATGTGTGGTTTCAGTAGAAATATGTGTGGGTTACCCCTAGTTTGCCCAGTGTGGAAGAGGCATTCCAGCTGCCTAGAATACTTAGAATATATTAGAATAGATAGTAGTAAATGCGCGCATGCGCGCGAGGGAAATCCTAGTTTTCCTTTTTCTACACAAGGCAAAGTGCCTAAATTTTAACAAACTGCAATGTGGATAACTTTTATTTCTTTGGCTAAAAAAAGGTAAGGGTCGAAAATTTGTGGAAAACTCCCGAAGGAGTTTACGCACAAAATTTTCTCCTCAACAAAATCTATTTTTTCTTCTTTTTAGAAAAAGTAATAATTTGTATGAAAATCTTCTGAGTTTACAATTACCTTCCCTTGTTAAGCAAAACATTCGCTATAAATGCCCTAAAACCACTCGTAGGGCATAATTACAACCTTTTTGGTAGAAATATACACTTAGTAAAACAATGGGCTCTAGAGTGAGGAAAATCCACATTGTAGCAATAGGGGGTAAATTAGGAGAAAACCAAATTTAGGGGCCAAATAGCGCAAGCTTTTATTCACACTTCACATTTCATACTTCACACTTCACACTTCACATTTCATACTTCATACTTCACATTTCATACTTCACATTTCATACTTCATATTTCATACTTCACATTTCATACTTCATATTTCACACTTCACATTTCATACTTCATATTTCACACTTCACATTTCATACTTCATACTTCATACTTCACATTTCATACTTCATATTTCATACTTCTTATTGCTTATATTATATTTAGATACTATGATATAACTTATATATAACTTACTATTAATAATATGATTATAACAATAGGTTGCAACAAAGGTGGCACGGGCAAAACTACTACAGCTGTTAATCTTGTAGTCGCGTTAGCACAAGCTGGTAACGATGTATGTCTTGTTGATGCTGATTTCCAAAGATCAAGCTCAAAATGGCAACAGGACAGAGAAGATTTAAATTTAAAACCCACAGTCACTTTAGTAGAAAGATATGACAATATTTCTACTACTATAGAAAATTTAAGGCAGAAATTTGACTATGTTGTAGTAGATGTTGCAGGAAGAAATAGTAGAGAAATGATTACAGGAATGAGTGTATCAGATATATTGTTGTCTCCACACCAAGCAAGCCAACTAGACTTAGATACCATACAGGAGTTACAGAAACAAATTACAAGAGTTAGGGACTTAAATGCTAATTTAATATGCTATGTTTTACACACTATGGCTAATACGAACCCTACAGTTAGAGAAAAGGAAAGAAGTGATTTTGGTAATTTTTTATCTGATTACCCTGAAGTCAAATTGCTAAATTCGTGCCTTTTTTATAGAAAGATTTACAGAGATACAATGCCTTATGGGAAATCTGTCATCGAATCCAAGAATATCCAAGCGAAAAATGAAGTTTTAGAGCTAATGAAAGAGGTAACTAAAAATGGTGATTAAAAAACGCAATAGTGGGGTAGATAAATTAGCTGTAGAAAATCTAGCAAAGGAATTAGCAGATAAACCCTATGGTGAAAAACAAGATAATATGATACGGGCTACTATTACCTTACCTGAATCAGCATTTTACAAATTAGAGGATATAGCTCTAAGAAATAAAAGAGATAGAAAAGGTTTGCGTTCTATAAGTGCACTTATAAGAGAATCTATCAAGTCTTATTTAGATATTTAAAAGCAAAAAGGAAAATCTCAAAAAAAGAAAATAACATTTCAAAAAGCCCAGAAAACTGCATGTGTTCAAAATGGACACATCGATGTGTTCAAAATGAACACATGTTAATAGAAACAAAGAATAACTATACAAAGAATACTTCTTCTAACAAAAAAAATGATTTAAAAAATAAAAAAGAAGATATTTATTTAATTGATAAAAATTTAGAACTTACTAAACAAATGACTAGACTATGGAATGACATATTTAAGTATTCGCTTAGCCCAATAAAAGCATATAGCAATGAAAAAAATACAAGTCACCTATTAAATATTCTGTCTCAATATTTTAACAATGATCTAACCAAATGGAGAGAATATGCAATGAAAGTGAATAGTAGTAAATTTTTAATGGGAGAAAAAGAAACAAAAAATAACTTCAAAGCTACATTTTCATGGCTAGTTCACCCTCAAACAATAGAAAAGATTATTAATGATGACTATGGAGTAGGGGATAGAGAATTAGATACTAATAACATAGATAAAAACATAAAAGAAAAAGAATATGACATTAGAGTAAATCTCCTAAAAAAAATATCTCAATATCTAGAAAATAAGGTAGAGAAAAAAAATGAAGAGCTAGAATTTAAAGAATATCTAATGGAGGAGAAATACGAAAAAGACGAAGATAAATATAGAGTAAAAGAGCACGTGGAAAAATTAAGAAAATACCAATATCTTACTCCTAGCCATTTTTATTATCCAGGGAACGAAAAGCTCAGGGAAGATATATTTGATCAAAAAGCTTGCGCAAACCCGCTTCTTTAGGGGCGGGTCAAGCAAGCAACTTTAGTTATTTTCATCACGTGCCTAATAACCTTTTCAGAAGGAGGGGTGCGTTGTTTTTCTATATATTTTTTCACAGTTTCAATAGAAGAGCCTCCAGTAGAAACAACACAATAACTTGGTGACCAAAAATGTTTTCCCCAGAGTTTACTTTTTATTAATTCATAAAATTCTTTTTTTAAGATGTAAGAAGATTTTCCTTTTAGTTTACTAACAATATTAGATAGAGCATGTTTAGGATGTAGATCTAATAAAATATGCACATGATCATCTTCTCCTCCAAATTCCAATATTTTACATTACATCTGTTGAGCGGTTTCTGTAAGAACGTCTTTTAATCTCAAGAGCATCTCTTTTGTTAAGACATCTCTTCTATATTTAGTTATAAAGACTAAATGTATATAATTTTTAAAAATACAACTTCTACCAGCTCTCCAAGGATATGTCATAATAAATACTTGACTGAATAAAAAATTATATTATACTATTATAAATATATAAATACTACTATATAAAAACATTTTAAATGGAAGGGATTAAGTTCAAAGCATATCCAACTAGGGATCAAAAAAGAGTTTTAGATCAGTGGATGGGATGTTCTAAAGTAATTTGGAATGCAAAATGTGCAGAGGAACAATATTATAGAAGTTTTGCTAAAAAATATTACCCCATTGGTACATATGCTCCTATAGATGCAAGCTATTCTCAATTTAAATCTAAAGATTTAACATCGTTTTTATTCGAGTGCCCTTCTGTAATATTTAGAAACAGTGCAAGTAATTGGTATTTTACTTATAGAGACTTTATAAAAGGCAAATGTGGAAGACCTAGATTTAAGAAAAAATCTAGTAGTGGAAGTGTATATTTAACAAGAGAAGTTTTTTGTTTTAAAGAGAATAAAAATGGTACTAAGAAGTTATTTATAGGATCTAAGAAAAACAATATAGGGTATTTATCATTTAAAGCTCATAGGAATTACAATTTACCAAATTCCATATATATAAAAAGGGAAGCGTCTTCTTATTACATAAGTTTTGGATATGAGAGAGAAAACAAATCTTGTTTAATATCTCCAGAAATGCGGCTTAAAAAATTAAAAACAAAATCGGATTTTTACCTAGAAAACAATATAGTAGCAATAGATAGAGGAGTAAAAATAGCGAGCCAAGTAGGGGATATAAGCTATAATTTAGATTCAAATTCTCAAACACAACTTAATAAACAGAATCGGAAGACAAAGGCATTACAAAAGAAATTAGCAAGACAAAGAAGAGTATTAGTAAAAAGAAAAGAAAAGATATCAAAAAGATTAGAAAGAACTAGAATAAGATTAAGTAGAACATATCAAAAGATAGGAAACATCAGGAAAGATTTTGCTCATAAAACAAGTACAGAATTAGTAAAAAAAACTTCTGCAAAGATATTTATCTTAGAAGATCTAAAAATAAAAAATATGACAAGCTCAGCAAGAGGCAACATAGAATCTCCTGGAAAAAATGTAAAAGCAAAATCAGGACTAAATAGAGCGATACTAGATAAGAACTGGTACATGTTCGAAAACATGCTCAATTATAAGTCCCAAAAATTTGGTAAAACATGTTTTAAAGTATCGGCATCATATACATCACAAACATGTGCAAAATGTGGCTCAATAGCAAAAGAAAGTAGAAAGAGCCAATCAAAATTCAAATGTGTTACATGTGGTAATACAGACAATGCGGATAGGAATGCGTCATTAGTCATCAAACAAAGAGCAATAGAATTAATCAAGCACTCTGGAACGGAGTTGCTAGGGAGCAAATCTGGAATAAGAAAGCTCTCTAGTATAGGACTTAGAGCAAAAAGAAGCAAGGCTAAAAATAGCCCTTGCTATCCTTGCGTAGAAGAGTCAAAAAAGACAAGAAAAACGCAGTTACAAAATACTGCTTAGTATCTTAGAAGCTAGCTCCTTTAGGGACGAGTAGTTCACTTGTCTATTTCTTGGAATTTCTCTATATCTAACTTAGCTAAAATCTCCTTGTTCCCATATCGCTGCAAAAAAGACTTTCTGTACCCAGCATCTTTAAACATCTTTTTCACTAACTCGTCATGCTTCGTATATTTTTTCATATTCATTTCTTTTTGTAGTATTTTTATTATAAAAAGATTTTACTTTTTGCGTGATAGCAATATATATTTTTTTTATTTCTTCCCTTTGTTTTACTAATTGTTTTTTTTTATTTTTTTTAGCATTAGTATTTTTAGCTTTAGCACAAGCAGTTAACTGCTTGGTGATTTGTTGATATTTTTTTCTTAGCTCATCAGTCTTTTCTTGTAGTAAAGTAATGTCATTAGAATTTAGCAGTTTGTCAAAGGTAACATTGTCTAATTTATTACCAAAGCCAATTACATTGTTCCCAAATTTTTCTTTAATTTTCCCAACAACTAAAAGTAATTGAGGATAACCTCCTTTCTTAGCTTGAGCGATTTTAAACACCGTAGTTTTGAGTGCAGTATTTTTATTCTTGCTGCTTGATTTTATTTTTTTCTTCATTGTTTAATCCAAAAACTTTTCTATCAGACTCACGAGTTAAAAATTTATCCATTGTTTTTATTAGTTCTTCCTCTTTTTTTTCTTTTGTATACTTGTGAAG
>NZ_JADAQY010000011.1 GCF_015476335.1 Rickettsia endosymbiont of Cardiosporidium cionae
GCATATCTATATGTTTTTTTAGCATATTTCTTGCTGTGAATTCGATACCTTTAGCCTCACCTCTAGCCTCACCTCTAGCCTCACCTAATTGCATACCTTCAGCTTTACCTACTACTTTTCCCTCTTCTATCCAACTATCTGCAATGGTTTTCATAAGCTCCTCACTTTGTCCTTTTTCTTTTAAGATGTCTTTTATGATTTGTAAAAAATCTTCTTTTTTATTTTTTGCAATTCTGCCCACAGTATACCATACCAATCCTTTAAAAGAAAGGAATTGAGCTTTTTGCTCCTCCAAGTCCATTAAGGCGTATATTTCTTTTACAGCTGAAGAAAAAATATGAAACAAATTCCTTTTCTCATCCAAATGTTTTAGAAAATACTCGAACAACTGCTTCTCTTTCTTTAAAATCGCATCTTCCATTTTTTGTAAGTCTACAAGTAAGTATTCTTCGTTTTCTACAATCTTTGCTTCTGCTGGCTCTGCAAAAAGATTCCAAAATATTCTAGAAGCGGTATACGTATCTTTTCCATTGTAGACTACCGCAGAGTATATTACAGGCAGGTCGCTTTTTGGATATTCCGTTTGGAATCTTGCCCAAATCTGGTCCTTGTACTGCCTTAACCTCCAGGCAATCTTGTGGTCATTGCTAGATTGGTGTTCTACAAGGAAATACACGTATCTTTTTTTGTCAGCTGTAGAAAACAATAGGTCACTATGGTATTTAGCATAACTTTCGTCAACAAAACTAGAAGGCTCCATCTTTAACTTTTTAATATCTATTTTTTCTAAAATCCTCTTTGGCAGATGCCGTGAAAAAAATCTTTCTCTCTGACATGGATCAGACATCATCTGCTTAAAAAAAGCATCATGCTTTGCGTTTGCTGTTGTAGGTGTATCTTTACTCATCTTTTGACCTCATATTCGTATCCACCTTTTTCCTTTACAAATTTCTCAAGAACATCTAGCTCTTTTGCTTCTTGTAGCTCATATTGATTGATATCTTTAGCGCTTGATATTACATTTTCTGCTGCACTAACCCCATTTTCTTTTATCAACTGATCTAAATCTTTTACTCCTTTTGGGAATTTTATTTCACTGACTTTTATATCATTATTATTTTCATATATCATGCTTGCTATATGCCTAAATGCTGTTTTTCCTGCTTCATCATTATCTAGGCATAATTTAACTTCGCGAGTTCCGAGCTCTTTAATCAACCCAACTTGCCTTATGTTCATACCAGTTCCCCCAATTGCTACTACATTTTTAAGTCCAGCAGATTTTGCTCTTAAGCTGTCCATAATACCTTCTACTATTATCACTGGCTTCTTTGCATCAATATTTTCTATCCCAAGCATAGTACTGCTCCTTGCAAGTCCTTTGCTATATACATATTTTGGAAACTTCGAATCTTCTTTATATTTTATATCCCGTGCCACAATTCCAATTATATTACCTGACTTGTCGCTGTATGACATAATCATTTTATGGCCATAATTGCCGATGCATCCCAAAGATCTGAGTAAGTCATCTATTTTTTCTTTAGATACGCCCTGTTCTACCAATGATTTTACCAACTCGGCTTTACTAGGTAAATATCCTATCCCCATATCTTTAATCCCCTTTGTGCTCAATCTACGCTCTTCTTTTAGATATCTCTCTACCTGATTATTTTTTATCTCCATCTTATCTAAACAATGATTATGCAGCTTCTGCCATATATCACTAGAAATCTTCTGCTCTATGATTTTAGGCTCAGACTTTCCTAGCTCCTTTGTATTCTGACTTTTATCGAGGATCTGTCTATCTTTTAATATTGATAATTTATCATTAAAATACGACTTAATACCCGATGCAACCGCTAAATACTCAAATACATCCTTCTTATCACTGGTACCCTTTATTTCACTGACATAATCCCATATGCTTTTGCTCTCTCTTGTATAATCCACCAATAATCCTGGATTATTTTCATATACATACACTTTTCCCTTTCTGCCACAACTACCGTCTACCTTCTGACCTGTTGTTGATACATAAGAATTCCCTCTCCTAATAAAGCCAAACTCCGGCAATATAGACGGCAATCGATGATATAATGCTCTATAGATATCTTTTGTGCTTACTTTTTTATCTATTCTATAATTCTCTCTTGACTGCAAGCCTCTGGCAATTGATTTTATATATTGGCCAGCAGTTTCTCTTTCATAATTACTCGATTTCCAGTCATATTTTAATTCAGGTACTAATACTGTTCTGATATTTCCAAGATTATCTATGCTTTTTGTAACTCTAATCTCATCTCCCTCCTTCACCGAAGCTTCTAACTTTACATTAGATACTGCATAATGCAGAAGATCTGCATATCCTAGTATCGCAGATTCTTTGCCATTTATTTCCATCCTCCCCAAATAATCGAATTTTTTTTCATTTTCTACTTCTGTTTCAAATGAAACTGACCCTAGTTCTTGAACAATATTTTTCGCAAAATATTCCATTTCATTTGTATAATGAGCCCGCATTAACTCCTTTTTATCAATGCCTACTTCTAAATCCTTAATTCCTGCTTTATCTATCTCAAAGCCCTTGTTTTGGCCAAATATCCCTGCAGTATCTTTATAATCTGATTTGACAAAATCCAAAGTTAAATCCTTTCTATTTTCTCTGCTTAAGCTATTCACTAACTCCCTAATTCCGTCAAACCTATCTCTCGACCAGTAGACTGCAACTGATTCTCTATGCCTGCTCATCCCTACATATGCAGCATGCTTATCTAAATACTTAGATGCCAGTAAAAAGCTCTTATCAACAGTCATTCCCTGTGACTTATGTATTGTAGCTGCATATCCATGATCTATATCTTTATAATCCCATATATCAAATTTTACCGCTCCGCCCTTATCAAGATTAACCGTGAATCTATTTTGAGATATCCTCAATATTGTAGCAAGTGTTCCGTTCTTTACTCCCAGCTCTTTATCATTCTTCAAGAAATATATTCTATCACCAATTGCAAAATCTCTTTTACCTCTTTCTGTATCATAACTTGCACCAGCTCCTATCTCTCCATAAGATTTCCTTACTTCCCTTGCTCTCTCATTCAAATCCCTAACTTCTTTTCTAGTATAAGCTAGCATTATCGAGGATTTCTCCTCCTGCATACATTCGTGCCAGTCATGCACCATTTTTTCTTTAAGAGCATCTGAGCTATCAAATGCATGAACCATCCCCTTGCGACTATAAGCTCTTATTACATCTCCTATCTCTCCAAGTGCAAGTGATTTTGTAGCCTCTTGTTGCCAGCCCTCACGCTGCCTCCTGGTTTCATTCATCTCACTAAAGCCTACTCTCTCTATTACCCCTCTAAATGCCGCTCCTGCTTCTATTGATTGCAACTGCTCAGGATCTCCTACCATGACTACCTTAGCTTGAGCTGCAGTTGCCTCATCCATTATTCTTGCTATATCACGGCTTCCAAGCATTCCTGCCTCATCTACCACTACTATATTATTCTTGCTAAGCTTCTCTCTATCATTTTCCCAATTAATTATCCTATTTGCCACTGTATAACTTTTTATACCACTACCACCTTCTAGATTTTCTGCTGCAATCCCAGATAATGTCATACCAACCACCTTGTATCCTGATGCTTCCCAAGCCTCTCTTGCAGCTCCAAGTGTATAACTTTTACCACTTCCTGCAATACCTACAACGCAAGCTATATCCCTATCTCCTGTAATATGTCTAAATGACTCTCTTTGGCTTTTATCTAAGCCATATTTTCCTGCTATATTCTCTCTTCTTTCTAAATCCACCTGATGACCAGCACTATTATCAAGCTCTTGTGCCTGCCTCACCATTCTATATTCGAGCTCTACCATTGATTTTGAGCTATATCTGCCAAGCCCTTTGTCATCTTCCCCGAGATATTTAAGCTCCGGCGAAGACAAAACCCTATAACACACTCTGGCAAATTGATCATAATCCACTGTATGACGATGAATAAATTTAGCTAGCTCATGATAATCAAATGTTGATTTATATTTAGTCAGTGCATCTATAGCAATTCCAGGATCATTATGTATCTTTTCTCCATTGCGCCTTGCTATATCTTCATGCTCTTTTACTTTCTCACTATAACGTTCTCTTCCGCCATTTGGCCCTATCTTATTTTGCGGCTCTAAGTCTATTCCACGCTCTTTATTGCTTCTATGATCTATCCTTATATCTAATCCTGCTTTTGCCAGATGTTTATTTGTATAATTAGCCCATTCTTCTCTCCATTTATACAAAACAGGCTGCTTGTCCCATTCTACTACTTTTTTACCAAACCCTTCCTCTGATACCTCTCTAGTTGTAAGCATAATATGTGCATGCGGCTGATCCTTACCATGTCCTTTGTGAATACATATATCTGCAATCATCCCCAGAGATACAAATTGATTCCTAACATAGTCTTTTACCAATTTGATGTTTTGTTCATCGCTAAGTTCTCTTGGTAAGGAGACCTCTATCTCTCTTGCAAGTTGAGAGTCTTTCCTTTTCTCAACAGCCTCTACTTTGTTCCATAGAACTTCTCTATCTGATAATCTAATATGTACGTTTTTACAGAGTAAAACCTCCTTATATAGTAAATCGCTTTTGTTTCTATAATCAAAAGTTTTATCTATTCTTTGATCGTGTAATTTCTCTGCTGATCTATATGCAGCTTTCCCTACTGCACTATGTCCCTTACTTCTCGTAATCATTTGATAACTAAAGTGACATATCGCCATATTACACAACCTTTATATCTTGCTAATATAATTTTAAAATTAATAATTTATTAAATTCAGTTAGATCCAAACAGTAGTAAAATATCGAATTTTTAATGCTATATAAATTAATAACTATATTATTAAAATGAGTATTTACTAAATATAAAAGTTTTATACCAAATATAATAAAACATCCTAATTGATCTTTTAATTTTGTATAATTCATCTTTACTTTATTAATTCTTATTAATTAACAATACTATAAGTAGTAAATTAGATTTTTATAAATAGTTATCTAAAAATATTCTTTTTCTTTAATTTCTAAAGTGTTTTAGTTGTTGCAAGCAACAACGTAGCGCGCACTTAATAGCAGTGGGCTATATATTATTTTTATTTGTAGTTTTTGTCAATCTAT
>NZ_JADAQY010000005.1:0-222500 GCF_015476335.1 Rickettsia endosymbiont of Cardiosporidium cionae
GAAGCCCCCTTCTTTAAATATCAGATAGTGAAATCCTAAAATTAACGATGTGGTAATTATAGCTACTATAACTGATGGTTCAGTTTCAGGTAAATATACTCTAAACAACATTATAAAAGCAAATCCTACTCCCATCGATGTTAATATAACTGACTTATCTGTCCTGAATCCGAATATTGTTAGTAATAATACTGGGACTACTATACCTGTATAAAAACTTGCAAATTTTTTAACAATATCTAATAAACTAGTTTCGATTAAAGCAATCCTTAATGCTATTAATCCAATTAAAAATGAAAAGGATTTTGCAACAAACAATTGGTATTTAGGATTTTTACTAGGCCATAAATCATTAGCAAAAGTTACTGCTGCTGTATTAATCCAAGAGTCAGCTGTAGACATTGACATTGCTATCACTCCTACTATTAATATTCCTGCTATTCCGGAGAAAATTGAATACTTCTTCACTATAACAGTTACCAAATTATTGGCATCTAAATTAGTATCAATCATAAAAAGTGCAATAGGAATAATAGATGTTAATGCCAGGGCTACCAGTAATACTATCACTGAAAGTATCACTGCTTGCCTAATTTTGGTTAAATCGCTTGCCATGAGTATCCTATGGGCTGTAGGTGGGTTTATAAGGTTTGCAACTAGAAAAAAACATGATAAATTTACTGTTTGCCAAAATGAAACATCTTGTGTATCAAACATTTCTTTAAAATTAAACTGTTTGTGTTTAGTTAATTTTAGTATTTTAGCTTCAGAAACATCAGCAGCGTACAAAATAATCAGACCTATAATAATAATAGCAATACTAAATGTAAGAAATTGTATAATATCTGTATATACGACAGCTTTTATTCCTCCTATAGTAGAATATATTGTAACCAATAATGCTGAAAATACTATAGACATATCCGGGCTGATAGTAGTAAAATACTCAAATATCTTACCAAACGCTTTAAATTGTACGGCTATCATCCCAACTGCATTAATAATAATAGCAAGCGAGATAGTGTATCTAATGCCAACACCATATATTCTACTCATAGCCTCAGCTATTGATATGTTGCCTAGAAAATCTTGCATCCTTGGCACTATGAAAAATGCTAATATTATTAATGCTAGATAAATACTAGAAGTTCTAACTATATCGTATAAACCACTAGTATATTTATTTGATAATCCTATAAAAAAACCACTTCCACTCATATAGGTAGCGACAATAGTAGCAACTAGCGCTCCTGTAGAGAAATTTCTATTACCAAGAGCAAAGAATTTAAATGTCTTCACTGTGAAGATATTCTTTAGTCCTGTCCAGCAGATTATACCGATAAATGCTATTATTATTAATTTATCTGCAAACTCTAATGAGATTTTAACCGATTCCACTATATTATTTCCCTTTTATTAGTAACTTCACCCAGTAAATTATCTATCGTTTTAATATCCATTACAACAATAGTTTTAATTACTACAAAATATTTGTTTCAAATTAATTGTAAAAAAGTAACAATAAAAAATTAATAAGTGTAGAACCTCATAACACTAAGCAAATAAGCAGTAATATGAAGTACTGAAATAAAATTAGGATACACCTAAATTTAATAATAGACTTGAAAGCAGAAAATTTAAATAAGTTACACATCAAATTATTAAAACACTTAATCAACTAATTCTTAATAGTTTAAAATCTGATATTACTCAAGATCAATTTCTAGGTTCAAATCAAAAAAAATATATTCTGATACAGATCAATATGATATAAGTAAAAATTAATAATAGACCAAAATTATATATTTGACTTGACTTTTACCAATGTTATGAAGTACTTACTTGTATTAGTATGTATGAATGTTATTGGGGCTTATCAGTAAATTCATACAGGTTTTATTAAATATTCAATATTTTGATTTATTCAAAATAGAACTGTAATATTTATGATATAGATTGTATTGTATATATAATAAATTGTAAACTTAACCACATATTACCGATAAAATTTATGACAGGATATGTACCTATTGTAGTAGAACAAACATCTAAAGGTGATAGATCATACGATATTTATTCTAGGCTATTAAAGGAAAGAATAGTTTTTGTATGCGGTTCAATTGAAGACCATATGGCTAACTCAGTAGTAGCACAGCTTCTGTTTTTAGAAGCAGAAGACCCAAATAAGGAAATATATATGTACATTAATTCCCCTGGAGGTGTAGTAACTTCAGGTCTCGCTATATATGATACGATGCAATATGTTAAACCTAAAATTGCTACTTTATGCATAGGGCAAGCATGTTCTATGGGTGCTACGTTATTACTTGCAGGGGATCAAAATATGAGATTTGCACTCCCAAACAGTAGAGTCATGATACATCAGCCGTTAGGAGGTTATCAAGGGCAAGCAACTGACATAGCAATACATGCTGAAGAAACTTTAAAGATAAAAGATCTGATTACTCAAATCTACTCAAAACATACCGGGAAAGATACCTCCGAAATAAAGATGCGTATTGAAAGAGATTGTTTTATGTCTCCAGAGCAAGCTAAAGAATTCGGAATTATAGATCAGATAATGTCAAGTAGAGATTTATTTGTAGTATCAAGTTAAATATTAAAGATTTTTTTTGTTGAGTATAGATTAATTTGATTCATTTAAAAGTTAAAAGTTTGTGTTTTTTATTAATTTTATTTGCACTATTAGGCATTTATATTTAGCTTGCAATCACTATGTAATGCAATTACTATTAAACTTAGTGGGTTATTATTTAGTAATGAATAATCCAAACATATTAGTAAATAGGATATGAATAGAAAACCTTCACAAACTACTTTGAGCTGTTCTTTTTGTGAAAAAAATCAGTATGAAGTAAAAAAATTAATAGCAGGCCCTGGGGTTTTCATCTGCAATGAGTGCATTGAGGTGTGCCTCGATATCATGGATGAAAATTCAGATGCTCCAAGGCAAGAATTAATTAATACACTATCTCCCATTGAACTGTCTAATTTACTAGATAAATATATAGTAGAACAAGAAGCTACAAAAAAAACTTTGTCAGTTGCAGTGTACAACCACTATAAACGTTTAGACTATATCAGTAATAATCCTAATAGTGATGTTGAGTTAAATAAATCTAATATCTTACTAATAGGTTCAACTGGTTCAGGTAAAACATTCTTTGCTCAAACATTAGCTAAAATACTTAGAGTACCTTTTACTATAGCAGATGCTACTTCTTTAACTGAGGCAGGATATGTTGGTGAAGATGTTGAAAACATATTATTAAGATTATTGCAGTCAGCTAATTTTAATCTTGAACTAGCCCAACAAGGCATAATATATATAGATGAAATAGATAAAATTGCTAGAAAATCAGAGAATATGTCAATTACAAGGGATGTTTCTGGAGAAGGTGTACAACAAGCATTACTAAAAATTATTGAAGGAACTGTAGCGTACGTGCCTCCTCAAGGAGGAAGAAAACACCCACAACAAGAATGTATTCCTGTTGATACTTCTAATATATTATTTATATGTGGAGGGGCATTCTTAGGGATTGAAGAAATTATAGCTAAACGTAAAAGCAACTCGTCTATAGGGTTTTCAGCAAATCTTGTATCCAATACTGACCCTCATTATAATGCTCTATTAGAAGATTTATCAGTTGAAGATCTAATAAAATTTGGTATGATCCCTGAGTTTATAGGACGTTTACCAGTGATTTCAAGGTTAATGGAACTCGATAAAAATGCTTTGGTGGATATCTTAACTAAGCCTAAAAATGCTATAGTAAAACAATATCAGAAATTATTTGAATTGAATAATGTTAAATTAGTATTTACCCATGAAGCTATTGAGTCCGTAGCTAACAAGGCATTACTAAGAAAAACCGGTGCTAGAGGTTTGAGAGCAATTATTGAATCTTTATTGCTTGATACTATGTATAATATTTCAGATATTGAAGGTAAACAAGTAGTAATCGGAAAAGATGTAATCGAAAATAATGCACAACCGGCTATAAATTCAATTCCTAAAAAAACTGAATCTAGGATAAAGAGTGTTTAACATTTATATTTAATATTAATACTTGTTGTAACTGAACCTTATTTTGTTTTGTGTCTAACACTGAAGAATTACTATTGTTTAGTATTACTGAGTTTATTGTGACTTAATAAAAAATTGCAATAGTTTTATCTGATGTTTGTATTTTCTAATTTATGTTTCAGATATTATTTATAAAAGATGTATAAAATAAAGTTTCACCATATATTATCTGTCATTGAAAGATATGATATTTTATTACTAGATATCTGGGGAGTAATATTTGAAGATAGCAGCGTATATCATGAAGTAATTGAATTTGTAAACCATATAATAAAACAAAAACAAGTATTTTTTATATCTAATGCTCCTAGAATAAAGTCTGCAATAATCTCGGTACTACATAATGTAGGTTTAACAGGAATAAGAGATAGCATGGTAATTACTTCTGGTGAGATAGCACGAAAAAAAATATTGGATATTAAGCAATCCAAAAATATTAAAAACATTAGAATTTATCATTTAGGCAATAATTTACATACAGATTTATTAAATAATATTGATTATACAGCATCTAACAAATTGAGCGATACAGATATTTTATTACTTACATTATCAAAAAACAGCAATGACAATCTTACAGAATTTGATAATTTACTAAAAGAGGCAGCCTTGATGCCTAATATAGTTAATATTTGTGCTAATCCAGATATTGTATCACCTCATCCTGATAGAATAAATTACTGCTCTGGGTATTTTGCAAATATATTAGAACAGCACGGAGGAAAAGTAATTTATACGGGTAAACCTAAACAAGATATATATCTTGAAATACTAAATAATATTCAAAACATAGAACCACAGAAAATTTTAATGATAGGTGATACGTTAGAAACAGACATATTAGGAGCGATGGGATCCAAAATAGATTCTGCAATTGTGATGACTGGAAATATAGAAAAAATACATAAGTCATATAAATCTTTTGAAGAAAAATTGCAGGCAATAAACTCTCATATAGATAAAATTGGTATCTACCCGAACTTTATTACAAAATTAGGACTGCATTCCTAAAAAAAATGTTACAAGAATTTATAATAGATAATTATAAAAATTTTCTAGAAATAACAAAAAATATTGCTATCTCTATTACTAATAATACCGTTATCACGTTTGATGGAGAATTAGGCTCTGGCAAAACATCTTTTTGTCGTGAAATCATAAACCATCTGAGTAAAGATCCAGTACATGTTACCAGCCCCAGTTTTAATATCATTCAAATATACAAACTGCAACAATTTGATATTTATCACTTAGACTTATATAGGTTAAATTCCATTAATGAATTATATGAGATTGGTATAGAAAATATGATCTATACCAATAATGTCCTATTTATAGAATGGCCACAGATAATCAGAAATTTTCTTCCAGAAACTAATAGAATTGAGATAAAAATTCAAATACTTGGATTAAATAAAAGAAAATATATAATTCAAAAAATTTACTGATAATAAATAAAGGTAAATAATTTTTATTATATGTCAGTTTTTTTTACTAAAGCAAGTGACTTTGTAATAAATATTTCTAAATTGCCATCTAAAACTGAATTAGCGTTTGATGTTTCATAATTAGTTCTTAAATCCTTTACCATTTGATATGGCTGCAGTATATATGACCTAATTTGGTTTCCCCAAGATATTTCACCTTTTTCTTTATGTTTTTTGATAGAATCTTCATTCATCTTTTTTTGTTCTATATCAAATAATCTAGATCTCAAAATTTTCATAGCTTCAAGTTTATTTCTGTGCTGAGACCTTTGATTTTGACACTGTACAACTATATTAGACGGAAGGTAAGTAATACGCACTGCTGAATCAGTAGTGTTTACATGTTGGCCACCTGCACCTGAAGAACGATAGGTATCTATCCGTAAATCTTTCTCATCTATATTAATCTTAATATCTTGATCAATCTCCGGATATGCCCAAAAACTTGCAAAGCTCGTCATGCGTTTACCAACAGCATTAAACGGAGAAATACGTACCAATCTATGTACCCCTGTTTCTGTTTTAAACCATCCATATGACATATCACCTACAATCTTTATACAACAAGACTTAATGCCAGCATCTTCACCTTTTACTATATTAAGTATTTCAGATTTGAATCCTTTTTTCTCAGCGAATCTTAAATACATTCTCATCATCATCATAGCCCAGTCGTGGCTTTCTGTTCCACCAGCGCCGGCATTAATCTCTATAAAACAATTATTATGATCATTTATATCATAAAACAGAGAATTCATTTTAAGCATTTCTGCTACCGAATCAAGCTTGCTCATATCAGATACTAAATTATCCATTTCTGCATCATCAATCCCATAATCATCTTCAATAATCTGATATAACTCAACATTATCTTTTAACTGGTTATCAATTTTTTTAAATGAACCAATATTTTTTTCTATAAATATTTTTTCTTTCAGCAAATTACTAGAAGATTTACGGTCTAGCCATAAATCTTCATCGTTTAATTTAGAGTTAATTTCTGATAATCTATTGTAAGATCTCTCTATCTCAAAGAGACCTCTTGATAATATTCAAAGAAGCTTCAATTTTATTTTTTAATATCTCAAAATCCTTTTTCATAACACATGATTATTTTCTGTTTATTATATTAATCTATATAGAAGATAACATCATATCTAAAATATATCTAGTATATGATGTTACCTTAAACTAAAAATTCCTAATTTGCGCTAGCAGAAACATATCTAACTTGGGCATCTGATATACTATGATTGGCTAGCATAGTAGCAAACATAACATCAATTGCTGCTCGATTATCACGTATATTTTCCATTTCTTGTACTGGATTCGATTTTAAATATCCATTTGCAGTATCATTTGTTATATGAACATTTTCAGATAAAATATTTCTATTAGCAGCCAGGTTGGCATTTTCATTACCTACATCTGCCTGAAACTCAAGTACAGTGTTTATAGTATTCGTTAATATTTCTTTTGCCTCTTGCATCTTTACATCAGTTGAAAAATCAAATGCTGTTACAGGTGTAGGAGCAGGTGTAGGAGCAGGAGGAGTAGTCCCAGGAGCAGCAGGAGCAGTAGGTGGTAAAAATATTGAATTCTTAACATCTAAAAGTGTAAATGTATGCTTACTACTGAGCCCTGTAGAGTAATTAATAGTACTACCAAAAATTACTGTATCCTTGAATTTGGTATTATCAATAAGAGCATTAATAGTTGATATCGAATTATTAGCAGCTTTTTCAAAAATTTCTTTACTTACATTATCAGTTGTATTTTCTGCTGCTGTTAATATATTCTTTGACTCCTGTAATAGAATAAGTATTTGTTTAACAGAAGAATCAGCTTGATCTAGCAGATTTTGTGGTAATATCAGTTGATTACTCTGCTCTTGTAATGTTCCAGCATTAATAGCCAAAGCTTTTCCTGTAAACTGGTTACTAGGGGTAGCATCTGTCTTCATTCCACCAGTCGCATTGGTTGTAGATGTTTTATTTCGTTTTAGTACCACATCTATACTGTTAATCAATTGATTCTTCATAGGAGTACTTACTACAGATTCCATAATATACCTCATAATAAATTAATTCTTAAATAGAAAGATATTTATAATAAATATCTTTCTATTGTACTAATGTTAGCTAATTGAATATTAGTTAACAATTAATGCTAATTTAATGATAGCAAGAATCTTAATTTAACACTAATTAATTAATTAATTAGTAGCTTATTAATTATTATATATTGTTTTAAAGAAACAATTAAACAATATACTTCTCAAGTAAATAAATAGAAATATATTTTAAACTGTACTGTAAACAGATTGGTTGAGATACGATCACAAAAATTAGATCTATTAAAGAAATCTCAATGCCAATAACCAAAGGCTAGTTCCACAACCAATCTGGAATATTATAAGATATAAAATTACTTAATATTTCAGTGAAATCAGATACGGTAGATTCTACTTCTACAACAACCACTGCATTATTAATGATTGACCTTACTGCTTTGTCTTCTACAAGATTATGTTTATAATGCTCTAATATCTATACCTAGTATATGATGTAATCCTAAACTAAAAATTCCTAATAAACTGCACTAGCAGAAATATACCTAACTTGGGCATCTGATATACCATGATTGGCTAGCATAGTAGCAAACATAACATCAATTGCTGCTCGATTATCACGTATATTTTCCATTTCTTGTACTGGATTCGATTTTAAATATCCATTTGCAGTATCATTTGTTATATGAACATTTTCAGATAAAATATTTCTATTAGCAGCTAGGTTGTTATTTTCATTACCTATATCTGCCTGAAACCCAAGTACAGTGTTTATAGTATTCTTTAATATTTCTTTTGCATCTTGAATTTTGGCATCAGTTGAAAAATCAATTGCTGTTAAAGGACGAGGAGTTCTACCGCTTGTTGGTAAGAATATTGAATTCTTAATATTTAAAAGTGTAAATGTATGCTTACTACTTAGCCCTGTAGAGTAATTAATAGTGCTACCAAAAATTACTGTATCCTTGAATTTAGTATTATCAATAAGATCATTAATAGTTGATATCGAATTATCAACAGCTTTTTTAAAAATTGCTCTATCTGTAACGTCAGTTGAATTTTCTGCTGCTGTTACTATATTCTTTGACTCCTGTAATATAGAAAGTATTTGTCCAATAGAAGAAGTAGCTTTATCTATCAAATTTTGCGGTAGTATCAGTTGATTACTCTGCTCTCGTAATGTTCCAGCATTAATAGATAAAGCTTTTCCTGTAAATTGGTTGGTAGGAGTAGCATCTGTTTTCACTCCACTAACTATATTGGATGTAGATATTTTATTTTGCTTTAGTACTACATCTATATTGTTAATCACTTGATCCTTCATAGGAGTACTTACTACAGATTCCATAATATACCTCATAATAAATTAATTCTTAAATAAAAAGATATTAATAATAAACACCTTTTTGATGTACTAATATTACTTAACTAATATAGTTAACAATTAAGTACTAATTTAATTATAACAAAAATCTTAATTTAATACTAATTAATTTTTCATGCGTTACTTTAAAGACACAATTTAATAATTAAACAATTAATTAATTAACCAATATATTATAAATATTCAATATAATGTTCAACTCAATAAATAGAAATATATTTTAAACTGCACTGTAAGCAGATTGGTTGAGGTACGATCACAAAAATGAGATTTATTTAAGAAGTTTCAATACCAATAACCAAAGGCTAATCCAACAACTAATCTGGAATGTTATAAGATATTAAAATTACTTAGTATTTCAGTGAGATCAGATACGGTAGATTCTACTTCTACAACAACTATTGCATTATTAATGATTGACCTCACTGCCTTGTCTTCTACAAGATTATGTTTTAAAGACTGCATAGCAGCTCCATTATGTTTATAATGCTCTAATACCTGCTTTTCCATTCCAGGGAATTTCTTGACCTCTTCTAGTAAAGCATTAGAAATATCAGATTTTTCTAACAACATATTGTTCACTTTCAGATATTCTGAAAGCATTAAAGCTATTCTGACCCTACGATAAGCTAATTTCATATACTCTTTATTTGGTTCTTCTTCAGACAGATTTTCTAATTTTTCAATTGAATTTTGAGCAATGTTTTGTGCAACAAATATACTATTAACATCTTTAGCTTGCTTGGTAGTATAAAATATTGATTCCAATCTTTTCTTATTATTTTCTATATCAGTTTGTCTTTGTTTGGTAATTTTTAGTAACTCATTCTGTAAAATTGAGTTTGGAACTAAAAACTTTAATTCTTCATCTAACTTATTAAAAAGATCGACTTTCATTACTAAATAGGATACATCTTGAGCTACTGTCTCCATATTTTTCACAAGTAATTTTCTAAAATTTTCTAAATTATCATATCCCAATTTTTGTACAAACTCATTATCTAGATTAGGTATATTAGCTTTATATAATTTTAATACTTCAACTTCATGACGTACAAATTTCCCAGCTAATTCTGCTACGGGATGGTCCTCAGCAATTTGTAGTTTTAGATCAATTTTATTACCTGCCTTAAGATTCAATAAAGCATTGTCAAACTCTTCAGGAAAACTGTTATCTCCAATAACAATCTCTTGTTCTTTTAATACGGCAGATTCAATTAAAACACCATTATCAGACAAATAAGGAAAATCATTGACGATAATTTTATCAAATTTGCTTGAAGTATCTTCTGACAGTGTATATGTAGCATAGTAACGACTGATTAAATTCATCTGCTCCTGAATATCCTCATCATTGAATTTTACTAGATGTTTTTTTAATGTAATTTGCTTAAAATCAGGCATCAAAACCTCTGGTAATAATTCAAACTGAATTCTAAATTCCAGATCTTGGCCTTCATTATTAACTAAATCCAAAATCTCAGGAGATTTAGTAATTTGAATATTTCTTGCATCAACAATATCTTTAACGGCTTGCTGCACGGTATTATTAATCACATCTGCCCTTAGAGATGTAAGGTATCTCCTTTTTAATATTTCAATGGGCACTTTACCAGCTCTAAAGCCATCTATTTTAGATTTTTTTGCTAATTTACTCAATTCGATATCCAATTTTTTCTGTATTTCTGAACTGGGTATTACAACTTTTAAGTCTAGCTCTAATTCATGATTCTTTAATTCTAAGACATTCATATTTAAGTTACCACTCAAGGAATAAAATGAGGAGAAATCAATTGTACAATTACGAACGTGCGGATAGAGGGATTCGAACCCTCACGTCTCACGACACTAGAACCTAAATCTAGCATGTATACCAGTTTCATCACATCCGCTTAGGCAAGAGCAATTATATTTTAAACAAAATATTTTGTCCATATAATTAATGCCCTTCATAATAAAAGAATTCACATTTACTGTCAAAAATACTTAAATCATTCAATTTACTGTATGAATTTATTATTAATCAAGCTAGCGTAGGTAAAACTAAATAATAATCAATTTAGGTATAAAAATCAATTTTATATTAGTGCATAACTGCGTAGTAGTAGGGTATGATAAATGTTGTATTATACATACACGTGTAGATAGGTAGTGGTGGTACTATTTTTTGCTTTGAGGTATTACTATTATTTCTCCATCAAAGAATTCTAGATGTAAGATATCATATTTTATTGCCTCTAAGGCTGAAAAGATACGGGTTCCTTCAGGGGTCTTTAATAATGTAAATCCTCTACTTAGTAGCTTTCGTATATCAAAATTTTCTAATAACACTTCGGTTAATTTAATTTCATTTAGTGAATCATTTACTACCTTATCTACAGAATGTAGTATAAATTTTATATTTTGGTTAAATACAGCAACTTTATTATTGATTATATTTAATGGTATAGATGCTAAAAGATTAATATTTTTTAATACAAAAGATTGATTTTGAATAATATTTCTAACATAAGTGTAAACAATATCATTAATATGATCTATCATCTGTATATGATTCTCTATAATAGAAACTGGATATTTTGATAATACGATATATGAATCAATGATTTGTTGTTTATAATTCATGTTAAGTTTTACAGCACTATTGATAGAACCATATAATTCACGTATATTATCTTTTAAATTTTGAATTAAGGGTACAGCTAACTCTGCAGCTGCTGTAGGGGTAGGGGCTCTAAGATCTGCCACTAAATCTAATAAACTATGATCAGTTTCATGACCTATAGCTGATATAATAGGTATTTCAGAATGAAACGCAGCTCTAACTACTGATTCACTACTAAAAGATATCAAATCCTCTATTGTACCTCCTCCCCTTGCTATAATAATCAGATCTGGCCTATCTTGAATTTTATTAAAGCCATTAATAGCATTTGTGATATCTGATTCTGATGTATCCCCTTGAACTGCAATGTGCCACACTAATAAACATAGAGGACATCTTGCATTGATCCTATGTACTATATCCTTAATCACAGATCCTTTAATTGAAGTAATAATACCGATTTTCTTTGGTAAAAATGGTATTTTCTTTTTATGTATCTTATCGAACAATCCTTCTTTTTCTAGCCTTTTTTTTCGTTCTGCAATCAGCTTTATAAAATCTCCTATCCCTGCTAGTTGTACTGATTTTGCATATAACTGATATTTGGATTGACCCGAGTAAGATGAGATCTTACCGTATACTATTACTTCTAGGCCATCACTGAGCTCAAAACGTGTTTGAAGCAAATGACTTTTCCAAAAAATAACTGACAATATAGAAAGATTGTCTTTAAGATGAAAATAACAATGCCCAGATGAAGCAAAATGTATTCCAGAAATTTCTCCTTTCACTTGCACTTCAGAAAAATTATTCTCCAAAAGCCACTTGATTTGATTGGAAACTTCTGTTACAGACAAAGTCTTAACAGCATTATCTTCTGGTATATTTAACATTATTTTTTTATTGATTGTTTGTAGGAATAATACAATAGTTATAGAATATTCTACCTAATATGTATAATAACCCATGTAGACATGAATTTTTTTGTTCAATGCTATCGCCATAACACGGATATTTTATACTATACACTAAAGATTACAATATATTTGTATCTACTATTTACGGTAATAAATTTTGAAATAACTGCTGTAGCAACGTCTGATAATAATATAATAAAATTGCAAGATAAGAAATCATCTCTAAAAGCCGATGTTATTGAAATGAATAATAAACTCAACTCAATAGAGGCATCAGGTAATGTTACTATTAGATATAATGGATTCAATATCCATTGTGATAAAATTTCTTATGATATTACCAATGATATCTTAACTGCTAAAGGCAATATATCAATAAGCGACGCTTCAGAGAAAAAAATTCTCGGTTCACATGCAATATTTAAAAATAAACTAAAGAATGTAATAATCAAAGAATTTCAATTATATTTTGGAAACAACATATCATTGGATTCCAATACAGCTGTCATATCAGATACTGATAAAATACAGTTAACTGATAGTGTATTTACTGCATGTCATACTGATGGCAAATGCTCCCCCATATGGTCAATAGAAGCATCAAAAACCAATATAGATCTTCTAACTCATCAAATAACACATAAAAATATGTTTTTTAAATTATATAATATACCTATTTTATATATACCGTACCTAGTACATTATACACCTAATTCTCCTGCTAAATCCGGATTGTTAATACCTTATATTAAAAATGGATCATTTATATTACCTATATATTGGAGAGCAAAGAATAATTTAGACTTTACTCTAAACTTAGGTATAGCAAGAAAATCTCGTTCAATATCACTTGAGACTAGAAATCAATTAAAATTAGGAATCTACACAATATTATTAGATTACAGCCACATTAAGCATAAAAAATCAGAATCTTATCAAGATATTCAATATTATAAGGCTTTTGGGTACAAAAAAGATAACTATTATTTTAAGTTATCAGGAATTTTTCATAATCAGAATCATATATTCGGGTTAGATATTAATGCAACCTCAAGTAGACATTACCTTGAAAAATATCATAACATTAAAGATAAATACCTAGCATCCAAAATATATAGTGAAAGAATTTATAATCTAAATGATTTCTACAGTTTAAATTGTTATATATTTGATAACTTAAGAATAGATTATATGGAACAAAAAAAATCTCAAATTCTACCAGAGTTAATGTTATCAAAGATAATATATCTAAATAAAGAACATGATCTATATTTAAAATTAAATTACGCTAGTAGGTTTAACATAGATAAAATAAAAAATTTATTCCAATCCAACGCTGAATTAACACTAAATAAGCAATTCATAGCACAGCATGGTAGCATAATTGACTTATCCCTGAAATATAAAAATATAATGCAATATATTCATAATAAACAACAAAACACCCACAACAATAAAACTAATTTTAGTAATATACCTGAAGCAAACTTATCATGGAAATTACCACTGATAAAAATGATGAATTCATGTAATAAAAAAGATTCTCATGTTAAAATTGAACCCATGATATCTTTAATTATTAGTAATAAACTGTCTAAAAATCTTGATAATTTATCTGCTATAAATGAACAGATTTATGAACTAAATATAAACAACATCTTTAAAAGATACAGCAATTGTAGCATGTTAAATCAATTAAAATATGATACCCATTGCAATTTTGGAATAAATTTTGATACAAAATATAATAACATCCTCACTTCAGTGTTTCTAGGAGGGTCAAGTTATAAAAATAACAGATACATCACAAATTTTAATATTGTTATTAATAATATTAAATTATTAGATAATATTCAATTATACTATAATGCATTAATGGATAAAAAATTCATACCAATTAATAATGAAATAGGACTCATTATAACTAATAATAGGATATCATTATCTAGTATTTTAAGTAAAATTAACTTAGAAAAATACTCTATCCTACATCATGATATTAGTAAAAATCATAACAAAACATTGAAACAAGCATCGTGTAATATCAAATATCAATTATTCAAGAATTTAAAAATAGGGTTTAGAGCAAGAGCAGAGATTAATAATTTAAAGTTTAATATTTTTCAAAACACTATATTAGTGACATATCTAAACGATTGTGTTACCATGGATGTTGAGTTTTCTAGGAATTCAACCAGAATATTTAGAGATAATATAAAAAAAATTAGAGGCTTCTCTATTTCTCTTGGACTCAAGGCAATTAATATGTAAGATCACTTAGTAGTTTAATTAAATTAATATACAAATAAATGAGAATTGCGTTTTTCTACCTCGTTGTTGAATTATTACTTTCCTTGATGATGTTTGGCATTACTACATACGCAAAGCCAGAAGATTCTGAAATAGTCGCTGTAGTAGATGAGTATCCAGTCACTATGCATGAAATTAATACGACACAAAACTTCTTTTTGGTTATCAGTGGTATAGATACTCTAAGCAAAAAAGATGTATTAGAAAGTATTATAGATAATTTGATTATTATAAAATATGCAGAACAACAAGCAGGTATCACAATAAATAATGCAGATATTGAACACGCAATTAGTATAATGGAGCAACAGAATAAACTAAAACCTGGTACGATACAAAATATTATGAAAGACAGAAATATCGAAGAAAAGTTATTCCATAAAATAATTAAGGCAGATTTGATATTAAGTAAAATTATTTCTAGTCCTAACCTTTTTAGTACCAGTAGCTCTATAAATTTTTCACAAAAAGATATACACAAGATTCAGTCTGATAGCTCAAATTTTGATGTGAAATTTTGGAGTTTTATATCAAAAGATAATAGCAAAGATTCTATAAAAAAATTAACCTCACTACAAAAGACTATACAATCATGTGATAAAATAAATGAAAATTTATATAAACAAATAATTGATACAAATTATCATAACTGTAATTCCGATGTCCTAGATAAAATTACTAAAGTGATAATAAAAGATATTGAAATTGGTACAGCAAGTAGTATATTCAAAAATCAACATGGAAATTTTCAGCTGATATTTTTATGTGATAAAAAATTTTTTCCTGATCAGTCATCTGATTCTCAAGTTATATTGTCAAACATGTTAGAAAGACAACGTTCATCACAGTTTCAAAATTTTTTAACAAGGCTACGTGATAGTACTTATATAAAGATTTTAGTTGATTTATAAATCCCTCCACACTAACATGTTGAATCAAAAACATTAATTGATCGATTGTATAGCGAATGCGCAATAAAAAAAATATACTAATATTAGTGCTGTTAATAATGTTAATAATGCTAATATATCTAACTACGATAGTAAAATTGTCAGCACTCTACTCTTTGTTTTGAGAACAGCCCCCCAGCCCCATACATACCACTGGGCAGGAGAGGTGTACTTACCTATAAGAAAGACTACAAGAATTGTAAGATTAAATTGCTAATTGGTTGAATTGTATATAGGGAGGTTGTTCTGTTTATGAGAATAAATATTCTTATTCTCATAAATTTTATTCCTTAGATAATCGATCATATTTCTGTAAATTGATAAGTAATTTCTCTAGCATATCCAACTTCAACATACATGCAGCATCACTAGGTGCTGTATCTGGATCTTGGTGTACCTCCATAAAAATCCCCGCAATGCCCACTGATATAGCACATCTAGCTAAAACTTCTATGAACTCTCTTTCTCCACCGCTCTGGGAACCAATACCAGGTAATTGTATAGAATGGGTGGCATCAAAAAATACAGGAACGTTATCAATTTTTTTCATAATATGCAATCCTCTCATATCAGAGACCAGATTATGGTAACCAAAAGAAGTACCTCTCTCAGTAAAAATGATATTATTTGTTCCAAAATGCACTAACTTATCATAAACATTCCTCATTTCCCAAGCAGACAAAAATTGGCCTTTTTTAACATTTACAATTTTTTGTGTAACTGCAGCAGCATGAAGTAAATCTGTCTGACGTGACAAAAATGCAGGTATCTGTAATATATCTACTACATCCCCCACTGCTTTGCATTGATATTCATTATGTACATCGGTAGTAATAGAGCATTGAATTTGAGATTTTACCTTAGACAATATCTCTAATCCTGCATCTAAACCCACCCCTCTACTAGTTTTAAAAGAAGTACGATTTGCTTTATCGAAGGAAGATTTATATATAAAGGCAATACCCAATCTATCGGTGATAGCCTTTATTTGATCAGCCATAAACAAGGCATGATTTAAATTTTCAATTTGACACGGACCAGCTATTAAAGTAAAGGGTAATTTATTGGATATATTAAAACCATCTTTAAGTGTGATTTTGCCTTGCATGTCCATGATATTGTATATTCTAGTAATCTTTTGATAAAAAATAAATAATTGTTATTTAGCAATAGGAACATTATCCTGTAGCTTATTCTCTATGGCATCATTTTTTTGTTCTAATTTTTTTGTTAAAGGATCATTTTGCTCCTTATTAATTGCTAAATTAGCTAATATCAAAGCATTGACAAAAAAAATAATTCCTAAAAAACTGGTGGTTTTAACCAAGAGAGTGGATTTAGCTCTAGCACTTAATAATCCCATATTATTAGATTCGCTATTAATTCCTGTAATACTATCAGTTGAAGTATTCTGTAATAATATTACTAATACCAACAGTATGGATACTATTAAATGAACAAAAAGTAAAGAATTCATCATGATGATCTCATATATTTAGATGATTTTCTAAAAAATAACTTAGGTATAAAAATTAATCTTTGTCTAGCATAAACATAATGGCTTCGTTATAAAATATGCAAAAACTAATAAAGTCTCATTTTTAATATAAAAACACACAACATCAATATCATATATTATATTCAACAGAAAATAAACCTAGTGAAATATATATCTAATAAGTTTAAAGAATCAGATAAAAATATCTATAGCACATTAATAAGCTATAATCTTTATTATTTTATACAACTCTAATAACATAACAGATATAACGCAAGCTGTCATAAAATATATTAGTAACTTTAAATATTTAGTTGATTCTAATTCAAGTGCTGTTTGTTTTTTATATTTAACGTTATAAAACAGCAATAATGGTAACAATCCACTAAGATAGGATACACCTATACCTCCTGCAAGCTCTAGAGCCTTATTAAAGATATATGGATTAATCGCTGAAATAATACATGCCGGAACTAACACGATAATAATCCTGAAAACTTTCATTGAATGGAGATTCCAAGTGATAACTAAAATATCATCAATTAATGCCATATTAGCTAAGGATATACCTATAAGTGAAGTACTAAGTGCTAGAAAAGAAAACACCTGAGCAACCACAACATAGCTGCTATTTCCCATAAAATGAAGTATATCAGTAATAGCTAAATCATTCAATAATGCTTGATTCAAGGTATCCTTAGATATAACTCCTATCATTATCATTTGCCAAATCACATACATGATAAGCGCAACAAAAGTACCATAGAATATGGTATTATATATTAATTTTTTATCATACTGCAAGTACTCACATACTATAGGCAATACCGCATGATATCCAAAAACACTAAACAACACAGGTGCAGATAACAACATACCGGAATAGTTCATGAAACTCAATTTTTCCAGTTCTATTTTAGAGAAGGCAGTATAACATAATAAGAAAAAACAAATAATCATTACTATACCAAGTATAGTATTAATATACCCAAGATGCTTTGTCTTTAACATCAATAAAATTGAAAAAACCACTCCAAATATTACATATATCACCCAATTTAAAGAAGTAGTAATACACAAAAAATTAATGAGTACAGGAGAACCAGCACTAAAATAGGCTATTATCAAAACATAATAGAGAAAGATGAAAGCAATACGAGTTATCAGTGCCCAGTTGCCACCTAATCTATCACTGATGATAGATAAAAGATTTTTATTGGGAAAACGTGTAATAACATCTACAAACAACACACCAGTAACATACATAAGGCCCCATACCAAAAATGAAATAATAACACCAGGTATAAAACCTAATACACTAATCACTATAGGTAACCCTAGCATACCAGCCCCTACGGCTGTCCCAAAAATTAAAAATGAAGAATTTATAATCTTGAAAATTAAATTGGATCTTAACACAATACAAGACTTAACATATTTTATTGCCTAAACACACCAGATATCACAAAACTAGATAGAAAATAGTAAAGAGATCAATATATGACTAAAAATAAAAACTGATATTAAAATAAAAAACACTAAGATATCGCAGCTTTTTTCAACTGATCAGAAACGAAATCCCAATTTATCATATATTCTAAATATGTAGTAATATAGTCAGGCCTTCTATTACGATAATCAATATAGTAAGCATGTTCCCAGACATCACATGCTAGAAGAGGAAAATAACTCTTATTCAAACAAATAGGAGTTTCAGCGTTAGAAGTTTTAAGTATTTCTAGTTGATTATCTACAAAAACCAACCAAGCCCAACCACTACCAAATTGGCTAAGTGCAACTTTTCTGAACTCTTCTGTAAACAGCTGGTAACTTGTGAATCTATTTTCAATTAGGTTTAATAACTCAGAGCTAGGGCTTTTCTTAACGGGAGTAATAGAACACCAAAAAAAATTATGATTCCAAATTTGTGCTGCATTATTAAATACCATAGGATCCTTCAAATATGAAATATCGATAATATTTTCTAAAGATTTATTATGATAGCTTTCATTATCTTTGATCAACTTATTCAAATTTACTACATATGCATTATGGTGCTTCCCATGGTGATAATCAAAAGTTTCTGCTGAAAAACTTTCACCAAAAGAATCCTTACTAAAAGGTAAATCCTGCAATAAAAATGGATAACAAGTTTGATTAGCTTTATCACAATAAGAAAACTCTGAAACTACCATCCTAACCTCTCAAATATAATTCATTAACAAAATTAATATATATACAAATAGAAAAATCAGATTACATCATTATAATAATTATAATCCTTAGAATTATCTACTCAACTAATGTGGAAATGCACCTTATATTAACTATAAATAAACTCAAAAATCTCTTAAATCGAATAATTTTCTAGAAACAAACATCTAGCAATGAAACAACTAGATAAATTAGCTAGATAAATAATATACAAATGGGGCGAATGACCGGACTTGAACCGGTGCTTTCAGAGTCACAGTCTGACATTCTAACCAACTGAATTACACTCGCCATCAAGTAAATTTTATAATTAAACTATAAAACCATATATAAAATCTGATAAAAACACCATACATCAGATGTAATACCAAAAGCGAAAACACACACGCCATAGGCGAAATCTAACATAATATGCAAAAATAAACAAGTATATAAATACTCAAATATAAGACCTACAGAAATAAATTACTAATAATTCATTTCTTCTATATTGACTAGAATTACAGGAGATTTCTTTAATTCTTTATAAATAAGTTTGGTTAACATATATTTGATATAGCTATTAATTTGTATTTTTGACATATTCCTTTTAGGATCAGATTCTCTTACTGACATAGCATCTGAAATTTTATCGACAAAATACTTAATTAGATCTGAATCATATTTTTTATCTAGTAATCCTGGGGCAATAAAGCTCGGGCGCCTTAAGATCTTAAAAAATTTATCAGTAAAAATATTGACCAGCACTATACCAGAATTCTGCATTTTAAGTCTTAACTTAAATATATCAGATGTAACAGGCAACATATAATTTCCATCTATTGCTAGATAACCATTTTTAACCTTTCCTAATATATTACTACCATCCATACTAATTTCTACAATATCCCCGTTAGCTACCATCACTGCATCATTCACTCCAGATGATTTAGCAATTTGTACATGTCTATGTATATGTATAGGCTCTCCATGCACAGGTATAGAAATTTTAGGTGAAATTAACGAATACATTTTATCTAGCTCGCTTACTGAAGGATGACCTGAAACATGCACTAGATCATCTTTTTCTGTAATAACATTAATATTTCTCCTAACCAGCTGATTAATTAAACTAAATATTTGCTTTTCATTACCCGGAATAATTTTGGATGAAAAAATTACAGTATCATTCTCATTCATAGTGATCAGCCCGTGTTTATCACTAATAATTTTATTAAATCCTGCTCTTAATTCTCCCTGGCAACCAGTGCTAACTACTAATAACTCATTTCTAGCAAAATTCTTGATATCTTTTTCAGGTATGATAATAGAATCATAATCCAATAAATATCCAGAATTTTGAGCTGCTTGTATCATAATATGCATACTACGACCAACAATCACCACCTTACGTTTTACAGAGCGTGCAGCGTATAATATACTATCAAGTCTTGCTATATTTGAAGCAAAAGTAGTAATAAAAATCATTGATTGACATTTTCCAATTATTTTCAATAGATTTTTTCTTACTTCGCCTTCAGACTTACTAGGGATTTTTTCAAAAACATTTGTAGAATCACAAACTAATGCTAGCACACCCCTTTTTCCGTATTCTTTCAATTTTTTTACATTGCATTTTTCTCTAATAATAGGATCACTATCAAATTTCCAATCTCCTGTATGTAATATATTACCAACCTGAGTAGAAATTAGTATCCCGTGCATTTCAGGGATAGAGTGGTTCAGATGTACCATTTCTAGAGAAAACGGCCCTAAAGTAAAAACACTATCCTCGCCAATTTCATTAATCTGGATATCAGCAGTTTTATCCTGAAAATATTTTAATTTTTCAATTAGTACATTTTTTGTAAATTTATTAGTATATATTGGTACCTGTAAACTATTCCACAAATACTGTATACCACCCAGATGATCTTCATGTGCATGAGTAATAATAATTGCCAATAAATCATCTTTATGCTCTTCTACGAAACTGATATCTGCAACAAGCATATCTACTCCTGGTAGATCTTCATTGGGGAAGCCACTTCCACAATCCACCATGATCCATTTACCATCCAGATGATATAAATTTACATTCATACCTATTTCGTCTGTTCCACCCAAGGGGATAAATAACAATTTATCCTTAAAGTCTTTTATATTATATTCCATAACAATTTATTTTATTTTTATTTATTTTATTCATATAACTAACATCTAACCCAGAAAATTTCTCGATTGAATGATTTCTACTAATCTGATAGCAAAAATTACTATAATCAAATCCTGTATTAATCAGAACTATCTAAATAACAAGAACATTACAACTTGATCTATTTCGTATAAACTAAATATATTCAAGTCATCAATATCTGAGATAGGTATACATAATTTATCAACAATTATTAAATGATCTAACCATACAAATAGCGTAATTTTTTATTATAAATTATCACTAAGTTATCGATTCTAAAACTATTTTGTACCTACATCACTAGTACCTAATAAAGTAATCCTTCAGTAAAAGATTAAATCAATGAACTAATCATAATTGATGATTCTTCTATCTTATTTATTTTAATTCTACAAACAGATACCACAACCAATAAAAGGTAATAGCAAAATTTTATACTGCAATTAAATTTGCATCAAATACAGCAGTGTATTATAATGCAGTTTTAATAGTAATACAAATACTAGTTCTTACACTTTATAGTCAAGTAACAGAAAATGAAAACACAAAATAATAAAATATCAAAAATGAGCTTCGAAGAAGCGCTTGAAGCACTACAAAATATCGTAAAAAATTTTGAATCTGGTAACACTACATTATTAAAAACAATTGAAGATTTTGAAAAAGCTACAGCTCTCAAAAAACACTGTCAAGATATATTAAGTAAATTTCAGTTGAAAATTCATCATATTACACAAAATCATGACAAAGAAACAAAGCTTGAAGAAATCAATTTGTAGGAAGAAAGACAGCGCGGTTACAGAACCAAATCAGCGCTACCATAATAATATAACAAAGCATACATGTTTCTTACCACCACAGCTCATCAAAACAATAAAAAACTAAGACATAAATAATAGACAATGAGCCAACATTAATATTCTATTTACTCGCATTATTAATAGAGAGTAACTTCTTATACAGTGAACTAACCTTTCTAGCGGCGTTGTTCTGCTTAAATATATTTTTAGCTGCAGCTTTCATTATATTAGACTGAGCTATAACAAACAACTTAGATGCTTCTTCTAAATTTTGTTTATTCACAGCTGAAATAAACTTCTTGATATATGTCAATACTTTACTACTTCTTCTTTTTCTAATCTGTTTCTTGCGTAAAGCAGATAACATATTTGAATTAACTCCCATCTGTACTACACTCAATTACTTATTATTTAATTTAGATTTTTCTAAAGTTGTACTAGAGCTTTGGGATCTATCAGATAGACTTAACCCTTTAGCTTCAACATTTCTATCCAAGAACTCAATATAAGCCATCTTAGACATATCTCCATGACGATGCGAATCTTTGATGATTCTTGTATATCCTCCATTACGCTTTTTATAACGAACACCTAACTCAGAGAATAGCTTAGATACAGCATATTTATCGTGAATTTTTTTAGAAATATATCTAATCATATTCAAATTTTTTACTCTAGACTTAGTAACCAATTTCTCTACATATTGTCTCAATAGCTTTGCCTTAGCCAAAGTAGTTCTAATTTGTTCATGCATAATCAAAGATACTGACATATTCATAAGCATAGCAGCCCTATGGCTACTAGTTCTGTTTAAACTTTTACTTTTCAATTTATGACGCATATACTATATTCTAATGATAAATTATAAAATATCTTCATATTTTTTTACTAACTCTTCGAGATTCTCAGGAGGCCATCCCGGAAGTTGCATACCCAAAGTCAAGTTATATTTTAATAATACTTCTTTTATTTCGTTTAAGGATTTTCTACCAAAATTTTGTGCTTTTAGCATTTCAGATTCAGTTTTTGTAACCAAATCACCAATATAAATAATATTATCATTCTGTAAGCAATTCTGTGATCTAACAGAAAGTTCTACATCACTTAGTCTTTTTAATAATAATGGATTAATATCTGACTTTTCTTCAACTGAAATTTTCTCTTCTACTTCATCAAAATTAATAAAGACTTGCATCTGATCCTGCAATATTTTTGCAGCATACCCAATAGCTGATTCAGGTTCAATAGAACCATTAGTTTCAACGGTAAAAATGAGTTTATCATAATCAGTAATTTGCTTTACTCTAGTATTCTCAACTTTGTATGTAACACGCCTTACAGGACTAAACAACGCATCTATTAATATAGTATCTAATGTTGTATTAGTTTCTTCTGCTCTTGAAGAAGCTAATACATAATTTTTACCAACTTCACAAGTTAAATACATTTCTAAGGAAGCATTTTCAGCCAAATGACATATTTTAGCATCTTTGGATACTATCACTACATTACTGTTTTCTTCAATCATTCCTGCAGTAATCACCCCTGGTCCAGAAACTTTTAATTTCAAAATTTGAGGTTCGGAAGTATGCATCTTAACAACTACAGATTTTAAATTCAATATTAAATCTACTATATCTTCCTTTACACCAGGTAGAGTGGAAAACTCATGCAATACTCCAGGTACCCTAATTGCTGTTATAGCAGCACCCTGTAAAGAAGATAACAAAACTCTACGTAAAGCATTTCCAAAAGTCAAACCAAAACCCCTCTCTAAAGGTTCTATCACAGAGTGTACCAGATTACGATTTAGCGAATCCCTATTATACACTACGGTGGGTTTAATTAATGACTGCCAATTTTTATTTATCGATAACATAATATTCTTTATAAAACTATTTGACCTAATTCATCTACAAGATATAACCAAATTGGGAACATAACGACTTAAATTATAATATACCTATACTCTTCTTCTTTTCGGTGGCCTTACTCCATTGTGAGGCACGGAAGAAACATCTATTATTGAAGTTACAATAAAATCCTGATTAAAAACAGCGCGCATAGCAGATTCTCTTTGAGAACCTGCTCCTTTGACTTTTATTGTAACTGTTTTCAATCCGCAAGATTTAGCCCCTATGGCTGCTTTTTCTACAGTAACCTGTGCAGCATAAGGAGTAGCCTTTTTTGCACCTTTAAATCCCTGAGCACCAGCAGTAGCAATAGTCAACACATTACCCCTAACATCAGAAAAGACAACTATAGTATTGTTAAAAGTCGCTTTGATATGCACTACACCCAAAGATATATTTTTTCTTTTTGACAAAGTCCTATTTTTTAATATATTCATCTATTTAATACAACATAATCATTTTTTTAAAGCTATGACCTGACGCGTTTTTCCTTTTCTAGTCCTCGCATTAGAATGCGTATTTTGCCCCCTTACTGGCAAACCTCTAATATGAGCTAAACCTTGGTAAGATCTTATATCCTTTTTTTGTTTTATATTTAAGTGTACTTCCTTACGAAGATCTCCTTCTACCACAAAAGACTTCTCAATGACTGACCTAATAGCCACTAGCTCATCATCTTTCAAATCTTTTACTCTAGAATTTTCAGAAATTCTAACCTGTTTACAAATATTTTTTGCAGCAGTTAAACCTATACCATATACGTATGTCAAACTGATTACAACCCTCTTATTATCTGGAATATTTACACCTACAACTCTTGCCACAAAATACCTGATTTTTTTTCTCTAGTTAATGAAGGAAATAATACAAAAAATTCTACCAATGTCAAACACTTTCTATTATACCATTTATCTCTAATGATAATTGTTCTTGTGTAAGATTAGCATTAACATTAAAACACTTCAAATATTTATGACAATAATCTAACAAAAAAGAAGTATCATTCTTGTAACTATTTACTCTATTGGTAATAGAGTAATCATTATCATCATTACGCAATATAAAATCGTTAGAATTACAATAATCACATTTATTATTAATAATTGTATTACAAAAATAACTATTGTATAATGCTCCGCATAAATTGCAAATATATCTCCCAAGAATTCTCTTCTTCAATAATTCAATAGAAATATCGAAAACCACTACTATAGGCTCAGTATCCAAAACATTCTGATTTATGAAATATTCAGCTTGCATCACTGTTCTGGGGTATCCATCTAATATGAACCCATTATTACATTTATCTGAAATAAAATGATCCATCATCAACCTATTCATCAAATCATCAGGAATCAAATTGCCATTAAGAATCTTACTATTTAACTCTTGTGATTGTAAAGAATCACTATCAATAGATCTTAAAAAACTCTTTAAAAGCTTTCCTGCAGAAAGATGTGGTATACTAATTTTTTTGGATAGAAGCCTCCCCTGAGTACTCTTGCCAGAGCCTGGCATACCAATAAAAATTACTATTTTTTTTGTTATCATTTTTTTAACTTCATTTTCTTAATCAGATTTTCATATTTAGAGCTGAAAAGATATGTTTGAATCTGCGTTAAACTATCCAATACAACATTGACTACTATTAAAAAACTGGTCCCCCCAAGAGCAAAAGCAATTGAATAATTGTTCATTAATAATTCAGGTACAACACAAATAAATGATAAATATACAGAACCAATTGTAGTTAATTTTTTTAATAAATGATTAAAATAATTCATAGTACTAGCACCTGGCCTAATACCAAGTATATATGCACCTTGCTTTTTTAAATTTTGCGCTACATCCTCTGCATTGAAAACAATTTGCGTATAAAAAAAACTAAAAAAGACTATCATTATAATATATAGCATTATGAATAATGGTTTACCATGACCTAGATAATTTGATATGAAAGATGTGATGCCTGGTTTATTAGCACTGAAATTAGCAATGGTAGTAGGAAATAGCAACACAGAGCTAGCAAAAATAGGAGGTATTACCCCAGACGTATTCAATTTTAGTGGCATATGAGTAGATTCTCCACCATATAATTTATTACCCATTTGTCTTTTGGGATAAAAAACTAAAACTTTTCTATGAGCTTTTTCAAAAAACACTATAATTGCTATCATTAACAACACTCCTAGAAATATCAGAACCACGACATACCCACCCATCATGCCCTTTCTTGATAATTCAAAAATATTAATCATAGCACTAGGTAAACCTGAAATAATACCTATGAATATAATTAATGAAGTACCATTACCTATACCTCTAGAAGATATCTGTTCACCCAACCACATCAAAAACACTGTACCTACTATTAAAGTAGTAATAGTAGAAAACCTAAACATACTAATATCAATTACTATAACTGAACCATAAGGCTCAGACATAGATTCCAAACCTAAAGTGATGGCATATGCTTGAAATCCTGCAAATATTACCGTTAAATATCTTGAAATTTGGCTTAACTTTTTTCTACTAGCTTCTCCATCTTTTTTTAGATCTGATAACGGTTTATACGTAATTGTTAATAATTGTACAACTATAGAGGCAGTAATATACGGCATTATTGCTAAAGCAAATATAGACATTCTACCTAAAGAACCACCAGACAACATATTAAACATCCCAAGTATACCCTGCTGATGCCGTTCTGCAATTTGATATAATACATTCGAATCCAAACCCGGTACAGGCACAAAAGCCCCTATTCTATATATCAATAGTATAAATAAAGTAAAGAGAATCCTGCTAATTAAATCATGTTTATTATTCTTTTGCATAACCTACAAAAATCCTAACCCACGTTACATACATATATAAAAATAAATACTATTAGTCTAATATAACCATATTAACTAAAGCTTCCCCTGATTACGAAGCACACAAGCACCACCAAGATCTACTATAAGTTTTTTAGCTGCCTTAGACACAAAATCTACAGATACAGAAATTTTGTATTCAAAACTATTTAAACCCAAAAGAAGCTTGACAGGCGACTTATTACTAGGCTTGATCAGATTACAATCAATCAAAGATTGGACATTAATTTCCTTTTTAATATCCAATCTGTTTTTCTCAATTAACATCTTAATTGTATCCAATGTTACAATTTTTATGGCCTTATAATGAGAAAAAAAACCAACCTTAGGTAATCTTCTAATTAATGGTGTTTGACCACCCTCAGTTTTAATACTAACACCAGAACGTGACTTCTGACCTTTAGCACCCCTTCCACAAGTTTTACCTAAGCCACTACCTATTCCTCTACCCAACCTTTTTCTCACATTTTTATTGACTACAACATTTTGTAGCACATCTCTAATTCGCATAAATCGACACCACTAACAATTAATCTAATATTAAAATAAATATCAAAACAAAACAATAACCATTAACTCAGCAATTGATTTGCTTTACGAATTTTAACAGCTTTTGCAGAATTTAACTTCGATAGTGCATCAAAGGTAGCAGAAATCATGGTATTTTTATTACACGACCCCAAAGATTTTGCTACGATATCCTCTATACCCAAAGAGGCAAAAACCGCTCTCATAGCTCCTCCAGCGATTATACCTGTGCCTGGCACTGCGCTCCTTAACAAAACACTTGCAGCTCCTGATTTTCCTATCACATCATGTGGGATAGTACGATTATTGTATAATGCAATTTTCACGATATTTTTTTTTGCTTCTTTTCTAGCTTTAGTACGAGCTTGCGATATTTCTTTAGCTTTACCATTACCATAACCCACTTTACCTTTAGTGTCACCAACCACTACTATAGAAGAGAAGGAAAAATTTCTTCCACCTTTTACCACTTTAGTTACACGATTAATATCAACTAAATATTCAACTAAGTTATCACTATTTTCATTTTCCGACATATCTTTCTAATATATTGTGATATAAATAAAATTACATAGATTTTAATTAAAATGCTAATGCCTTTCTAACTGTATCTGCAAATGCTTTAATTACTCCGTGGTACCTATAACCGGATTTATCAAAAACAACAGATTTTATACTATGAGTTTGAGCCTGACTAATAAATAATTCACCTAACTTCACGGCACAGTCAATATTTGAATAATTTTTATTTGTCTTTTCGTACATACTTCTAATAGCCTTACTATTAGTGGATACAGATAAAATAACCCTTGAAGTTTCCTGATCTATAACTTGAGCATAAAGATGCCTAGAAGATTTAAAAATAGATAACCTATCCCTCTTAGTAATAGATTTAATTTTATCTCTAACCCTATATTTTCTTCTATTAAATCCTATTTTACTTTTTAACATAACAACAAATTATTTAGTAAATTATTTAGTTTTTCTAGTTTCTTTTCTTTCGATGTACTCTCCTTTACGCGATATTCCTTTGCCTTTATAGGGTTCACTAGGTCTCTGAAACTTTATAAGAGCTACATACTGCCCCAATTTTTCCTTATCAGCAGATTTTACCACAACAATATTAGGTTTAGGAACTAATATTGTTAAATAATCCGGTATAACAATTTTAGTACTGTGACTTTTACCCAACGATAAGTTAAGATATCCTTCTTGTAATATGGCTCTATAACCTACTCCCTTAATTTCAAGTTCTGTAGAGAATCCTTGGCTAACGCCCAACACCATAGAATTAATTATGCTCCTAGCAGTACCGCTCATAGCTTTAGCAAAATTGCTATTATCCGCAGCTACAATTTTTATTAAGTTATTAACATAAGAAATATCAACAGCACGTCCAAAAGCCTTAGTAACTCTACCTACAGGGCCTATACAAGTGATATTACCATGTTCTAAATTAACAGTTACAGAATCCGGAACTATAACAGGAACTTTAGCTATTCTAGACATCCTACTACCTAACTTCTTTAAAAAACTTTACAAACAACTTCTCCTCCTACATTTAATGACCTAGCATTTTTATCAGACATAACACCCTTAGAAGTAGAAAGAATATAAACTCCCATATTATTATAATAATTTTTCAATTTTCTGATAGCAGAATACACTCTTTTACCAGGCTTAGAAACTTTATGTATTTCAAAGATTGCAGCTCGCCCAGATCTAGAATATTTTAACTTAACATCAGTCAAGTTAGTAGATTGATTACTATTAAATCCTATAATATAACCTTCTTCAGCTAATACTGATAAAATACTGACATTTAATTTAGAAGTGATTACAGAAACACTAATCAACTTACTTGACTGAGCATTCCTCACTCGCGTTAACATATCAGATGTAGTATCACTCATAGACATAGAAAAAAACCAATATTATATTTAAATAACTAAAATTACTATTACCAACTAGATTTTATTACACCAGGTAATAAACCTTGAGCAGCATACTCCCTCACAAGATTACGAGATAATGCAAATTTTCTATAACAACCCCTAGGCCTACCAGTGATATTACACCTATTACGAATCCTAACTTTAGAGGAATTTCTAGGCAATTTTGATAACTTAACTACAGCAGAAAAGCGTTCATTCAAATCTCCTGACTTTAAAGATATTATATCTTTGAGTATTTTACGCTTGTTATAAAAAGCATCACACATCTTTTGTCTTTTTATATTTCTATTTATTAAAGCAATCTTAGACATACAATATTCAAATAAACTATTTATATTACAAAATAAATACTAATACAATCCTATTCAAGAGAACAAACAACCATTGTTTATAACATCCCAAAATATCAAACATATATAATTAATTATAGAAAGGCAAATTAAAAGATAATAACAATTTTTTTGCTACTAAATCGTCATTAGCGGAAGTTCCAATATTTATATCCATACCTCTAACTTTATCTACCTTATCATAATTAATTTCAGGAAAAACTATGTGTTCTTTAATACCAAAACTGATATTACCATTACCATCAAAAGATTTCATGGAGAAACCTCTAAAATCCCTAATCCTAGGCAACGCCATCAGAACTAATCTCTCTAAAAAATCGAACATTCTATCATTTCTTAAAGTAACTTTACAACCTATTTTCATCCCTTGTCTAATTTTGAATCCTGCAATAGATTTTTTTGCACAAGTTATATAAGGCTTTTGCCCAGAGATTAAAGCCAAATCATTTGCTGCAGAATTAACAGCCTTAGAATCTGAAACTGCCTCTCCAACACCCATATTTATCACTATTTTCAATAACCTAGGGACTTGATGAAGATTTGTATAACCCAAATCATTTTTTAATGAATGAACCAACTGCTGTTGGTATAAATTTTTAAATCTGATCAACATAATTACACTATATCCTTAATTATTTCTCCAGAAATTTTGGCAAATCTTTGTTTTTTACCATCTTTAGAAATTTTATAACCAATTTTAGTAACTTTATTGCTTTTAGGGTCAATATGAGAGATATTTGAAATATCAATAGACAACTCTTTTGTAATAATACCCCCTTCTCTGTCTTTAGTAGGTTTCAAGTGTCTTTTACATAAATTCACACCAGAAACAACCACCCTAAGTTCACTAGGGATAGATCGTAAAATTGCTCCGATCTTTCCTCTATCTTTTCCAGCAATTACCTTGACTTTATCACCTTTCCTAAATTTCATTTTAACCATTTTACAATACTTCCTCAGCTAAAGAAATTACTTTACTAAAACCACGATGCCTAAGTTCTTTAACTACAGGACCAAAAATTCTAGTCCCTAAAGGTTCATGCTGCTTACTTAACAGTACCACTGCGTTTCCAGAAAACGATATTTTTGTACCATCATTGCGTCTAATACCAGTTTTAGTTCTAACAACCAAAGCCTTATGTACAGAACCTTTTTTTATTTTAGAATTAGGCAAAGCCGATTTAACACTTACTACAATGATATCACATATATCAGAAACCATATGCCCAGATCCTCCTAAAACCTTAATACACATTACTTTTTTGGCTCCAGAATTATCTGCTACTTTTAGTACGGATTGCATCTGAATCATAAAAACACTCTACCAATTTAAAATCGAAAAATAAAATTCTACTTATTTATTAAAATCACTTTTTTTACTGTTCTAAAACAACCCAGTGTTTAAGTTTAGAAATAGGCCTGGACTCGATGATAGCAATCTTGTCCCCCTTTACATGCTTATTCTCAGGATCATGTACTAAATAATTAGAGTTTTTTTTCATAATCTTTTGATAAAGAGGATGTTTGAATTTTCTACTAACAGATACAGAAATAGTCTTATCAGCCTTAGCAGATCTCACTATACCAGATAAAATTCTCTTAGGCATCACTAACACCACTATTTAATTTCTTTATCAAACCTACATTACGCATATTTATAACTGTATTAATTCTTGCAATATTTTTTCTAATCTTTTTGAACTCACTAGTATTAGATAAATCACCAAAAGATTTCTTAAATCTCAATTTGAACAAACCTCTTTTAAAGTCTATCAAATAATTAGTCAATATATCATTACTCTGACTAGACAAACTTTTGGTAGAAAATTTAGATTTATCTAATTTTAATGCGTCTTTAGCCATAATAACGTTTAACTAATTTTGTTCTAACAGATAATTTTGCTCCTGCTACTTTCAAAGCTTGTACTGCTACATCTTCACTCACACCATCTACCTCAAATAACACACGACCCGGAGAAATACGCGCAGCATAATACTCAATATTTCCCTTCCCTTTACCCATACGGACTTCATTAGGTTTTTTAGAGACAGGCACATCCGGAAATATTCTGATCCAAAATTTACCTTGTCTTTTCATTTTTCTTACAGCTGCCTTTCTAGCAGCCTCTATTTGTTTAGCACCAATTCTTAATTGATCTAAAGACTTTAAACCAAATTCTCCAAATGCAACAACGTCGCCAGACTTAGTTTTAGAAGAAACACGCCCTTTTTGGTATTTTTTAAATTTTTGTTTTTTAGGTAACAACATGAAAATAAAAATATATCTTTTAAAAACAACAAATATTAAAATAAAACACTTAAAAATAATAGCTACATGTTATAAAGTTACAAAACTAAATGCAACAAATAAATTAACTTTTTATTTTAAACATTTTATTCACGGTGAGTTCCTATGTCAGAATCATACTCTCCTCTATATATCCAAAGCTTCACCCCTATTACACCATACATAGTCATAGCTTGTGCTTTCGCATAATCTATATCTGCTCTCAAAGTATGTAGTGGCACACTACCTTCACGATACCATTCTGTTCTAGCTATTTCTGCTCCTGCTAACCGACCAGAACATTCTACCCTAATTCCCTTCCCACCTTGTTTTAAGCAATTCTGCATTGCTGTTTTCATAGCTTTACGGAAAGATACACGATTTTCTAACTGAGAAGCAATAGACTGAGCAACAATATTGGCATCCAAGGCAGGTTTTTTTATTTCATAAATATTGATCATGATATCATTATCAACTATTTTATTTAATAATTCTTTAAGTTTTGCAATATCATTACCACTTTTACCAATAATTATACCAGGTTTTTTAGCATGAATATTAACTTCTACACTAGAACTAGAACGTTTTATACAAATATTGCTAATTTGAGCAGTACGAAATTTTGATTTAATAACATCACGTATCTTGAGATCTTCAAATAATTTTTTGGAATAATCTTTATCTGCATATAAGATAGAACTCCAGTTACGATATAAAGTAGGAGCTGTTCTAAAACAATTTGGATTAACTTTTTGTCCCATATGTCAATTTACTGTTACTGTTTATACAAAATAATGCCCAATTTACTAAAGGGTTTATTGATCTTTACTCTTCTCCCTTTAGCCCTAGCTCTGACTCTTTTCATCACAATAGACTTAGATACTAAAACAGATTTAATAAATAAATTATCAACATCTAACCCATAATTGTTATCAGCATTAGCTACAGCTGATAATAAGCACTTTTTAACGTCAGATGCAACCCTCTTTTTTGAAAAAGTCAGTTGTATTAACGCATCTGAAACTTTCATTCCTCTAATAAGAGAAGCTAACAAATTTAATTTTTGCGGCGCCGTACGCAAAGATTTTATAGAAGACCTAACTAATTGTTCAGACATCAAAACACTCCCACATTCTAATTTCACTAAATAACCAATACAAAAACTAGAGTAAACCCAAGCAACAAAATATTCCTAATTAACTTTTACTAAAACACACCTTAATGGAAATCACTTACGCTTAATTTTTTTATTTGCTCCATGTCCATGATATGTTCTAGTAGGAGAAAATTCTCCAAATTTATGCCCTACCATATCCTCAGTTACTAAAACTGGAATAAATTTTTTACCATTATATACTGAAAAAGAAAAACCCACAAAATCAGGTAATATAGTTGATCTTCTAGACCACGTCTTAATAACCTCTCTTTTACCAGAAAGTATAACTTTTTCTATTTTTTTTAATAAATAACCATCAACAAATGGCCCTTTCCATACTGATCTCGACATATAGCATTACTTACAATTTAACTATTGCGTTTTTTAATAATAAACTTATCAGTAAGTTTATTATTACGAGTTTTTTTACCTTTAGTCATTTTACCCCATGGAGTAACAGGATGCCTACCACCAGAAGTTTTACCTTCCCCACCTCCATGAGGATGATCTACCGGATTCATGGCTACACCTCTGACTACAGGTTTTTTTCCTAACCACCTATTCCTCCCTGCTTTACCTAAATTCACATTGCACTGATCGATATTAGATAATACTCCTATCGATGCCCTACAGCATAAATGCACTAATCTCCTAGAACCAGAAGGTAACTTTAATTGAGCATATCCATTATCCTTAGCTACAATACAAGCATAGCTCCCTGCAGATCTAGCAATCTGCCCACCTTTACCAGGAATCATTTCAATATTATGAATATCTACACCTACTGGTATATTTTCTAAAGTCATTGAATTACCAATTTTGATATCCACATTTTCACCAGAAATCACTTGATCACCTTCTGATAATCCATCAGGAGCTAATATATATGAACAAGTATCATCTTGATATTGCACCAAAGCAATAAATGCTGTTCTATTAGGATCGTACTCCAACCTCCTCACCGTACCTAAGACATCAGTTTTTTGTCTCTTAAAATCAATAAATCTATATTTTCTCTTATTACCTCCCCCTTTATGCCAAGAAGTAATTCTTCCTAAATTATTTCTACCACCAGATTTTGCGATACCTACGGTTAAAAACTTTTCAGGACTACCCTTCCATAAAGATCTTTTATTAACTAAAACTACGCCTCTAGTTGAAGAATTGATTGGATTATATTTAATTAATGCCACTTTAATTTACCTCAGCACTAGCTAAATCTATAGAATATCCAGGAGATAAAGTTACTATAGCCTTCTTGATATCGCTTCTCTTACCATATACTCCCTTAAATTTTTTTATTTTTCCTTTAATATACAACATATTTATAGAACTAATTTTTATATTAAATATGGATTCCAACAATTTCTTAAGTGATTTTTTTGTAACCAAATTATCAACATGAAAAACGTATTTATTATTCTCTGAACATTTAGTAGATTTCTCAGTGATTATAGGTTTTTTAATGAGATCATACCCTTTATAAAATTTCATCCTAACCTTTTTTCTAAAATATGTAAAGCATCCTTGGACAACAATATATAATCATTATTAACAATATCATATACATTCACACCCAAAACAGGTGCTATGGAGACCCCCGCAAGGGATCTTGCAGAATATTTTAAATTAGCATCTTCATCAATGCCAGAATGAATAATAAAAAAATTACCTTTACCAAATGTATTTAGAGTTTTTAATAAAGATTTAGTTTTTATATCCAAATCTTTAAAAGAATCGATAATATACAAAGCTTTTTCTTGTGATACCAAAGACAGTGCATGCTTTAACCCCAGTAATTTAACTTTTTTTTGTATCCCAATTACGTGACTTCTTACCACAGGGCCATGAGCTACCCCTCCTCCCCTTAATATAGGAGACCTAGCATTACCTTGTCTTGCATTACCAGTTCCCTTTTGTTTAAAAGGCTTCTTAGTACTACCAGAGACCTCTGATGAATTTTTAACTTTATGAGAACCAGATCTTCTTTTGGCAAGTTGCCAATCAATCACAAACTTAATCAAGTCATAGCGCACATCCAGTCCAAAAATATTCTGGTTTACAGATATTTCTTGTAACACTTGATTATTTAAATCTAACAAATCAACTTTCATTCCTATTAAAACAAACTAAACTATTAAACCATATAACAATCCACTAATTAAAGATTGTATTTAATTAATACCAAGCAATATTCAAAATCTTACTTTATCACAACTATTTTTTTCACAGCATCTTTCAGATAAACATACGAATTTTTTGCTCCAGGAACACTCCCTTTTATCACAATAACATTTTTATCAGAATTAATGGAAACCACTTTTAAATTTTGCTTAGTCACCATTTTACATCCCATATGACCCGCCATTTTTTTATTTTTAAATACCTTACCAGGATCCTGGCATCCACCTGTAGAACCATGAGATCTATGAGATACAGAAACACCATGAGTTGCTTCAAGCCCAGAAAATCCATGTCTTTTTATTCCACCGGCGAAACCCTTACCAATAGAGTATGCAGAAACATCTAAGAACTGACCTTCTGAAAAATAATCTGCGTTTAATTCTACTCCAACATTGATCATACAATCTTCAGATACAGGAAATTCTTTAATTTTTGTTCTTGACTGAATCCTCAATGTACTAAAAAAAGACTGCAAAGGTTTAGACAATTTGTTACTATCTACTATAGTAGAGGCTATGACTAAGGCATTATAGCCATTTACACTAACTGTTCTATGAGCCGCAACAACACAGCTATCAATTTGTAAAAAAGTCACACAAATCATACTATGATCCTTTGTAAATACAGAGCTCATTCCTATTTTTTTTGCTATCAATCCACTTCTCATAATCACAATATTGTTAGTCACACTTAATTAATCAATTGAATATCAACATCAACACCAGAAGCAAGGTTAATCTTTTTTAAAGCATCAACAGCTTGAGTAGTAGGGTGATTAATTACTAAAAGCCTTTTTTGAGTACGAATTTCAAACTGTTCTCTAGATTTCTTATCGACATGAGGAGACCTATTAACAGTAAATCTTTCGATTGACTTTGGTAAGGGTATAGGCCCACTAACATTTGCTCCAGCTCTTTTTATAGTAAATAGCATATCTTTAGTAGCTTTCTCAAGTAAACGATGATCAAAAGATCGCAATTTAATTCTTATTTTTTGATTATCCATTTTTACTTAAAACTAATTAACAACAACTTACAACTCATATGGGATATCACTACCTAAACATTGCACTACTACTACCAACATCCATGATTTAGTACGGATAATGATGCTACCAATTAACTAATAACTAAGAAAATAAACTTATACACCAAAATTCACTAGTTATCAAGAAAATATTGAAACACTAATATACTAAAACACTCAAGTCAAAAACTCTCTTAGCTATAGGTTAGTAAAATCAAAATCAAACAACTAATAATAATTACTAATCACTATACTCATTAGCCTACTTCAGGTTATAACTACCACAGACCACTATTTCAATATATTTAATACAACACCTGCTCCTACAGTTTTGCCTCCTTCTCTTATAGCAAATCTTAACCCTATGTCCATAGCGATAGGCACTATCAATTTTACTATAATTTTGGTATTATCCCCAGGCATTACCATCTGCACTCCTTCTGGTAAAACAATTTGCCCTGTAACATCAGTAGTACGAAAATAAAATTGAGGTCTATAATTCTCAACGAATGCGGTATGACGACCACCTTCTTCCTTTTGCAGAACATAAATTTCAGCTTCGAATTCTGTATGTGGAGTTATAGCCCCTGGTTTAGATAACACCTGACCTCTTTCAACATCTTCTCTCTTTATACCACGCAACAATATCCCTGCATTATCACCTGCAATTCCTTCATCCAAAATTTGTTTAAACATCTCTATTCCAGTACATGTAGTTTTTTGAGTTGGTCTGATACCTACCAACTCAATTTCATCACCAGATTTAATTTTTCCCTTTTCTATTCTTCCAGTTACTACTGTACCTCTACCCGGAATAGAAAAAATATCCTCTACAGGCATTACAAAACTTTTATCTTCTTCACGTACTGGTTGAGGAATGAATGAATCTATAGCATCCATCAACTCTTGAATACATTTATCATCTTTACCTTCTAACACCTGTAATGCGGACCCTCTAATAATAGGAGTTTTATCTCCAGGAAATCCATATTTTGAAAGCAATTCACTAATTTCCATTTCTACTATTTCTAGTAATTCTTCATCATCAACTTGATCGACTTTATTTAAAAACACAACAATTTGCGGTACACCAACTTGCCGTGCTAACAATATATGCTCCCTAGTTTGAGGCATAGGACCATCAGAAGCAGAAACCACTAATATAGCTCCATCCATCTGAGCAGCTCCTGTTATCATATTCTTTATATAATCAGCATGACCAGGACAATCCACATGAGCATAGTGTCTAGCTTTAGTTTCGTATTCTACATGAGCAGTTGAAATAGTGATGCCTCTTTCTTTCTCTTCAGGGGCGCTATCTATCTCATCATATTTCGTAGCATTCGCGTAACCTTGCTGTGCCAAAACTTTAGTAATTGCAGCAGTTAAAGAAGTCTTACCATGATCCACATGACCAATAGTACCAATATTACAATGAGGTTTAGTACGCTCAAATTTTTGTTTAGCCATAACTAACTTATACCATTAATTGAGTTATTTAAATATTTAATAACAACAAGCACAAAGTGTACAATTATCTAATTAATCAATAAAACTATAGTAACATAAACTAAATACCTATAAGGTTATATTATTAAATGACCACCGATTCAGATACTAAAACCTTCTGGAGCGAAATTTAACTTAGATATAATAACCCAAATAACAAGCAAGCATTTAGTAACCAACAAACAACATCCTTAATATCTAAGATAAGCACCAATAATGCTAAATACATCTAAACAAGATACCAAGTTACAATACAAAGTGTAAGAAAGAATCTATATAAATATTTTAATAGATCCAACTTAACCTTAAACTAAATATAAATCTGTTGCTATACAACTTATACCGAAGATAATAAGTTGGGCAAGAATAAATGTCAACCAAAATATATAAATAAAAAAATCAAAATATAACAAACATCACCATCAATTAGATACTGTTAAATACAACAACCAACCTAAACAAGGTAATACATTATATCTAAAACTCAATTATATAATGAGTGGAGCGAATGATGAGAATCGAACTCATATAACTAGCTTGGAAGGCTAGGGTTTTACCATTAAACTACACTCGCAAAATCAAGTAAATCAACAATCTGATTAGATATAATAAACACCAGCTAAATGTAACCCAACTCAAAATATGCACAAATCACTATTAATAGATCCCTAAATAACTGGTAATCCGCTTAATTGATCATATTTGCATTGCAAATTTGTTGAATTTTGGCATAATATCAAAATCAAGCTATTTTAGTTAATATCTGGTAATTTAGAACATAAAAAATACACAAACTGGTGGAGAGAGAAGGATTCGAACCCTCGAACGCAGATGCGGTCAGATTTACAGTCTGATGCCTTTAACCACTCGGCCATCTCTCCTTTTTTATTACAGATACAACACATACCTTGTATAACAAACTATAATTGATGTCAAGGATTTCCTGCAATTGATTAAGCCAATAAACTACTATGAAAAAAAATGCGTATAATAAAATTGCTACATATAATATGTACGGAAAACATGCTGTATTTGCTGCATTAAAAAACAGCAACAGAAAGATAAATAATATCTTTTGTACAAAAAATATTTATAACAAGCATTACGATACACTGAAAGAGTTTTCTGTAACGATAAATAATAACGAGCAACTAAATATAAAAACAGGTAATCAAAATATACATCAAGGTATTGTTGCAAACGTAAATCCACTATGCTCTAGCAATTTTGATTCTTTAGATATAAATCATAGTGAAATAGTAATTTTAGACCATATACAAGATCCACATAATCTAGGCAATATCATCAGAAGTAGCGCAGCATTCGGTATAAAAAATATTATTATTACTAATGACAATTCTACACCAGAAAATGCGTTAGTAGCAAAAGCAGCTTCAGGATGTTTAGAATCGATTAATATTATCAAAGTTGTTAATCTTAGAAATGCTATTATCAAGCTAAAGAAACTAAATTTTTGGATAATTGGATTAGATAATAAATCAAGTAAAGCTATAGAATTATATCAAATATCACCTATAAAAAAATATGCTATAATAATTGGATCAGAATTTAAAGGAGTAAGAAGGTTAACACTAAATTCATGCGATATAATAGCAAAAATTCCTATTATAAAAACAATAGAAAGCTTAAATGCAGCCAGCGCTGCTGCTATATCTCTATATCAACTCACTAACAAAAACAATAAATCAACATAACAGAATTTATAAAATATATGCTTATCCCAAAATGTAGCATAGATTGGATTGGACATCAATTATATATAGAGAATTTATATATAGAGAATCTTGTTGCTATCGACTCAAATATTTATTGATATCACACAATTGCTATGCAGATTAAAAAGGAGATATAATATCTAAAAACTGTGACATAGTAGTTGGCTGTTGTACATCACTTACTACGCCAACTCCACCGTAAGCAATTCTAGCCTCTGCAATTTTGTTTGAATTTATTGAATTATCACTAGTAATATCTTTAGGGCGCACTATGCCTACAACTCTAACCTGCCTTAATTCATAGTTCACCCTAATTTCTTGATTACCATGGATTACCAAATTACCATTTGGCAATATTTTGATTACAGTGGCTGCGATCTCAGTATTAATCTCTTCTTCACGTTCTATATTACCAGTACCTTTATGGTTATAATTAGTATTAGTATTTACCAGTTTTTTTGTATCAACTTTGTTGTTCCAAAATTTTTTCATAGCAAGTTCTGCACCAAACAGGTTAGTAATACCTAAGTCTTTTTTGGATGAGCGAAAATTTTTAGTTGAATTATTTAAACTAGCACTATCCTTAATTTGTACTATCACTCGTAAAATATCACCTGTATTCCAAGATTTATTATCCTGAAAGAACTGTACTGAACCACAACCCCACAAGGAGTTGGTATATTTAACACGATTTCTTCGTTTTGATTCTTGATGCGAAGCTAATTTTGAATCATTATTTTCCACTACAGACAAATTAGAAAAACTAGGAGCCTTACCTAACCTACTCAGCCTTTCTAATGTATCTGAACATGAGCACAAAAAAAATAATAAACTTACAAGATGAACTACTCTAAACATTTGATAACTACTGAGATATTTCTACTGTATTACTAGCTATAACCTTTGCAATTAGGATTTTACCAGAGCTATTGTTTTTAACTTTAATAATATCATCCATACTACCTGAAGCAAGTGCAGTGCCTGAAACTTTGAGGCTTATAGACCCAGAATTATACAATATATCCACTATATCTTTTGTTTTTACAAGATAAGGATTTCTTATATCATTGATTGTAAAAAATTTATTTGCAAAAATATCATGCGATGCTTGTTTTCCTACGATATCAATATCTTTGCATAGATATTCTTTTTTCAACTTAGACTGCCCCAATTTAACGTGAATTAAGTCTGATACATCTATAATACTACCAATTTTTATATGATGTTTAGATATTGGAATATTTTTTAATAACTCATAAGATCCTGAAATTTTAGATAAGACATCATCCTCATTATAGACAATAATTCTAAATTTTTGATTCGTCAAATCTATGTTATCCAACTTGATCTGCTTAAAATTATCTAAATATTTGTCGATATTTATATTAGATGTATATTTTAATAACATATCAACATCATTTTCTTCAAACTGACCCACTATCAATTTTTTCACCTCAGAATCTAATAAAGATTTACAAAAAACCTGAAATGGTGAAAGTAAAAAAATAATCAAATATACCAAAACACAAATATTTAACATATTATTAATCTCTATGATTTGATGCTATTCCTATCTTTAGAGATCTCATCCTGAACTCTAATCACCCTAAGATTCAATTCATATTCTCTTTGTGCAGTAATCAACTCTACCATTGCATTTGCTACAACAACATTTGATTTTTCTATGCAACCTTGTAAAAATTTTGATTCTAGATTTGCAATTTCGTTAGCTTCTCCAGAACCAGTAGTACTAACATACATGTTATCCCCTATACTCTCTAAACCATCCTCGTTTGCAAAATTAAAAAGCCTTAATTGCCCTAATTCGGTTACATTAACTGAATCAGTATCTTTCACTGTAATAGTACCCTGTCTAGAAATACTAATGTCTGATAAATTCACATCTGTAGCAATAGCAACATCATTGAGCAAAGTATAGCCTGAATTAGTTATGACAGACCCTGTACTAGAACGTTTAAAAGAACCGTCTCTAGTATATCCTACTCTACCGTTAGGTAAAGATATAGCAAAATATCCAGAACCCAAAATAGCAACATCTAAATTATTGTTGGTATTTTGCATTTTACCTTGTTGATAATTCCGAGTGATACCTACCACCTTGGCACCAGATCCAACCTGGATATTTACAGGCTTTAAATCTGAATTCTGAGATTCAGCTACACCTGAACGTTGTAATGTGTTATAAAACAAATCTGCGGTACGAACATGTGATTCTTTATATCCAGCAGAATTGATATTTGAGACATTATTAGCAATCGCAACAAGCCTAGCCTCTGCAGCGATAAGACCTGTGCTAGCTATACTCAATAACATATCCATATTCTTTACCTTTTTTATTTATTAATCTAGAATAATCTTATTATTCACAATTTTATTTTATTTGTAATTTATTCATCAAACTTCTATCTAATTGATTTAAGTCTGATATTAAACCATTAACATCACTTACAGATCTTTGTATTTCTATCATATCTTTCATAGAAATTGCAGAATTAACGTTAGAAGTTCTAAAGGCTCCAGATATTACCTGATAATCTTCACGCACTACCTCATCAACCCCGATATACATACTATCACCTTGTGCTACTAGAGAATTAATATCATCAAATGAAAACACCCCTACCTTATCTAAAGGATCATTATCTACAACAATAGTACCATCTTCACTAATTGAAATAGACTCAAACACATCTGGTAAGCTAATCACAGAATTCCCAACACTAGCATAGGGATATCCATGCACATTCACTAAAACTGCATTATTGTTAACTAGCATTCTGCCATCTAAAGTATAGCGAGGGCCATCAGGAGTCAGTAACTTAAAATAGTCATTATAATTCTTAGTAGCAATATCTAATGGCCTGTCAGTAGTTTTTAGATGCATCTGACGCTTTGAGAAATAATTACCAGATATTTGAACAAAAAAATTTCCATTTAATCTATTTGGACCAGAATAAGCAGGAGAAACCACATAGTTATAAGCAAAATTATTCTCTTGATACCCAGGAGTAGAAATATTTGCTACGTTATTTGCAATCAACTCTAATTGTCTATGCTTTACAATTTGGTTTGATAAACCAATATAAAAACTATTATTATTAGAAAGCACAATTTTCAAATCACAGCAAAATAGAGTAACAACAAGCCAAAAAACACAAAAATATTTTTTATGCATATATTTATACAGATCAATATCTCTTAAATCAAACACACGCTATGCGCTCCGTATACATCGCAGTACAAATGCTATAAAATAATTTACTACAGATCAATAAATTCATGCCTACTGTATCGAAATAATATCGTAATACACTATTACTGTAGTATATTTACATATATTTTTAGATTGTAAAATATACGAGCAGATTAATTAAACTTAGTATGATAGGAGATAATTTTAGAGTTTGACATATCATATATTAGTGATAGTATTACTGTTAAATATTAAGTCAACTCTGAAATATATCACATTCCTTTGTATATTTTGGATGTAGCTTAATTAACAGTGATAATAGACGGGGCATAGCACAGCTTGGTTAGTGTGTCTGGTTTGGGACCAGAAGGTCGTGAGTTCGAATCTCTCTGCCCCGACCATCTTTGGTAGCTGTATACCTTAAGGTATTAGATAATAGTTGCAGTAACGCAATATAGAATAAAACAACTCTCTGTTTGTATCAAATTAACCCGAATCATTTTCTATAATACATATATCAATGTTATGAATAAAAAAAGTTCAATATCATCAGAAGTCAGCCCATTAAGTGGAAATGAAATTAAAAAATTGGTAGTAATGTTACATGGGCTTGGCTCAGATGGTAATGATATGATTAGCATAGTACCGTTTTTTCAACAAGATATAACAGATGCTTTATTTTTTGCTCCAAATGGTATTGAAGCTTATGATGCTGGGAATTTTGGAATGCAGTGGTTTAGTGCTATAAATAAATCAGAGCATGCGATGCAACTGTTATTACAGAATAATATCTCAAAAATATATGAAATTATATCTAAAAAACAAGTAGAGTTATCTTTAACCAATAGAGAAACAATAATCATAGGATTTTCTCAAGGGAGCATGGTGGGGTTGTATCTAACACTGACACAACAAATGCCCTTTTTAGCTATGATAAGCTTTTCAGGCAAATTGATAACACCTAGAACCGTAACTAATCATATAACTCCAATATGTTTAATTCACGGAAGCACAGATAAAATTATTACTCCAGATCATACTAGTGCTACATCTGAATTTTTAAATAAATATAATATATATAATTCTAAATTGATTATTCCTAACTTAGGACATTCAATAGATTTTGAAGGAATAAATTTCGCGATAAAATTTCTGAATCTTATAAAATAGCTATTGATAATGCTATTGATAATGCTATTGACATTTAAATCTAATAGTCATAGAATGCGCCTTAGTTTTCTTAAATAATTCTATATTAGTCATCTTTCATTAGTATAAGTAAATTATCCATGATATTGTAGGAACTATTGCTAGAAACAAATAATAGGATAATAGCTATAATAATATTTTATGATAGAAAGTTAATATTTGTTGCACCCTTAGCTCAGCTGGATAGAGCAACGGATTTCTAATCCGTGGGTCAAAGGTTCAAATCCTTTAGGGTGCGCCACAGCTAGCTTGTATATGTTTAAATGTTATTGTTTCCTGTTCTGCAGGGCTATGATTGAAATGATAATGACACCTGTTATCAATTTTAGATCTGAAGCTGAAAACCCTAAGCTTAGCGCTAAAGATTGAGTTTGCTGATACAATAAAGAACCTAGAATAGGAACAAAAACTAATTTCTTTGTACTATCACTTCCGATAATTTGTTCTCCGAGCATCATAGCGGCTAGAGAATGGATTATAATACCGTTACCCATATTAATATCTATATAACCTTGTATTTGTACTACTAAAGCCCCAGACAATCCGCATAAAACATTAGCTAAAAACATTCCAAAAAATATATTTTTATTAATATGTACAGACTTCATTGAAGCAAAAATTGGGTTCAAACCTACTACCCTAAACCTTAATCCTTTTTCGGTATGCAAAAATAAATAAATGCCAATCATTATGAACAAATTTAATAATATCGAACATATGACCTGTATTAGAATACCCTCCGATAAGTTAGGGAATATTCTACTATAGCCGAAAAGTGAAATATTGGGTTTCCCCATTAGATGTAAATTAATACTATAAAATATACTGCTAGTAATAATACCTGCTAATAAGCTATTGACTTTATATTTTAAATGTAGAAATACTGTAATAATACTACTACATCCTGCAATAATAGATGATAAAACTAATGATAAAAATGGATGAAAATCTAGTAAAATTAGTACACCACATAAAACCGCACCAAAAGGATATGAGGCTTCAGCTGTCAGATCTGGTAAAGCTAGCAATTTAAAAGGTATAATGATGCCAGTAACCAAAATTGCAAGAGTAAGCCCTTGTAATATACTAGTAGGAACAAGAAAAATAAAATTTTGTATTACTAACATTTAGGGCTCCCATACAAATAATTTACTATATCTTGTGATTTAATGTTTTTCTTTGCACTAGCATTAATGTCAACTACTACACACCCAGAATCCATAACAATTAACCTATTACCATATTTTATTGCATAATCAATATTATGCGTAACCATTAATGTAGTAATTATATGTTTTTCAATTTGTTGGCTAGTATATTGCATTATTTTACTACTTGTACCAATATCTAAGGCACTTGTATGTTCATCAAGTAACAACAGTTTTGGAATAGGGTAAAGTGACATAAAGGTAGCGACTGCTTGCCTTTGCCCCAAAGATAAAATTGATATTTCATCCATCAAAAATTTTTCTAATCCTAACCCTAAATTTTTTATAGACTCTATAATTTTGTCTATATTTTTTTTATAAAATACAAATTTTGCATCTAATCCCCTAATATTGCTTACAGCAATATTTTCCAGCATACTCAATCCTGATACCGTACCTTTTGTCACATCTTGCGCTACCCCACTGATCATAGCAGACCTTTCACATAAAGATTTTTTATCAATTCTCTGAGTATCCAAAAAAATTTGACCAGAATCTAAAGAATATTCACCAGATATTATTTTCATCAAAGTTGATTTACCAGAACCATTATTACCAATAATTACTACAAACTCTCCTTTTGTGATGCTTAAATTAATGTTATTTAATACTATTGAACCAGCTTTAAAGGACTTTTTTACATTATATAGCTCTAACATATTAATCTACAATAAATATATTATCTAAGTTATTAGGGATATTAAATCCTATTTCTATAGCTTTTTGTTTACTAATAAAAGCTGTGTAATCAGATTTTTCTGGATATATTATCGGAATTGTTGAAACTGATTCTCCTATTAAAATTCTATTAACGATTTTTGCTACATTAAAACCAATATGCAAATAATCCACACCATAACTAGCGAAAGCATTATGTAGTTTTACATCTTCTCCGTTGAAATTAAAATGTGGTATCTTCATTAAATCAGCACTAGAAGCAATGGCGACAAGAGCTGATTGCACTACACCACTAGAGCCAGTATATAAGCAATCGACTTTATCTCTAAACATTATCATTCTGCTGAACGCATCCCTTGTATGATCCAACGAAACAGCAAGCAATTTTAATCCCAATTTTTGAGTAGCGGATTCTAGCATTTCAAGCATTGCAAAATCATTAGCTTCAGCAGTAGAGTACAGCACTCCAATATTTTTTGCTTTAGGTATCAACTTCAAAATATATTCTAATACTATAAATAGATCGTTCTTGTCTGAAGCTCCTGTTATATTATTATTGGAAGAACCATCAAAAGTTAACCCTGCAGTATCTGGATCTGTAACATTCGCAAATACAATAGGAATATCTTTTACCAAGTTCTTAGCTGCTTGCGCTACAGGAGTAGAAATCGCTATCAACACATCTGGCCTACTAGAAATGAGTTTAGTAATCATCTGCGTAATTGAAGAAATATCATAATTTACATCTGTGATCTCATATCTAATATTTTGATTTTCTTTGTAGCCTAATTTTTCTAAATTTGACTTAATACCACTAATAGTGTCAATCAAAGAAGAGTGAGGACCATAATTAGCAATTGCAATCAATGGAGTATTAACTCTATTTTCAGTAGAAATAATATATGGAATAAAAATTACTAATAAAACTACTAATGCTAAGCAATAAACAATTAATTTTTTATTTTTATGATATAGACTAAACATATAACGCACCATTAAATCAACATATTGACAAGAAACAACGAAAGATTAAAATTTCCAATGCAAGTGCCAGCTATGTATAATAAAATGGTAAGCCATGATTGTTATAAAACTAAGAAAATATGAAATATAATAAATGAAACAAAAAACTCTCTACCATATTTATAGCTTAATCAGAATAATCACAATTTTGCTTGTAATATCTCATTAACTATTTTAGGATCAGCCTTCCCTTGGAAATGCTTCATTACTTGCCCTACAAAAAAACCAAATAATTTAACTTTTCCATTTCTATAATCTTGTACTTCATCAGAAAACGAATCCAAAATGTTGTCTACTACAGAGGATATTTCTTCCTGATCTGAAATTTGTAATAATTTATACTCTTTTACTATCGCATTAGGATCCTTAGCAGTAGTAAACATAATATCGAATACCTGCTTAGCAATTTTCCCAGAAATCACATTATCCTTTAGTAGATGCAACATAGAATTGAGCATTTTAGGTGTTACATTACACTCTGCTATCGTAATAGAAGATTTATTAAGGCTAGCAAATAGTTCACCTATAATCCAATTTGCAATAATCTTAGGGTCAAGCACTGAATCCAAAACGGATTCAAAATAATTTGCTATAGCCAGATCTGCAGTTATAATTTTTGCATCTACGAAATTGATACCAAAATCTTGAACATATCTGGTAACTTTTTGTACAGGCAGTTCAGTAATAGTGCCACGGATAGATTCAACTAATTCTTCAGATACTTCAACGGGTAACAAATCAAAATCTTGAAAATATCTATAATCATTAACATCCTCTTTATTACGCATAACGCGCGTTGTCAGACTGATTGTATCAAATAACCTGGTTTCTTGTATTACTGAACCACCAGAATTAATGATATTAAACTGCCTTTCAGCTTCAAATTCTATAGCCTTCACTATATTACTAATAGAATTAATATTTTTAATTTCACAGCGTGTTCCAAGAGATGTATCTAACTTTCTCTTAATAGATATATTTACATCACACCTCAACGACCCTTCTTCCATATTTCCATCGCATGTACCTATGTATTGTAGAATGGAACGCAAATTTTTTACATATTCACTTGCCTCATAAGCAGACGAAATTAAAGGAGCACTAACTATTTCCATCAATCCTATTCCTGCACGATTAAAATCCAATTTAGTATAGCTATCATGATCATGAATACTCTTGCCGGCATCTTGTTCTAAATGGATACGTGGTATATCAATTTTTTTTTCAACCCCAGATTGGTCATAAATCATCAAATATGCGTGCTGCACTATAGGCAAATAAAATTGAGAAATTTGGTATCCTTGTGGTAAATCAGGATAAAAATAATGTTTTCTATCAAATATGGATTTATTATTAATATTTCCATTCAAAGCCAACCCAGTTTTAATAGCTTGGTGTACACAATATTCATTTAATACAGGCAATGTACCAGGCATGGCGACATCCAGCAAAGAAACACATGAATTGGGGATAGAGCCAAATTTCGTAGATGATTCTGAAAATAATTTGGATTTCGACAAAATTTGTGCATGAATTTCTATTCCTATAGTCAACTCAAATTCAGACCTATCAAAATTAAGGGATCCCATACGAAAAACTATTTTCCTATACTAAAAACAAATATATTTTTGTAACAAACATCATAATAATGGAAGATACAAGACTTAATTACAATATCAAAAATATCATAAAAATACCTATAGCACCAAATAGCATTAATTACAAAAACAAACGAAGTCTGAATATCTTAAATCAAGTATAACTTAAGCACCTAAAATAATACAAACAAATAAAACACGTTATAAAAAAACAAGATACACTCAGTCAAACATACAACAACAAACGCTGAGTCATATAAAAAAACACCTTAACGCTTAGAGAACTGAGTGCTTTTACGCGCTTTATGTTTACCATATTTTTTTCTTTCAACTATACGAGTATCCCTTGTCAAATAACCCATAGAGGATAAAGTAGGACGCAAATCAGGTAACATAGCAAGTAAAGACTTAGCAATTCCATGTATTATAGCATCAGCCTGACCTGTTGTACCACCACCTTTCACGGTACATTTGATATCATATTGGCCATTAAAACCTAAATCTGAAAAAACCTGCATTATACTCTTAACATATAACTCACGTGAAAAATATTCTATTAAATTCTTATTATTCACTACAACATTACCAGAACCAGGCTTGACCCAAACTCTGGAGATAGCATTTTTTCTTTTACCAGTACCATAACCGACATCATTATTAACGGTAGCAACACCACTAACATCACCAGTACCACCTGCATCAGCGAAAGATAATTTTTCTTCTGTAGGCTCTATACTAGTTTCCTGTACATTATTCATACTAAAACTTCACTCATTATAAATTATTGTTTTTAGAATTTTTAGGATTCATAGCAGCAAAATCATAAAATTTCGGAACTTGAGCCTGATGTGGGTGATCTGGGCCAGAATATATATGTAAATCCTTTAGTTGGTTTCTACCTAAGACTGTCTTAGGAAGCATGCGCTTAACTGACATTTCAAGTAACCTTTCAGGAAATTTTGAAGATAAAATACCAAGAGCAGTATTAGACTTAATACCTCCTGGATATCCTGTATGATGATAATAAATCTTTCCAGATTTACCATCTAGTTTTTTACCTGACAAATGAATTTTTTTTGCATTTACCACTACTATACAATCCCCACAATCCATATGCGGAGTGAACATAGATTTATGCTTTCCTCTCAATAACAGTGCTATAACACTAGATAACCTACCTAACACCAACTTATCAGCATCTATTAAGAACCAAGATTTTTTTATGTCTGACAATTTAGCAGAATAACTCTTCATCTAACACCTATACTAATTCCTACTGACCTAACTCACCTACAGATTATCGAAATACTAAATACAGAAACCTATCCAATTTTTATATAGATAACTACATTATACATATGAGATATATCTCCAGCTGTATACAAAGATCATCACGCAAAGCAGTTTAATAAGATTTTGGAAAGAAGTCAATAGACTTAGCAGATAAAAAATTAATACTTGTAAAGTTAAATAGAAAAATCAATCCAGTAAACAAAATAACTTACTATCTAAGGTAGGTATTACCTAATAATTATCATTATTGAGTATGTAGAAATTCTAAGATATGCTGCAGAACTTGTTTGACCAAACACATATAATCACTACAATGATATTATCATAAATAATTCATCTGATTAGCACTAGCTTTCTTATTATTCAATAATATATCCAACAATCTGTTTTGTTATTGCTTGTACAAATTACTTATATATTTTATCAATATACCTTATCTGGATACAGAAATTCTTTAGAATTCACTTCAACAGATTTATATATACTTATATCACTAATACTAAAACTATTTAATTATCTAATGGAGGTAATTAAAAATAATTTGGACAAATTTAGTAACATTATCGTTAGTAATTAATGCCATAATAACCTCTATAGCGATAAGTACTATTATAATTATTTCAAGTCTTGTAGAATGCTTATAATTAAGCTCATTAGATAAAACATTATATAATTCATAAATCATATTTAGCCTGTGATTTAGTATATTTTGCCTTACCTGTATATCTTGAAATTCTGCAGTCATCAAATACAGTGGCTCAAAACTAGGCCTACGCCAGAAAAATTCTGGTGTATCTAATATATCACTGTGTAAATTTACCAAATATCTTTCACTAAATAGTAACCCAATTTGCTTAGAGATTTCTTTCTTAGATAATTTTACACTTCCATTATCATAAAGATCCTTATGTATTGAATTTGTACTTTCTAATAAATTCGAAACAGATAATTCAAGGCTTTCCAGTTTAATGGATTGTGCTAAGGCATAAGAAATAGAAAGTTTAATAAAAACTGAATCTTGGTGTAAAATTATCTTATTCTGTTCTTCATCTATATATGTTTTGTTAGATTCATAATCATAATCGAAATATATAAAGTCTAGAAAAGAATCTTTCACTAGCCCTTCAGCAAAACTTGAGTATTCTTGTATTATTTCTCTTTCACTATCTTCACTACTTCCCCAAATAACTATACAACCAAAATCAAATACAAAGATTTCAACTGAAGCGATCTTAATATGTACAGCATCACCAAATATCTGAGAATGACAATTCTCTTTTTTATTCAAATATTTTACTAGATTTTTTAGGTCATAAAATTTTGATACACAATAAGAAGAACACCTCATATAATTTTTTGTTAATTAGACAAATATCAACACTGATTTAATATAAATACCACACTAGATACAGCGCTAATAATAAAATTATTACTACAAACTAGAACTATTATAGTTATATAAATCAATAACGAATTAATAACATGTTATGTTATAATCATCTCAAAGTATACAACAAATATTAAATTTACCTGGTCGATTTTGATGGATTCTCATCATGTTTAAGATGTTTAAGTGATTTTTACTTTAAGCTCTGAAATTTTGGATTAATCATATGCTGATATCGTACATGTCTCACTAAACTTTTACATATAGAAACAAATTTGGTTTTATCTTCAGGCGAAAAATAATTTTTCACATATTCTCTAATATTTGAAAGAAAGTTCCAAGAGAGATCCAATTGCTCAGAGTTAGATAAATTATTGAAATCAACATTATCCACACCAGAATTACAAGGTGAACGTAATATATCTTGTAACCTTTTCCTCAGTAACAAATCACTTATCACCCGAATTACGGCCCATAGAATAATAACTAAAAATACACCAAACAAAATCATCTAAATTAAGTTTGATCGCATAACACAACCAAAAATCTAACTAATTTTTCTAAAACACATTAAAATGAACTAATCAACCTCTAAATTAGACCATAAAAATACAGTGCACTACCAAAAGGCAACACACCAACTATAAGCCAGAAAACTCTATGGAGTTAATGATACTATATGGTTATCTACGAGCAAATAATTTTTCTATATCATTTAAGTATAACTTTACGTAAGTAGGCCTACCATGATTGCATTGAGCAATAGAAGGAGTAACTTCCATCTGCCTTAGCATTGCATTCATTTCATCAATAGATAATACTCTATTAGCTCTAATTGAGTGATAACACGCATAAGTTTCAGTGATATGTTCAATGAGTTTAGATAATGCTACTTCTTCTCCTATAGAAAATAAATAATCCCCTATATCTAATATTAAAGTACGAATATTTTTTTTACTGATTAAACTAGGTATTTCTAACACTTGAATAGATAATTCACCAACCATCTTTAAAGATAAACCTAACTTTGCTAAATCATTTTTGTGTTGATCAATTAGCATACATCTTTCAGTATCAGGTAGTTCTATAATTTCTGGTACTAACAACATTTGTTTAACTAATCCATTTTTACTGATTTGAGATTTTATTTTTTCATAATTGATTCTTTCATCGACTGCATGCTGATCAATTATAATCAAAGAATCAGAACTTTGAGAGATAATATAGCTATCATATATTTGGGCTTTAGCTGCCCCCATAGGATAATTCATAAATTCTAAATATCTATCATCAACAGTTTCTGATTTAGATTTAGGCTGAATATTTTGGTACAATATTGATTGCAATTGTACTTGCTGTTCCTGATTAGATCTAAATTTTTGTTTAGAAACTGGCAATGAACTACTACTATGATAATTCACATGAAATAAATTTTGCTTATTGCTATTATTATTAATACTACTATCCTTTGACCTATTTTGTTCTCGAAAAACATCCATCTTTTTTGAATCACTTAAAGATTCTTCATTTGAAATAGTAGAATACTCATTAACAATTGGCTTATAATACATATTACCACTATCTGCCATAAGTTGCAGTGCTTTATCAGCAATAGTGCTAGATACAACATGTGATTTAGATGATAAGGCGTTTTTAATAGATTCAATCATTAGCATTTTAATAAAATTTGGATCATGAAATCTTACTTCAGTTTTAGCAGGATGCACATTAACATCTAATAGATCGGATCCCAATTCAATAAATATTACTGATAAAGGATAGCGATTATTCATAATAAGGTCTTGGTAAGCTATTTTTAGAGCTATAGAAAGCAATCTATCTTTTATCGGTCTATTATTAACAAATAAGAACTGATCCTCTGACGAGGCCCTGTGTAAAGTAGGTAAACTGATATATCCATATATCTTAACCCCTAACCTATTATGAGATACCCAAACAGAATTTTCTATGAATTCTCTACCAAGTATATTCTGAACCCTATCTTTAAAAGATTTATCAATAATATCTGGAGGAGAATCTTTCACAATATCATTAGATAGTAATTTCAAAATATTTTTATTTTCATGCATTACATCAAAAGTTATCATAGGGTAGCTTAATGCCAATTTCTTGATAACCTGTAGAATAAGGTTAAGTTCAGTTCTGTCAGTACGTAGAAACTTTAGCCTAACAGGGATAGAAAAGAATAAATCTCTGACTTCAACTCTGGTACCAGTATTAGTTGCAACTACTTCTTGTGTATCTATTACACCTGCTATGATAGATAATTTATATCCTAGATCCTGGCTACTAGTTTTAGTGATAATATTAAGTTTACTCACTGCTGCTATAGAAGGCAAAGCCTCTCCTCTAAACCCAAAACTCAAAATATTGAGCAAATTGCTTTCATCCAACTTAGATGTAGCATGTCTTTTTACTGATAACAATAGATCCTCTCGATCCATACCACAACCATTATCAGAGACTATTATCAAATTTTTACCTGCCCTGTGAAGAGCAATATTAATCTTAGTCGCTTCTGCGTCTATAGCATTTTCCACCAATTCTTTGACTACAGAAAACGGACGTTCTATCACTTCTCCGGCTGCAATTTTATTAATTGTATCGTCTGATAAAACTCTAATACTCATTTACTTAATCGATATTTAATATCAATTCAAATTGAATTTGAAATTTAATGATACATAATTAAAAATTAGAAAACATTTTCTTTATATCATCCACCTGCATAGTATTTTTATTATCAAGTTTAGAAATTTTTTTTGTTATATCCTGCATTTTCTTAAACTGTTTCAAAAGAGAATTCACTTCCTTAACAGAAGTGCCTGATCCACTAGCTATTCTGTTTTTTCTTGAAACATTCAGTATATTAGGATTCTGTTTTTCTTTTTTTGTCATAGAATTAACTATAACTAAATGAGTGGATAATAAATTTTTCTGCTCAGAATTTTGAGAAAAATTGTTAGAAATCTTATTGATACCTGGTAACATATGCAAAATTTTTGATATGCCTCCCATATTATTAATCATTTTTATTTGTGATACATAATCATTTAGATCAAGCTTACCATGCTTCATTCTAGATACAGTATTTTGCAATTCATCTTGTTCTACAGCCTTTTCTGCACTTTCAACTAATGATACAACATCCCCCATACCTAATATTCTAGATACAATTCTCTTAGGTTCGAAATTCTCAAAATCCTTGAGTTTTTCACCTGTACCTAAAAATTTAATAGCCTTACCAGTAACATGCCTAATACTCAATGCTGCTCCACCTTTAGCATCTCCATCTATCCTAGACAATATTACTGAAGTAATATCTAATTTATCATTAAAATCTCTAGCAATATTGGTGGCATCCTGCCCTGTCATAGAATCGACAACTAAAAACACTTCTGAAGGTAAAAGCAACTTCTTAAGAGATACCGCCTCATCAATCATTTCATCATCTATATGCATCCTACCTGCAGTATCGTAGATTATCGTATCATAATCTTCAAGACGAGATTTTACTAGAGCTCTCTCAGCTATGGATATAGGATTCTGGCCTGCCACTATCTCTAGAGAATCCACAGAAATTGATTGGGCAAGAATCCCCAATTGTTCCTGCGCAGCTGGCCTATATACATCCAGAGATACGAGTAAGATCTTTTTATTATCGTTTTTTAGTTTTAGAGCTAATTTTGCAGCTGAAGTAGTTTTACCACTACCTTGTAATCCTACAAACATGACATTGTTTTTTCCAACAGAGATATAATCAGAGTCACTCTTTTCAGTTGGAGTCAAAAAATTAACCATTTCATCATGAATTATTTTAATTATCATATTTGAAGGAGATATAGACTGTATGATTTTCTTACCATATGCTTTATCTTTGATAATACTAATGAATTCTTTTACTGTATCTAAAGCAACATCAGAAGATAACAGAATACTCCTAATTTCTCCTATTATTTCATCAATGTGATTTTCATTAATGATGCCACGACGTTTGATTTTATCAAAAACCTTATTAATATTGTTGGTTAGCAGTGAGAACATGTAATTTGAAACTAAAATAAGTTGATTTTTATATTGATTAATTTAGTATAAACACCAAAGGTTAATACCATAGTAAATCAATATTACCGATGTAATCAATATAATTCGTTACATGCTACAACTATAATTAAATAAATTTTTATCAAAGGACATGAAAGAAATAAATAGGATTAAACAATCCAAAATTATAAAATATAGTGAACTCAATATACAACCTAAAGATATAATAGAAGACCTAAAGAAATATGGTACATCTGTAAATATACTGAGGCAAGATACTATAAAAAATCAAAAAAAACATTTGGTAGTATTAGGGGGGGGGATGTCCTCTGAAGCAGAGATATCGTATAAATCTGCAGCCGGAATAATAGAGATACTAATTAACACAAATTACTATGTATCATTTGTAGATATGGGGCGTGATGTATACGAAGCTCTTGTTAAACTGGAGCCCGATATAGTTTTCAATGCACTCCATGGTACATATTCTGAAGATGGGTGTATAGCAGGATTATTAAATATTATGAAAATACCATATACTAGCTCCGGGGTACTCACTTCTGGTATGTTGTTTAACAAAAATATTGCAAATATTATTTTTAAATTTAATAACGTTATTACTAATGATTATACTATAATTTCTAAAAATGATCATATAATTGGGCATCCAATAGATCCTCCATATGTTATAAAGCCTCTATCACAAGGTTCAAGTATCGGAGTAGAGGTAATATTTGAGTCTGATAATTTCTGCTTTAGCAATTATCAATTTAAATATGGTGATCAAGTAATAGTAGAACCATATATTAAAGGGAGAGAATTACAAGTGGTAGTATTAGATGGTAAAGCGCTAGGGATTGCTGAAACACCAGTAGCAAAAAATAAAAGATTCAGAGATTATGAAACAAAATATTTTGGTCCATCAATACATATGCTACCCGCCCCAATTAATAAAGATTTATACTCTCAAATACTAAAAATTTCTGAGAAATTGTTCAATATATTACAATGTAAATCCATAATCAGAATAGAGTTCATATATGATGAAAAAAATAATAAATACTACTTACTTGAAATCAACACCAATCCTGGTATATACCAATCTTCTGTTTCCAATAAAATTGCAAATTTTTATGGTATAACATATAAAGAACTAGTATTAAAAATACTTGAAACAGCATCATTTGAAAATGAATAAAACTAACAGATTAAAACACAGTAAAGATAGTATCAGTTTTATTAGATCCTTGTATAGTTTTTATTATAAAATTAAATTTTTTTTATTATTAGTAACAATCACAATAATATGCTTATCCATTTTCACCGACATATTTGATAATACTAAAAAATCTGTAATAAATTATCTTAACATCTTAAGTTATAAATATGGATTTAAAATACAATTTTTAATCATTGAAGGACAAAAAAATATTACGGATAAAGAATTGCTAGGATTATTTAAAAATCAAACTCAAACATCAATTTTAAATATTGACTTAGAAAATATAAGAGCATGCTTAGAAAAAAATGCTTTTATAAAACACGCAATAATAGAAAGAAGATTACCAAATACGATACATATTGCGATAACAGAAAAATCACCTGTTGCAATATGGCAATATAATAATTCTATAAATCTAGTGGATGATAATGGAGAAATAATCTACGTAAAAAATATAGAAAAATATATAGAGAAATATAGCAATTTAATACACATAATAGGTAAAAGCGCAAATATAGAAGTAACGAATCTTATTAATGACCTTAAAATATACCCTAGTATATACCAAAAATTACTCTATGCTACAAGATACGGAGAACGTAGATGGGATCTAATACTAGAACAGAATATCACAGTAAAAATGCCTGAAAAAAATTTTAAAAATGCCTATATTTATATATATAAGCTCTATAAGAACAGCAAATTATTTGAATCAAATTACAAAATTTTGGATTTAAGAAATTCAAACAAATATTATATTGAATATAAAAAATAAAATAATTACAAATCCTCAAAATTTTCTAACATTACTATCTTGTTTTAAAAATTTTTGTGGGATATATCGCATTGCCATTTGTATCTTTCCAATATTCAGTACGTCTCCAAATGCTACTATTATCTTTACTATATACCATTTCCTTAGAAGCATAAGACATTAAAAGCAACTTACTAAGCTTAAGCCTTAGATCAAAATCTATCCAAAATTCATCATAAATATCGCTATTGCTACTAGATGAAACTGGCGATTCACTATAAATACTGCTATTGCTACTAGATGAAACTGGCGATACACTATAAATACTGCTATTGCTACCAGAGGAAACTCGCCTTATAATATACCCCATAGTTAGTGTATTACCAGAACGGTTGTTACCTTCAGAGCGATAATTAACATATATAAGTTTCGCATCCGGATTTATATAAGCATCATACATTTCTATTGGGAATGAACTAGATATATCACCAAAATCATATATCTTCCCTAATTTAAAACTTTTAATTAAGTAATTGATCTTATCCTTTAAAGGCAAATCAGCATCTGTCCATTTAGTGACATTCAAATTATTAGGGTCTAAAACACAATATCTACCACTAACTTCAGTACCTATATCTGATGTTCCAAAAATCCTACCTTGATCATCAGTATATTCAGAACACTTAGGTTGAGGTATCTCAACACATAACCCCATTTCTATCGGATGTTTATTTCTTATTCCATAATTACTACTAATATGTGCTGCATTTGTATTGGGATTATAGAATTTATCACTACTTAAAAAATAATCTTTATAACTTTTAATATCTCCTGGTAAATCAGGAAACACTCTATCACTCAATATATTACTAACTTTGTTATTTACTATTTTGGATAAAACACATTGTGTAGTATTACTACTACAAGGCACCCAATTTGATATTTTTAAACAAGCATATTTCCCTCCTCTGATATACTGCCCATTTAAATATTCAATACCATGTAGATATACATTACTATTGGTACCATCTAATATTAAATCTTTATAATAACCTCCTATTGTGCTCGGACCTATAGACTTAATACCATCAAATGGCTGATATCTATAAGATTCATCTGTTACAAAAGAATCAAATATATAGCCTGCTAAGTTATTATGGCCTCTAGTATTAGTAGGATACCTACTGGTATTAGTAGTAACAATAGTAGAAGTAATATTTGTATCCTGAGATATAGATGCTATAAATTTAGGTTCATAATATATATCACTTGTATCACACACAATGGGGGAAGTAGTATCACCACATTTATATATCTTAGGTATTACAATATTGGCTCTGGGCTCACAACCTACAACAGTTTTCGTATCAATATCAAATACGCAAATATAGTTTGGATCTTGACGAAAATCATTATATTCTATCTTTATACCGGCACTACGAGTTATAGAAGCAGAAAAATCCTTTATAGCATTCATATTATCTCTTAAAGTAAAACTTTGTTCAAGCGGAGTATTGACATGAGAATCTTCTTCTGCAGGAAATTTTAATATTATATCTTTAAAATCTCCTAAATTGACTCCCCATAGTTCTTGACAAAAATCGTCACTATTATTTTGACATAAATTCACATCATCAAAGAAAAAATGGCTAATAAAAAATTGACCTCCAAATCTAACGCTATATACTAGCCTAGATTTACTTACAATAGATTTTCTTTTGATATTTGATAATATTAGTGATGAAGTATTTTTTAAATTGTTACTGTTAGCATCAATTACTGGAGAAAGGTAATTTTGTTCCCTTATGCTAGGAGTATCAATTATCCCAGAAGTTATTTCATCACTACTAGGGTTAACCCTAACACATCTTGAATAATTACCAACATTACATAGTGGTAGCATATATTCATAACCAACTCTAACTATATTATTTATTATATTATTTTTAGTACCACTCAATGTCCTAACGCAAGGGTTATCTATTTTAGATTGTTCATTATGTTCACAAATTCTCTGAGTTTTAATAACATTAGAATTCACATAATCATGTTCAAGTTTAATAAAATTACTTGTAATAGAATTATCAAAGATAGTATTGGAGACTGAAAATGAATCTGGTATTCTAGTACATCCTATCTGTGTTGCAGTAATAATATTTTTATTAACTGCTAATGTATCTGGATATTTATTCAATAAATACGCAAAAAAGAATAAATTATATCTTTTTTTCATATTCAAAATATCATTTTTATAAATAGTGTTTATATTTTTAATATAAACCTGAACTATTGACAATTGATCTGTTAAGGTAATTAAATCTTGCCATTTTAGTTTTTCACCAGAATCCCAAGGTTGTAAAAATTTACTTGCATCAAAATATTCTATACCAGTTCTATAAAAATTTAGGTCACTATTATTATCAATATATGCACAAAATTTTATATCAGAAATATCTTTTGACTCGCTGTTATCTTCTATCCTAGAACAAACACGTATAAAATCAGTAGTATAAGGATTATAATGAACAATTTTACAATCTCCATGGCCTTGCAATATTTGGTTACCTTCATTGCACTCATAAGCATCGCATATCTGATATCTTAATCTTAACTTTGGTACAAAATAACTACTACTGGCTATAGGTTCTACGCATAAATTTATTTTTAAATCCAGAGAAGAATGAATTAGATTGTGAATTATACCTGCAGAACCAATATCCGAGAGACAAGTATTACTACTAAGATTGCTATTAATTGGAGGACAAAAATTATTCACTATATCTGGATATGGACTGCAAATATTAGTAGGGCTATCTTCCCAGCTATAAGCTGCATATATATTGTGAGATATAATCCAAAATAAAATAACTAAATATAGTTTAATACTATTATTAATTACAGCAATCATATATCATCTAGTTTATTCAATTCATTAAAAAAATCATAAACCCAATTTTCTAATTCCACACCCTTATAACGATCAGAGAACTGATTGAAAATTGAAATTGTATTATCGTCAGATGACAATATATTACAAATATATGGAGGAAAATTTTTAGGGAGTCTTAATATAACAGTCTTACCATTTTTAATCATCAATATCTCACCAATAAAATTATCAAGACTCAGCAACATCTTACAGTCTTCTTTAGTAATATTGAGTATTATATCTAGTTTATCTATTGCTCTATTCATTGGTAGCAATATTTTTGTTGCGACTTGTTCCATTAAGAGATTTGAAATATCTTGATCGCCATCAAGATATAAATCATATAAATTTAACGTAGCAATAAATACAGAGTTATACGAGTGAGAAGTATTTATCAATCTAGAAATCTGAGTAGAAAAAGATTTGATATCTACTAAATGGCCTATATTATCTATAGCGATTATTTTATGCGAATCCTTATTATAAAAATAATATAAATGAGTTACAGACCAAATTATTGCCATTTTCACATTACATAATATATTCAACTGCTCATTAAATTCATGCAGTAAACTTTGATCTTGAGGAAAATATTGTTTACTGAATAACTCTTCTCCGAACTGCTCCAAATTAAGAATACAAATACCAAAATTCTCAATATTAAAAGGGATATCAGATTCAAATATCTGATAAAATTTACCAGCTGATGTGAACTCAAATAATCTTTTTTTAATATCTATATATTCAGGATTATTCTTAGTTATCCTATCAATAACTAAAGAAAGTAACCTCTCCTCCACCGGTAACAAAAGTATCTCTTCTACAAATTTTGTAATTAACTCTAGTGAAATAGTTTCCAATGTAGACTTGTAATAACCCATGATAATTTTAAAAAATTCTAATAAAAAATCACGAGAAGCTTCAGAAGAATCAATCATTAGTGGGTTAAAAATGGATCGAATATTATCGATCCAAAGTGCATGCCCTAAATTAGCGAATAAAAAGGCTTCTCTATTGTTGGTGATATATAAAATCTTAGGTAAAAATTTATAACTTTCTATCAGTAGTAAATTGAGTAAAAAACTTTTTCCAGAATCCTCTGTACCAATTATGAAATTACTACCAGATCTATCTTGATCATGAAAATTGAATAGATAAGGTACAGAATCTTTAGTACGAAATAATGTTATAAATTCTCCTAAGGGGCTAACTGAAAAATCTAATTGGGGTAAGGTAGGAATGGATGCAAATAACGCTACATATCTTAGATAATTTACATATTTTCTTTGAACAAATTTAAAATTTCCTGGCAATTGAGACCAAAAAATTTTTTCTAGATTAATATCCTCCCTTACCACTATGATACCAACATCAGCCATAATCTCAGATAAAATATACACATTATATTCTAACAATTCGACTGTATCTGCTATAACCATTAAAGACAACTGTTGATAACATAATTTACTATCTTTATGATTCTTATCACTAAAATTAGTTAAGCTCATATCAGTTAATAATTGAGTATCATGACTTAAACCGAGAATATATGACTGTAAAGTCAAATCCCCTGAAAGATCAGTAGGTACTACAGAATAAAATATCTCAGTAATAATCATATTAACATTTGATTGTAATATCTTATTTATCACAGAATCTGGCAGATCAGTACATTCTTTGATAGATAAAATTGCTGCAAACCGACTTTTATTTGTCTTACTCACGACTTCAATTTTGTTGTTACTAATTGCATAACTATGCTCGCCTAAATATTCTGACATATCTACAAAATTCAACTCTGGTACTGATGATTGGTCTAGCTGTATAATAGACTTATATATGAATAAATTTTCAGAAAAACAAATTTCATTTTCTAAATCCTTTTTTATAGATAATCTAGAGACATCATAATGCTTTAATCTTAACAATATAGAATCACTAATTTCTGTAATTTTTTTTAAAGCATGTACCAAGTTATGGTTTATACTATTTGCAATATTGTTCAAAAAATAATTATTAAAATTGCCTATATCTAGTTTAAAACTATTACTACAATAAACTATTGTTAGATAAATTTCGTTAAGCATATGAGAAGAACCATCATTTAGATCCACCCAATATTTATGGAAATTAGCAAAAAACAGAGAATCATATTCTATACTCTTATTATCATAATCTATTTGTTTATAAAGGTTATGGATCCAGAAAACTAATCTGGGATTATCAAAGCCAGATAATATACTACGAAGATCTGCTCTAATATTAGCGATATTACTAATATCACTTTTATTAGGGCCAGATATTTTTATAGTCTGGATCAATTCAGAGTTTTTTGTTAAAAGCGTACAGTCATTGAAATAACCTACTATAGGAATAAAATTCTTTGCAGATTGACTATAAAATAATTTTTTATATCGTGCATCGTAGGGCATTGTATACTACAGTATGTGTAAGTCTTGTATAAAATATTTCAATATTTAATAGAAGATTTATATCTTAATTAATTATTAATATCTCCTTCAAGATTATCTCACATAAAATAATAAGATTAAACAAAATCCCAGTTTGTAGCTGTATTTTATTGATTATTGTTACATCTTAACTAATGTAATATCTGATAAATTTAACTACCAAAACTAACTCCAAAAACTAAACTCTATCGCTACCACAATAGTAATAATAACATTAGGTTACAAAAATAATTTAACCATTAATCTATTGTTATCAGCTAAAATTAAATATAATAATCATTAATCTATAACAAAATAGTATAGATAATTACATTACGAATATGTTGTAACACAATCAAATTGTAAAATGGAAAAGATAGCTAAAATAATAAAACAAACACTTAATATTCATTCTAAACATTGTTTCAAGATATTCGCAGAAATCAGAAAACATAATGGCAAAATTAGAGTAATAGGTGGGGCAGTGAGAGATGCTTTACTAGATATACCATCACAAGATATTGATTTGGCTACTGATATCATTCCGGATAATGTAATTAAAATATTATCTGGTAAATCAATTAAAACATTTAAATCAGGGATAGAATTTGGTACTGTTACTGCTATAATAGAAGATGAGATATTTCAGATCACCACATTAAGAAAAGATAAAATTTGTTACGGAAGACATGCTAAAGTTGAATTTTCTAAAAGTTTTTTTAAAGATGCTTTAAGAAGAGACTTCACCATTAATGCACTAAGCTATTGCCCCATTGAGCATAAGATATATGATTATTTTGGTGGCATAGAAGACCTAAAAAACTCAATAGTCAGATTCATAGGTGATCCATATCAAAGAATTAAGGAAGATTATCTTAGAATATTGAGGTTCTTCCGTTTTTCTTGTAAATATTCAAATCATTTCCATAAGATATCATTAGATGCATGCATAGAACTCAAAATAAATCTTGCAATATTATCTCAAGAAAGAATCAAGATGGAATTAGATAACTTGTTAAGTTTAGAACAATGCAATAAAGCAATTGAATTAATGTTTAACAGTAAAATATTAGAACAAATTATTCCTATATATTCATTAAATACTGATTTAATGAATAAAATAGTCCAAGTTGCAAAACAATATAATTTAGAAATAACAAAAATCACAAGATATTCAATAATATTTCTGTCATTAACAAATATAAGCATTGACAAAATACTCAGTCTAAAATTTAGCAAAAAAGATGCTAAAATAACTTTTAACCTAATATCTTTCATAAAAGATATTTCATCTGACCTGTATACAATTGATGAATTACTGCATCAATTAACATTGATGAGATTAGAAAATGATATTATATATTTTAATCAATATTTCATTCTTGCAATATCCATAAAAGAACAATTTGCAACGAAAATTAATAAATTGTATAAATTTTTGATATCAATTGAAACAATTCCTAAATTTCCTATAAATGGATATGACCTAATTGAACTTGGTTCTCCAAGGCAAAACATAGGATTTTACCTAAAAATATTAAAGAAAAAGTGGGTTGAAAACAATTTTCATTTGACTAAAGATAGGTTAATTAAAATTGCGTATAAACTAATAAGACAAAAACATCATACCGACTTTATACAAAAGTAGATTTAATTCTTTTAATATCTACTCCGCACAGTGATAATTTACGCTCTATATCTTGATATCCCCTATCAAGGTGATACACTCTGTGTATTTTAGTAGAACCTTTAGCTACCAAAGCTGCTAAGATTAAAGCTGCGGCGCCTCTTAAATCACTTGACATCACATCAGTAGCAGAAAGAGATGAAACACCACATACTATAGCCCTATTATGTTCTATTCTGATATTAGCCCCCATTCTTATCAATTCATGAGCATGTAAAAATCTATTTTCAAATATTTGCTCATGTATGACAGATTTCCCTGAGCTCACACTCATTAATGACATAAAAGGAGGCTGTAAATCAGTTACAAAATCAGGATATGGAGAAGTATTGATATCGATCGGATAAATTAATCCATCATGTCTAATCCTAATACTTGACTGATATACATCAATAATAGAACCAACATTTCTCAATATAGTTATCAATTTCATGAGATGTTGTGGATTCAAATTATGTAGCACTAAATCTCCTTGGGCTATTGCTACAGCTATCATATAGGTGCCAGATTCTATTCTATCTGGAATTATCTTACATTTAGTACCTAATAAAAAGGCAACCCCATAAATTTTTATTGTATCTGTACCCACGCCCTCTATTTTAGCTCCCATCTGAATTAAACATTCACACAGTGCTACTATTTCAGGTTCTTTGGCACAATTCTGAAATACACTATCGCCTTCAGCTATTACTGCTGCTAATACGGCAGTAATAGTAGCACCTACAGATACCTTAGGAAAAGAAAAATTACAACCTCCTAATTTTTTTTTATTATTATTTGCTATAATATATCCAGATACTATTTCAATGGTTGCCCCCATGGATCTAAGTAACTCAATATGTAAATCAACCTGACGTACACCGATAGCACAACCCCCAGGTAACGAAACCCTAGCGCGCCCAAACCTTGCTAATAACGGAGCTAACACCCAAATAGAAGCCCTCATTTGACTTACTATCTTATAATCAGCTGTAAAATGATTAATATTATTAGAAAAAATTTTAAATGTTGAACTATGATCTGCTAAATCAGAATCAATAATACATCCATGAGATTCCAACAATATTTTCATAACATTTATATCAGAAAGAACAGGGATATTAGATATTTCTAACACAGATTCAGCTAATATTGCAGCAGCCATAATAGGCAGTGAAGCATTTTTAGATCCGCTAATACATATTTCTCCTTTTAACCTGTTACCACCATTGATAATAATACTATCCATTTAATATAATCCCACTAAAGCTGACTGATCTACATCATATAAAAATCTGCATAATTAACTAATATTGTAGATCAATTCTCCTCTTGTTTTGAAGCAGAACTTATTGTTATATCACTTTCAACATTAGTTTTAGATTCACCCTTAACAGAGGCTTCACTTTTTTCATTAGCTTCCTTATTATTTTCATTAACGGCTTGGTGTTTTTGATCATATTCCAATGCCTTAATTGATAAGTTGATTTTACCATTATCCTTGATAAATATTATCTTAGCATCAAAACTATCATTAATATGAAATTGCTTGGTATCTTGATATTGTTTATCAGAAGATAATTCAGATTTCTTAATAAACCCGTGTACATGATCATTAATTTTAACTCCAATAAATTCATCTTTTATATCATTCACAGTACATGTCACTACCATATTTTTACTCAATCCATTTACTACTCTTGCAGGTTCAGGAGTAAGCTGTTTAATACCCAACATTACCCTTTCTCTATCAAGATCAATATCTAATATTTTACACTCTACTAAATCACCTTTTGAGTAATTTTTAATAAGATCAGTGCCTTTATCAACCCAACTTATATCTGATTCATGTATCATACCATCATTGGTAGGGCTTACCTCAATAAAAAGACCAAAATCTGTAATATTTCTTACAGGTGCTTTAATCACTGTACCGACTGGATGTTTTGCTATAAAATCCACCAAAGGATTCTCCATACATCTTTTCATACTTAAAGAGATCCTATGTTTTTCGATATCAATTGCTATAATCATAAACTCTACTTCATCCCCAATTTTCAGTATTTTTCTGGGATTATAATTCACCTTACCCCAAGATATTTCAGATGAATGTACTAAGCCTTCTATACCATCTTTCAATTCAATAAATGCTCCATAATCGGTAATATTAGTAATTTTACCTTTCATTGCAGTTATTAAAGGAAATTCTTCAACAATTGTATCCCAAGGATTGGTCTCCAATTGCTTCATTCCTAATGAAATTCTTTTAATATCTTCATTATATTTTATTATTACCACCTTTAATTCCTGACCTAGTTGTAATATTTCAGAAGGATGATTAACCCTACTCCAAGAAATATCGGTAACATGTAACAATCCATCTATACTACCTAGATCTATAAAAGCTCCATAATCAGTAATATTCTTCACAACACCATCTAAAATCATACCTTCTTTAATTGTAGCCAACATCTCTTCTTTAGCTTCAGATCTCGATTCTTCTAACACTGCTTTTCTAGAAACTATGATATTGGATAATTTTTTATCTATTTTAAGTATCTGAAATGTCTGATTAACCCCCATCAAAGTAGTAAGATCCTTTATTGGTCTGACATCCACCTGACTCCCAGGTAAAAAAGCTACCACTCCATTAATATCAACAGTAAAGCCTCCTTTAATCCTACCGAATATCACACCTTGTACTTTTTCACCTTTATTAAAGGATTCTTCAATTTCTGACCATGAAACTTCTCTTAATGCTTTAGTCTTACTAAGTACTGTACCTTTGATACCCTCAATTTTTTCTATATAGATATCTATTATATCCCCTATATTAGGTAATTCCAGCTGACCATTTATAACAAATTCTGATGAAGCTACACAACCTTCACTTTTAAATCCTATATCCACCGTAACTAGGTCTTTATTAACATTTACTACTTTACCTTTGACTACGTTATTTTCCTGTATATCCTTATTAGCAAATTGATTTAGCAACATGCTAAAATCTTCCTGGTCTGGTTCAAAATCAGTTAATTGAGGCACAAAACGTTTTTTACTATTATTCATAATTATACTTATAAAACGTCTATACTTAAAGTATAACTAAAGTATAAACAAATTGTTATTATTAAATTTGAAATTTCAAATTTTCATTCAATTCAGCATTAACCACAAGAATATATAAACTCATCTATTTTCATTAATACATCTTCAGGAGACAAAGATGTAGTATTGATAACTAATCCATCTGTTGTTGCAGATAAAGGAGACAAATCACGAGTTGAATCTCTAATATCCCTAGCTTGCATACCAGATAAAACAGTACTAAAATCAACACATATATCACGTGAATAAATCTGCTCATAGCGCCTTACGGCCCTAACATTTATATCAGCCATCATAAATATTTTCAAATCTGCATTAGGCAAAACAACCGTAGATATATCTCTACCTTCTACCACCAACCTATTATTAGACTCTAGTAACTTATTAATATGTTGATTCACTACATATCTTAACTCTTTTATTGTCGCTAATTCTGAAGCTAACACCCCTATTTTTTCATTCTTTAATACAAGAACATCCAAACCCTCAGTATTAAATGGATCATTTAAAGCCAATAAAGCACTGACATCACAGCGATCCACATCACTCACAGATTCTTGTAAGCATCTATAAGCAAACATCCTGTAGTACATCCCAGATTCTATATGAGATAAAGAAAATTTATCAGCTAACATAGAAGAAACGAGGCTCTTGCCTGAAGCTGCTGTACCATCAATAGCTACAATAAAACTAGAATTTTTATTATGGGCTTTATAAGCCAAAGACATTGAACAAAAACAATTTAAAAAAATATACGATAACTTACACAAAAGCAATTTTTACATTATTTAACTAAATATTACAATAACTAATTTCGTAAATTAATACTAATAATTCTTACTCTACTACCTAAAATAATTATTCTAGTAAGAAATATACCTAGAAATTCAATAATATTTAAGAATTCTTAGGAATTAAATTAAGCTTGATTCTTAATTTTTATTAATATATTATATATAGTAGTCAAATATAATTATTAAATAATATTTACTTAAGTCTAATATGCAAAAATTCTACTTATCCCTTCTGTACGTATCTAAATTCTTGTTAATATCTATAATATTATTGACTAACACTACTGCAACAGCAATTGGGCCTGAGATTGACCCCAAGGATACAAAAGAAATTCTCAACTCCTTCCGGTATTTTTTTAAAAATGATAGCAATGTAGAAAGATTCACACAGCCAAACGCTCAGATAGTAAACACAAGTAAAAATAAAAAATTATTTTTAAAACAAATGATGTTTGGAAGAAAGACCATACACTCTTATCCTGAGATTACGAAGATATCTCAAGGTCAAAATAAAAATTTTGATGCAAATTTTATTCAAAACAATACAAACTTAATAAAAAGCAGTGATTTTTATAAACCAATAAATATTTTTTTCTCTGGAATTGGAGCAAATATAGGCGCAAATACAGAACTAGAGTTCATAAATCAATCTGATCAATCAATGCTGTCACAGATAGCAGCAAATAAAAATCCTGGTATTTCGGAGGATTATTTAAATATAAACTGTGCTCAAGTAGATCTATGTGGTCAAGGTATAATATCCCCCCCAGAAAACTCAAGTAATGATGATAGTAAGCGATACCATATAATAAATCATACCTTCACTCTAGGAATAAATAACATGCGAAATAACAATCAAGGATTAAGTAGTAATACCCAAATTAACAATCTATATAAAAAATTTTTAGCAAATGCACTTGATTCAAATATAAAAAATATAAAAACACATCTTGAAAAGAATGCAACATCATTAACTCAATATAAGAATATACTTTCAAACTATGTGTTTTTAGTAAATCCATTATTACCAAATATTAGCGATCAAACAATCGTAGATAAGGTCAAAATGAGAATAAACAAAATAATTATTTTTTTTAATTCCAAGCATCAAAACAAAAAGCAAGAATTATTACAGCTAGTAGCTGAATTACCTGAAATCCATGAAAACGTAAACAACATAGCAAAAATAGACAAAATCAATATTACTTATCCAGAAGCATTAGTACAAGAACAAAAATTACTAAATACAATTAAAAAAAAATTAGGAGAACTTAGTGGAGCAACACTAAAAGACAATATTGAAGAAATAGATATAAAACCTAGTGATATGGTAAACGTATATAATGCATTATCAGATACATGTCAAGCATATATCACTGATCATATACTAATCCGAATTAACAATTATGCAATGAGCATTAGCATGTTACTTAAAGAAATAGAAGATCAACAATCCACCAGCGAGAGCACAACAGCTAATAATACTGTAAATAATAATACCAGAGAGACTTCAGATAACAAAAATAATATCAATGCTAGCGGAACTGATACAAATTCTAATCAAGATGGATACCATACACCAAATCAAGAATCAGATAAAAAAATTGAACAAGACACTACGCAGCAATCAACAACAGACTTAAGGGCAAAACACGCTAAAGAAGACGAAGAAAGGAAATTACTATTAGCACAACTTCAAGCAAAAAGAGAAGCAGAAGAAAAAGCCGCACAAAAACAAGTTGCAAAAGAAAAAGCCGCAAAAGAAAAAGCTGCTCAAGAACAAACTCAAGAAGCAGAAACACGTACTAAAGCAGCGCAAGACAAAGCTAAAGAAGATGAAAAAAAACAACTATCAGAAGCAATACAAAAATTAACAGAAAAATACACTGAAGCAAAAACACGTACTGAAGCTGCACAAGGCGAAACTAAAGATGCACAAGACAAAGCTAAGAAAGCTGAACAAAACCTGGCGCAACTGCAACAACAAACTCAAGAAGCAATACAAAAATTGAAAAAACAAGCTGAAGAAGAAATACAAAAACAAAAAGAAGCAGAAACACGTACTAAAACTGCACAAGGCGAAACTAAAGATGCACAAGACAAAGCTAAGAAAGCTGAACAAAACCTAGCGCAACTGCAACAACAAGCTCAAGAAGAAATACAAAAATTGAAAAAACAAGCTGAAGAAGAAATACAAAAACAAAAAGAAGCAGAAACACGTACTAAAGCAGCACAAGAAGAATCTGGGAAATCTCAACAACACCTTGCACAACTATCAGAAGCAATAAAAAAATTAACAAAAGAATACAATGCAGCAAAAACACGTACTGCAGCAGTACAAGATGAAGCTGAGAAATCCGTACAAAACCTGACGCAACTAAAAAAACAAGCTCAAGAAGCAGAAAAAGTTCTAGAATTAATAGTAAATGAATCTAAAAATAAAGCTCAAAACGATGATGAAGTAAAATTTTTGAATGAATTTAAAGAGAAATTAAAGATAGAAATAGAACAGTTACAGAATGAAATAAAAGGATACAATAAAGCACTACAAGATATAGAAAATAAAAAAAGAAATCAAGAACAAATGAGATCAGTAAAACTCTTATTACAAAATAATCCAAATTGGAATGAAGAAAATGACAATGCTAACTTCAATAATTTAGCTAAATTAGCATATAAAAACACAGAAGAACAAGAAAATGCAAATACAAGTATAATACATAAAACAGCCAAATTATTACTAAACCCAGAAATATCTAACGAAATAAAATCAGATGCTTATTTCAGAATAACAAGGCTTAACCAAGATGAAGATTTGATATTATATAACATGCATAAATTGCCAGAATATTCTGTACAAGCACGTATCTTACTGCTAGCAATGAATAATGATTTGAATTCTCAATCTTATAACCTTGCAAGTAATAGTTCGATACCACATAACTTGGTACCAAATAAACATGAAAATAATAACAATATTTGGATAAATTACTATAATACACAAGAAAAACAGTCAAAACAGAAAAATACTATAGAATATAGTGCTAAAGCCAATGGTGTAATTTTAGGAGGTGAAATAGTCCGGAATAAAAATCTAATTTTGGGGTTAGGTATAGGTTATTGTAATAAAAATGTAAAATTTCATGCTCAACATGAAGGGAACACTGCTAAAATAGATTCAATATTAACAACACCATATCTATATTATAAATTTGATTCTAAAATATTTATAGAAGGCAATGTTAGTTTTAACATCAATTTGATAAAAAATGATAAAATACTAGTGGATCCTACAACAACTAAGAATTGTAATATGCTTGCAAACTATAGAAGACTATCTACAACTATCAATTCATTGATAGGATATCAACATACTATAGGAGAGGTAGCAATAATACCAAAAGTAGGAATGAAATTCTCTAAAGTAGGATCAATATCCTATACAGAAAAAAATTCTGACTTTAATCAAAACATCAAAGCAGACTCTGTAGATAATATATATGCATCAACCTCAATAGATTTAATAGGGAAGGCACTATCCAAAGGCAATTTTACTATAACACCAAAGATAAGCGGGTCATACATTATACCACTGCACAAACGCAACGTTAGCTATTCTTGTACAATACCAAATTTAAGCCCTAGCATCATTGATAATAACATTATAAAAGACTGTCCTGAATATAAGATAAGCATAAACTTAAGCAATCTATACCAACAAAATTGTCAATTTGATATAGGATATAGTCTAAACATGAAAGGTAAAAATGTCTCACATAATGCAAATTGTAAAATACGTTTTAACCTATAAAATATCCTTCCTACCTATAAAAAGGAAGAAGTTCAATTAATACAAATTATATGAAGCAGTCTAATAAAAGAAATGACATTAATTACCTCAGATGTATAAGATAAATCTACAGCTTTCTGGTATTACTAGATATTTGTCTATCTTTTACCAAACAAGAAAACGATGGTGGGCTTGAGAAGACTTGAACTTCTGACCTCACGCTTATCAGGCGTGTGCTCTAACCAGCTGAGCTACAAACCCATTTTATAAAAAATCTATACTATAACACAAGCCACCAAATAGATCAAAATACAAGCACAGCTACAAATAGTGAAGAAATGATCCAAAGCAAGGGGATTGTATCTTATAAGAATAGTATAATCAACTTTTAAATAATGCTTAATTAAAGCCTGCGCTGCATAATAATAAAATACTAATTGTCATGTTTCTTTTGGTTCACTATTTTTTCAAAAATGGTAAATATTTGAGATACAAAAGCCCCAGGATTATTTAAATCTGCTGGCAAGATAATGGTACTAGATTCTTTTGCTATATTCGAAAAAGCATTAATATACTGTTCAGCAATTTTAAACGCAACAGCTTCAGCAGAGCCATTTTGCATAAAGGCGGAGGCAACAGACTCTATACTAGCTGCTGTTGCATTGGCCAGCATAGCAATCGATTCTGATTGACCTTTTGACCTATTGACCCAGTCAGTATATGCTGCTTCTGAAGAAAGAACTACAGAGACTTTATCACCTTCCGCGGTATTAATTTTTGATTCCCTGATACCTTCAGATTCAAGTACTACAGCACGCTTTTTTCTCTCTGCGGCTACCTGTAATTCCATAGCTTGCAATATCGATTTAGGAGGTTGAATATCTTTAATTTCATACCTCATACATTGTATTCCCCAGTTGGTAGCAGCCTGATTTATAGATGTAACAATAGCATGATTTAGTGCTTCTCTTTCTTCGAAAGTCCTATCTAAAGTTAATTTACCAATTTCAGAGCGCATATTAGTTTGAGCTAACTGTGATATAGCATAATATGGATTACTCACTCCATAAGATGCTGATACAGGATCTATAATTTTCACATATAATACACCATCTATAGATAGGCTAACATTATCATTAGATATGGCAGTTTGTGCTTTTACATCTAACGCCTCTTCTTTCAATGTATGCTTATAGGCAATTCTTTGTATTATTGGTATTATAACGCTTAACCCAGGCTCTAATACTTTATCAAACTTACCTAATTTTTCTACCACCCATGCCTCTTGCTGTGGTACTATTTTTACTGCATTCAATATAATAAACACTGAAATTATACCAACAACCGATAAAGTGATTAACATAAAACTAATAATTATTAAATTAAGAATAAATCATCAATAGCTTTTAAATAAATATATTAGATCCAACTTACTATGTATCTAAAACAATATTAACTAAGCTAACAAAGCAAAAAGCTATCACTATTAGTGTAAATAATCAAACAAAAAGAAGCAATTTAATATTCGTCTGATATCCAATCATTAATAACAAATATAATTTTTAATTATTATTTATTTTTTAAATTGTCACTAATTTTTTTTATAGAGATAGAGCTATTAGCCAGATATTCTCTATTATCAGAAAAATTAATAATTTGTTTAGGTCTTAATTTATTAGAAAACCAAGTAATTTGTCTTTTAGCATATTGTTTAGTTCTAATAAAAATCAGCTCTATAGCTTTTTCTAAAGAAATTTTATGTTGCAAATAAGCAATAATCTCCTTAATGCCTAATGCATGTATTGCAGGATTATTTATCACACCAAAATTATCCAATAAAGATCGGATTTCTTCTATAACTAAATTGTCTGAGAACATATTATATAAACGATGTCTACATAAATCATATAAGTAATTTCTTTCTGGCAACAACATAATAACATCTAATGTAAAATCTTTTAAAGAGCTTATTTTGTACCTTTCTTGGTAGAAATCAAGTATTGAAGAACCGGTCTGAAGTAACACTTCATAAGCTCTACATATCCTCTGGGAATCGTTAATATTTATCCTTGTTTTCAGTAACGGATCTTTTTTACATAAGATATTAAATACTACTTCCCTACCAAATTTGTCATACAAATATTTAGCTTCTTGCTTAACATTAAGTTCAATACTAGGGATATTATGATACCCATATATCAAAGAATTAATGTACATACCACTTCCAGAGACTAATATAGCAGTACTACCTAAATTAGATAAATTTTTAATTACATCGATTGCAGTTTTACAATATAAATCCACAGAAAAATATCGATTAACATCCAAAAAATTATATAGGTAATATCCCAATTTTTCTTGCAATTGTTTGCTAGGAGAACTAGTGATAATAGGTATTTGTTTATATATCTGCATAGAATCAGCATTCACTACACCTACCAGATCAGCCCCAATTTCTAGAGCTAATCTATGAGCAAAATCTGTCTTATTACTAGCAGTAGGGCCACAAATTACGATAACCCTTTTCACTGATTTACCCATTAGCAACTAATGACACCTAAAACCACTCTAACAATCAAGTATCTTCATAAGATCTTGCCATTCCCTAATACCCATACTAACAGACTGTCTATCTACAAACTCCCCTTTAATCATTTTACGCACTACATCCAAAGCTGTCTGGGAAAGATTAGCAGCTTTAAGTTTATATTCGATAAAAGCATCATACACGTGTGGTGTCCATAATTTGACTACATCTATTATAGAATTTGCATACATTCTAATTTCATACTGAGCGGTTTCATCTGCTCTAAGTAATAAAAAATGTAACAAATTATGCAAATCAATTTTCCAGTAGATTTCAGTATAATGGTTAAGAGTCAAGTTAATTCTAGCTAACTCTCGAGAAATGCCAATATTATTATCATCAGTAATGCTACCATCTGGATCACAATTCATCATTTCTCTATAATGATTGTGACAATTAATAGAATCAGATTTTATAAACTCTATGACTTTATCTACCAAATCTTTTGGTAGTGTTTTATTATTTCTACCTTGCTTATTGGTAGAAGATTGAGATAAAATATTTTCTGCCAATGGTATATAAAATTCATTACTTAGCACTGAATATCTTGCAGAATATTCATTGATATTGGCAGTTCTATGTCTTATCCATTGTCTTGCTACAAAAATTGGTAGTTTAATATGAAATTTTATTTCACACATTTCAAAAGGAGTAGTATGCTGATGACGCATTAGATAACGAATCAGAGCTCTATCTTCGGAATGACTTTTAGTGCCCTTACCATAAGATATCCTTGCTGCTTGCACTATAGCTTCATCATTACCCATATAGTCTACTACCCTGATAAATCCATGATCCAAGATATTAAATTTCTGATATAAAATATTCTCTAGATCCTCTGATACAGCCCTTCTAGTAACTGATGTTTGAAATAATTGATTGTTAACACCACTATTCATCTTATTATATATATAATTGTACTATTCATCATATATTATATTGCTTAATAATATTTATTTTATAATATATAAATATAGCATAATTGAATTATATATCAAATAATCATGTGGTATTATTTAGGTGCATATAAGCAACAATATATTTTGTACTTAGTGGTTATTATATTTTAGTTCTAAATTAACTAATACTATATAAATTATATTTTATATTTACTATGTTATCCAGCATTTGCATATTCATATTTTTATTTATTTCTGCTGCCATCTCAGCTATAGAAACTGCAATTACCGCAACTTCCACAGGAAAAATACAAAAACTACATTCTACAAAAAATCCAAAAGCAAAAATACTATTGAATATTCTAAGGGTGAAAAATAAGATAATCAGTATACTCCTTATAGGAAATAACGTAATAAATATTCTATGCACCACCTTAGCTACAGCATTATTCATAGATTTGTTAGGCAATGATATAGGCACAATAGTATCTTCTATTATAATGTCTGTGGTGATTATTATATTTGCAGAAATTCTTCCAAAAACAATAGCGGTAAAAAATCCTGAAAAAATAGCATTATTTGTATCATCAACCCTTAAATATTTCTTAACCATATTCCAACCTGCAAATATTGTTCTGGACTATTTTATAAGAGGATTCTGTTTTTTATTTCGTATTAATTTAAAACATGAGTTCTCAGCGAAAGACGAGGTAGAAGGTTTAATAGAACATCATGTACAAGAAGGCCATGTGCTAAAATATGATAAAGATATGATAGAAGCAGTACTGAATATCAGAAATATCAAAGTAAGCGAAATTATGACGCATAGAAGTAGCATATTTGATATCAATATCTCTTTACCATTCGAAAAAATTACTGAAATAGTATCAAATTCATCATACACCAGGATCCCTGTATGGAAAGATAACAGAGATAATATAGTTGGCATAATTCATACAAAAGATTTCTTAAATAAAATACACTGGAATAAAAATCGATTCAGCGAACTATCTATAAAAAATCTCTTAATAAAACCTTTATTTATTTTAGAAAATGTATTACTGATTGATCAATTAAAGGCTTTTAGAAAAGGTAAGAGCCATATCGCCTGCATAGTGAATGAATATGGCGATTTCCAAGGTATCGTTACATTAGAAGACATATTAGAAGAGATAGTAGGACAAATTTACGATGAATATGACTTTAGTACAAAAAAAATTATTACAAAATCTAAGCAAGAATTTATTATTGACGGCCTGGTATCGATTAGGGATATAAATAGAGAACTAAACTGGAATTTACCAAAAACTGAAGGTACTACAATTGCAGGATTCATTATTAACAAAATGAAGAGAATACCTCAACAGGGAGAATTTTTACTATTTGAAAATCTTAAAATAGTGATAACAAAAAAATCCTTTAACAGTATTAAAACTGTTAAAGTAATACTACAAGACCAACCCCAAAGTAATAATGAGCATTAGTAGCATTGGTAATTATTCATTATTACTTTCTATAATAATATTATTAATTACTATTATAGTACCACTCAACCTAAATAGTAAAAAACACTTATTTTATTCGTATAATATAATAAATATTATCTGTTTTATCATATTATTATTAGGATTCATCATTGATGATTTTTCAATAAAAATCATCTTATTCAATTCTAATACCAATAAATCAATGATTTACAAAATCGCCTCTAGCTGGTCTTCATATGAAGGATCAATGATTTTATGGATGTTTTTATTTTCTATAATGAGTATCACTGCAGTCTACTATAATCAAATATCTAATATTAGCAAAAGTTTACAAATCAATATTTTATCTATAATTCAATTTTTGTTTCTAGTATTCATATACTATATGTCCAATCCATTTGAGACACTAAATATTAGCAATCTCCCTACAAATGGAATAGGATTAAACCCAGCACTACACGATCACACACTAATAATACATCCCCCACTACTATATTTAGGATATGTAGGATATGTCATCCCATTCAGTATGGGATGCATAATTCTAATAACCAAAGATAACTATCATACGACAATTTCATATATCAAAAAATTCGCTAACATATCAATTGCAAGTTTATCTCTTGGAATCACTACAGGTGCTTGGTGGGCATATCGAGAGCTGGGGTGGGGAGGATTCTGGTTCTTTGATCCAGTAGAAAACATATCACTTATAATATGGATAGCTGGAATTATGTTACATCATTTTCTATTAATATCTCTCACGAATGTAAAATATCTGCGTTGGACAATAATATTATCAATTGTCATATTCACACTCATTCTGTACGGCATATTCATAGTCAGAAGTGGGATTATAGATTCAATACATTCCTTCACATCTTCTATTGAAAGAAGCCAATATATATTATTTATTGCAATTGTTACTAATTTAATATCAATTATGATATTTTTAGTAAGACATAAACATGTTAAATTAACAAATACAAAATATCAGTCCTGCAATAAAAATAAATACATATTTTGGTCTAATATCTTGTGGCTAATATCACTAACAACATTGTTGTTATCCATAATATATCCAATTTACTACAGGTTGGTATATGGAGAAGAAATAGTGATAGATAGCAGATATTTCATAAAAATTTTTATACCACTAAATATACCAATGATAATTCTGGCAGGATTAGTACCATGTTTGAACTATAGCAGCATTTTAGTACAAATATTCCTAATATTATCTTCACTAATAATTACATCAGTAATAAATATTTACTTAGATACTAAAATAATGAATTTAATAATGATATTTTCTGCCATATACCTAATATTTTCACAAATATACTATATTAAATACAATAGCAATAATTTCTGCAATACATTAAATACACAGAAAATATCATCAACTGTCGGACATATAGGATTTGCAATATTAGTACTTAATATCACACTAAACAGTATTTTATCAAAAGAGATTAGTTTTACAGGCAAACTAGGTGATGAATTAAATAAAGATAATATATCAATAAAATTACAAAATATTAGGCTTAGTGATCAAAAGGATTATATAATGCAAATTTCTGAGTTTTTAATCAGATATGATAACACAACAATATTACTAACTCCTGAAACTAGGTTATATAAAGCACAAAAACATATATCACAAAAATCAGATATATATTCTTTTTTATTCTATGATATTTATTCGATAGTGAGCAAGATAGAAAATAATATAGTACATGCACAAATATCATACAGAGCACATATTAGCTTCATATGGTTATCCTCTATACTAATCTCTATAAGTTTTATATTATGCATATACAAAAAGATACCATACAAAAGGCTAAAAGAAACTTAAAATGAATAGCCATTAAGAGTATATTGCCACTAAATTAATACTACCCTAGATAGTTTTATTTTATCTATATGAATATCATATTGAAGATCAGTATGCTTTACATTTATACAAATGTGATTATCTTTTACATCCAATACTTTAGCAATATATGTCTTATTACTATCCAACGGTTCATATAAATTAATCTTGATAGATTGACCTATAATACCACAATAATCTTCTACAGATTTTAGTATCCTCTCTACCCCAGGAGAAGAAACAGATAAGTAATATTTGCTAGAAATAAAATTTGCAACATCAATTGCTACAGAAACATTACTGCTAACAAATGAGCAATCTTGAACTGTAACCGGAATATTTTGCAAACTTTGTATAGATATATCTAATATTGATACACTAGATAATTTACCACGCTTGCTAACATTTTTCTTAGTTTTGAATTCAAAACTGTATAACTTAAAGCCTATACTGACTAAAACGTCAGAAATCAATTTCTTTAACTGCTCACTATTCATAAATTGATACAATAATTAATTAAAAATTACTATTATTTAAATATTTTGTTATAAAAATTACTTAATATATATTATAATATTCTGTTATGTGGTTCATGTAAGGAATTGAGTTGTTTTTCTAAAAGATATTCTCTACAATATTGGTAAATGAGTTACAACCATAGCTAGTAGATATTGATAATTCTTACATTAAAATGTGAAATTACAAACTTTAATATATATCATAATTCAAATTAAAAATAGATTATAAAATGAAAGACAATAGTAATATTGATATAAAAAATAATCCATTAAAAATAGCAATAAAAAAATGTAATTTTGCATTCAAGATTACTTTCTGGTTTGCATTCGCCACCAATTTGTTGATGTTGCTTACACCGTTATATTCACTGCAAGTACTAGATAGAGTATTAGGTAGCCGTAATCTTAATACATTGCTTATGCTTTCAATCATCGTGGGATTAATTTATCTAGTATATGCTATGCTACAAACAGCCAGATCTTTCACGCTGATTAAAATTGGTGAGTGGCTAGATAATAATGTTTCGCCTGAACTTTTTCATCATTCAGTTTCTGCCGCTGCATCTAAAATGAATCAATCATCGAGCCAATTATTACGAGATTTTGAAACAGTAAAACGATTTTTAACTAGTACAGGAATCAATACACTATTCGATGCACCCTGGAGTATAGTATATTTTATTGTTGTATTCTTAATACACCCATATATAGGAGCAATTGCTCTGTTAGGAGCGGTATTAATAGTTAGTTTCGGTCTATTTAATGCAGTGGCTACAAATCAAGAATTAGGAGAAGCAACTCATCATATCAGAAAAGGACACATACAAGCAGATATAGCAAACAGAAATGCAGAAACAGTGGAAGCAATGGGAATGATGAAAAATGTATCTAAAATATGGTCTGTATTTAATAAAAAGTCACTTTCGCACCAATCCAATGCAAGCTACAGAAGCGGTATAATATCGAATATATCAAGATTTGTAAGAAACCTTATGCAAATGGCAGTAACCGGGGTTGGAGCATATCTAGTAATTGATACGTACGGCAACGCAATGACAGCAGGTAATATGATAGCAAGTTCTATTATAGTAGGTAAAGCACTTGCACCTTTCGATAATGCTATAGTCATGTGGAAAGAAATTAGTGGCGCACTAAGATCATATAAAAATATTAATATGGGGTTTGATCAGTATTCAACTAGAGTACAATCAATGGTAATACCAAATATATCAGGTAATCTTGTAGTAGATGACTTACACTACGCTTTGCCAACTATTGCCAACCCTAACATAGGCAAGATACAACATACAACAACACCTAAATTTATAATAAAAGGCATCTCTTTTGGTTTAACTGCTGGGGAATCCTTAGCAATTATAGGCCCTAGTGCTTCAGGAAAATCTACTTTAGCAAAATTAATAGTAGGAGTATGGAAAGCATCTTCTGGAGTAGTAAGATTAGATGGAGGAGATGTGTATACTTGGAATAGAGAGAATTTTGGCACACATATAGGATATTTGCCACAAAATGTGGAATTATTTAGTGGTTCTGTAAAACAAAATATAGCCAGAATGTCTGAAGAGATAGATCCTGAAAAAATAGTGGAAGCTGCTACAATATCTGGAGCTCATGAAATGATACTCGCATTACCTAACGGATACGATACTGATATAGGGATAACTGGTACTAACTTATCGGGTGGACAAAAACAGAGAATAGGATTAGCAAGATCATTTTATGGTACACCTAAATTACTCATATTAGATGAGCCAAACGCAAATCTCGATAGATCAGGAGAATCAGCTCTTGCAAAAGCACTAATTAAAGCTAAGCAACTACAAATTACTGTAATAGTAATCTCACACCGTTCAGATATTTTATCAGTAGTAGATAAGATAATCTTTTTAAAAAATGGATCAATTTTGCAATTCGGTTCCAAAGAAGAAATTCTTCTAGCATTACAACAACAAAAAATCAGTTAATTAATAATTATTATGTCTAATGATCAATCAAAAAAACATTCTGATAATTTAATTAAATTACAGCAATTGTTAGAATTACAAAATAAGGCAAAAACTAATTCCTCTAATAAAACTTTCAGAGATAAGTTTAAAATACAGAGTATATTACAATTTATTATCAAGAAAATGCAAAAATGGGTGGGATATATTGATCTTGCAATAAATTTCATAATAAATAAAAAACTACATCCAGAACATGATGTAGTAAACCATGCCAGGGCCCCCATATTATTCGGAGCATATATTATAGTATTTTTTGTAATATTTGGCCTAATATGGTCAGTTGTAGCACCTCTAGATAGCTCATCTACTGCAATAGGACGTGTGATTAATACTAGTAAAACAAAAGTTTTAAACCACCCAAATGGCGGGATAATAAAAGAAATTCACGTTAAACTCGGAGATAGAGTGAAAAAAGGTGATACATTAATTACCTTAGATGATATAAAAGAAAGAGTGAAATATGAAGATGTACTCAATCAATATAGAGAATTGGTAGCTTCAGAAACTAGGCTAATAGCAGAAATAAGTAACAGTGATCATGTAGAATACAATGATCCATTATTAGAAGATCTTCAATTAGATCCAATAAAAAAAATCATTAAAATACAAAATAGTATTTTTGAATCAAGAAAACAGTCACATCAAGCCAGTATTAATGCATTTTTAGAAAAAATTAAACAAACCAAGCAACCCATAGAAGGGTTAAATGCAAGAAATCATTGGCTAAAAAATAAACTAGAATTAGCTCAACAAAGAGCCACTAACGCAAAAACGCTAGCAAAAAAAGGATTCATAAAACAAGATGATCTAATGGAGGCACAAAATAAGGTTATAGAAATTCAAAGTGCTATAGATACTAATTTATTTGAAAAGTCTAAAATAGAGAACGAAATATCAGAAATCCAATTAAGATTGATACAGCATAAAAGTGAAATAAACGTAAAAACATTTGAAGAACTAAAAGAAACCAGAACTCGTGCTAGATCCGCTAAAGAAAGCTTAACAGAAATATCTTATTATCTTTCAAAGTCAATCATAAGAGCTACAGAAGATGGAATAATTAACCGTATCAATTTTCATAGCGTAGGACAAAATATTCCTCCTTCTTATACCATACTTGAAATTTCACCACTGAATGATAATTTGATAATTGAGGCACAAATAGAACCTAGTAATATAGATTCTGTCTCTGTAGGGCTTAAAACAAAGATAAGATTTAGTGCATTTAAATCGAGAACCAGCCCCGTATTCAAAGGTGAATTGGTATCTTTATCACCAGATGTTATATTGGAAAGATCAGAAGATACAGGCAGTAGAGCCTATTACCTAGCAGAAATTAAGATAGATATAGAACATTTTAATCAGCTAGCAAAGCTTCGTAACTTAGAAATATCTCCAGGTATGCAAGCTGAAATACAAATAGTAACAGGTACTAGAACGTTATTTAGATATTTAATAGACCCAATAATTGATGCCATGTTTAAAGGTCTTAACGAAAGATAAAATAAAATATCTTACAAACTATCTTATAAACTCACTACACCGATTATATAAAGAAAATATATGTAGGACTAATAAACAACTGTCATATTATGTTGATTTAATATATACTATACCACTGTTAATTACTTATTGTTGTATTGTAGGTCTGTTTACCTATGTCAAAAGAATTTATTCGTAACTTTGCTATAATAGCACATATAGATCATGGAAAGTCCACTATAGCGGATAGATTAATAGAATATTGTGGAGGACTAGAACAAAGATATATGAAAAATCAAGTTTTAGACTCCATGGAGCTAGAGAGAGAAAGAGGTATAACGATTAAAGCCCAGACTGTACAGCTTAAGTATAAAGCAAAAAATGGCCACATATATCAACTAAATTTAATTGATACACCAGGGCATGTAGATTTTTCTTACGAGGTAAGTAGATCACTAGCAGCATGCGAAGCTTCGTTGATGATAATAGACGCAACTCAGGGTATACAAGCACAAACAATCGCAAATTTACATCAAGCTCTTGAAAATAGGCACCATATAATTACTGTACTCAATAAAATTGATCTAGCTGCATCAGAACCTGAAAAAGTTATAGCACAAGTAGAAGAAATATTAGAAATAGATACAAAAGATGTATTATTGGTATCAGCTAAAAAAGCAATAGGTATTGGAGATCTTCTAGAAACAATAGTAAATAAAGTACCAGCCCCAAATTTTGGTTATACTGAGCTAAATAATGATAAAGAAATACTAAAAGCTTTACTAATAGATAGCTGGTATGACAATTATCTAGGTGTAGTAATATTAATTAGAGTATTTTCAGGAGTTATACGCAAAAATGCTAAGATCAAAATGATTGCAACAAATGCTACATATAACGTAGAAAATGTTGGATATTTTTCTCCTAAAAAAACAATATGTGATGAACTCACCAGTGGAATGATAGGCTTCTTTACTGCTTCAATAAAAGATATAGATGATTGTAAGGTAGGAGATACAATTACAGATTCTATACATGAAAATATCAGATGCTTACCTGGGTTTAAACCTAAAACTCCAATGGTATTCTGTAGTTTATATCCTGCTGAAACATCTCAATTTGCTAATTTAAAACATGCATTAGAAAAACTCAGATTAAATGATTCAAGCTTAGAATTACAAGTAGAAAACTCTCATGCGCTAGGCTCAGGTTTCAGATGTGGATTTTTAGGATTATTACATCTAGAAATAATCCAGGAACGCATAGAAAGAGAATTTGATATTAGATTAATTACTACCGCTCCAAGCGTCATGTATAAAATACAGCTCAATAAATCAGGCAAAGAACTAGTTATCCATAATCCTACAGAATTTCCTGCATTAAGCGAAATAAAATCTATGCTCGAACCATGGGTCAGAGCAACTATAATAGTGCAGGAAGAATTTTTAGGCCTTATTATAGAATTATGCATCAATAAGCGGGGAACACAACTAGATATGCAGTATATCACAGGACAAAGAGTAATATTAACTTATTCTTTACCACTGAATGAAATAATGTTTGACTTTTATGATAGTCTAAAAAGCTATTCTAAGGGATACGCCAGTTTTGACTGGGTTATGGATACATACCAGCCTACAAAACTGGTAAAACTTAGTATATTGGTAAATGGCAGCACAGTAGATGCCTTATCCCTGATTATTTTTAAGGACAATGCTGAACAAAAAGGCAGAATCTTATGCAAATCATTAAAAGATCTAATACCAAGAAAATTATTTCAAATATCTATACAAGCAGCTATTGGTAGCAAAATTATAGCAAGAGAAAATGTTAAGGCATTGAGAAAAGATGTAACAGCCAAATGTTACGGGGGAGATATTACTCGTAAGAGAAAGCTTCTTGATAAACAAAAAGAAGGTAAAAAGAAAATGAAGAACATTAACAATGTAGATATACCAAAATCTGCCTTTATAAAGGCACTAAAAATAGGACATTAATGAATATTTCCTATTATTTTTAGGTTTCTATAGAATATTACTATAAGTAAGCACCCAGATTTTATTGATATATAATACTGAATACAGAATCTTTTTCATAATTAAAATGCATATAAGAATCGGTACAAGAAAAAGTTTGCTCTCTTTACGACAAACACAATTAGTGATTGATAAATTATTATCAATATTTCCCAAATATAGCATAGAAATTGTCCCTATAACAACTAAAGGGGATCAAATATTAAATAAAGCACTTTATGAAATAGGAGGAAAATCTTTGTTTATAGAGGCAATTGAAGATCAATTGATAAAAAAACACATAGATATAGCTGTGCATTCTTTAAAGGACATGCCAGGGATTTTAGACAGAAAATTCTCAATTGTAGCAGTTTTAGAAAGAGAATGCCCAAATGATGTATTATTCACAGGTAATAATAATAAATATAAAAATATTTTAGATTTACCTAAAAATGCAATAATTGGTACCTCATCTCCAAGACGTACAGCTTTTATTCAATCATTGAGGCCAGATATCAAAGTCGTAATATCACGAGGCAATATCAATACTAGAATTCAAAAGATAGAAAATCAAAAAATAGACGCACTAATTCTAGCATACGCAGGGCTAAAAAGAACAAATTTATACGATATAAAAAATACTAATATTATAGAAACCACACAGATCTTACCCGCTGCAGGGCAAGGTATAATCGCAATAGAAACTTTATCTAATAATATTAAAATGAAAAGAATCTGCAGTCATATTAATGATACGAAAACTTGGAATCTAGCGATGTCAGAAAGATCATTTTTAGAATATCTAAACGCAGATTGCCGCACAGCGATATCTGCATATGCCAGATACAATGAAAAACAGAATATTATCACTCAGTATATGCTATCGGACCACAAAAGCAAAAAAATGGTTTTTTGTACCGAAGAAACAGAAGTATCAAATGTAAAAGAAACTAGTATAAAAGCTGCAAAAAAACTTTTAAAATCCTTATAACTAGGCAGGCAACTGTATGAACAAGATATCCCTAAAAAACTATCACAAAATTATCGAATAATAAAACATTGCAGCCACGAGGCGTGCGGATAGGGTGGGATTCGAACCCACGGTATAGTCACCTACACGCTGGTTTTCAAGACCAGTTCCTTAAACCACTCGGACACCTATCCAAAACAATAAAATATAAAATATAAAATATAAAATCGACTATCCACTACCTAGAAAAATACTCGACTACCTTACTAAAATCTGGCTTAAATGGATAAGGAATATCATCGATTTTAGGGACCCTAACAAAGCATCCAGACATTTTATCAGAATCAACAGACAAATACTCAGGAATAGAATTCTCCCTTCTAGCTAACGAATCCTTACAAATATTAAGATTTTTAGAAGTATCCTTAATCTCAATAGTATCAGATACAGACAATCTGATACTCGCTATATTAACTCTTCTCCTATTTAACATTACATGACCATGTGAAACAAGCTGCCTTGCAGCAAAAATTGTAGGAGCAAAATTCATTCTATAGACTACTATATCCAGTCTCCTCTCTAACAATCCTGCAAAATTTTCAGCGGTATTACCTTTGGCCTTACGAGCTAATAAAAAAACATTCTTAAACTGTTTTGATGTAATCCTACCATAATGCATCTTTATCAATTGTTTAGCTTTAAGATGATCACCAAAATCTGATACTTTAGCTTTACTATAAGAATTACCATGTTGGCCAGGAGGATAATTTCTTTTATTATAAGCATCCTTACTACTACCCCATAACGTACTACCTAACCTTCTACTAGCCTTATATTTAGATTTAATAATATTTGTCATTATTTTCAAATTAATTTGATTATTTTACATAAAAAACAGGATAAGACCTCCTAAAATCAGCCACGACATTATAGCTAAATATCTGCTATCATACAACATCTAGATTAATGATAACAAAAAATATATAGCTAATCACATATACCCAGCAGAGCTTATGACAATCGTTTGTAAATCCAAAGTTCAATACCGATTCCAAAAACACAGTCATAATATAAATGATTAATCATATAAATACAACAAATCCTTTAGTAAAAAAAAGATTTTCACTACTAATAATGCAATACAGAAGATCTTAAATAAAAAATATACACAATAAATATAATAATTGTAATAATAAATTACACTGATCGATTCCAAACTGAATTATGTTTTGTAAATAAACTTAGTGTTATTTTAGATTTTAATGCAGATCTTTCTATCAAATCCTTCATATTATCAAATTGTATAGCTGATTCTTCTGTGAATATGTAGAGTATGTTTTGTAACCCTAATTTATCAGTATCTAATAATAATAAATCTAAAACTAACTCCTTATGTACGTTAACCAAAATTATCGACTTCCCCGAATTAGGCACTTCCAACTTATCAGTAATATATACAGGCTGTACATCTGTATATTTATCAAATTTAGTGGCATGAGGTATAAATTTTCTAGAATACGTCCAAAGCAATGCATCTAATTTAGTAATAGATTGCTCACGATCATTAACGATTACTACAGACCTAGCACCAGACAAATAACATTTTTCCGCCAAAGCACAAACAGTCATTAACAAATCACTTAATAAAACTTGATAGCAATTGACTTTAATCATGTACAAAAATAAATAACAAAAAAATTAATAATACTAATATAATTGATATTGCAAACCTCTGATCACATAAATAATTCACTGATTCTACTCTACCCCTCACAGAAATAGAAATATTAACCAATTTTGCTAAAATAATATTTTTTATTCTACTAATTATGCTAGAGATAAGCGAAATAGCATAACCATAAAATTTGGCTAACATATTACCTATATCAATCACCAAATTTATAGTAGATTGATTACCATGTTTTATAAAAATTACTTGTGAAACCAATATAACAGTAAAAATAATCAATATTTGTTTAATAACAGTAAAAATAGAAACATCTATACTGCTAAATAATATAGAACCATCTACATACCATCCTATAAAGTATAAACAACTACTAGCAAATAGTAAAATTGAGACTAATATAATACTAACTTTATCTGTAATATTTACTGTACAGCTAGAATATTTATTTAATGAAATATACCTATTCCAAGGCAGAGAAGCAATTAATACTATATTAAAAAATGATGTAATTAAAAAATAAAACTTATCCATAACAGTATTTGCTATCATCGACTTAATAAAAAAACTTGCAGTAAATGGAAAACTAATCATGTGTAATATAGATAATATCCAACCAGATATTATCCAAATATTATTTGTTTTAACAATTAAACTAGATTGTCTAATGTTATATTTATCAATAAAAATAACAGTAGAAAGATTAAACAAGGTCTTATAAATAATACTAATAAAGAAATACCTAACAATTAGATGTTCTACTTTATTAACATCTGGCACTGTAGTATAGCATAAGAAAATGCTATACTGAATAACAGAAAATAAAGAGATTAATTTCAATAAATCATCCATAAATATAGACTTTATATATGAATAAATTAATGTAGTGATCGCAAACAACGCAATTATGAATCTAAATTCCTGGTGTGAAAACATCTTCAAAACAGTGAAACAAATAGATATACTAGAAAAAAATAAATATAAAAATCCGCTACAAGAGGCAGCCGAATAATTTTCAACTATAGCTCCACAAAATGGAAACACCGCAAGGCTAATTAAAAAACCTAATAACATAATAACAGTAACAATTGCAGCTATCTGCGAAGTTTGGTAAAAATTACTCATATTAATTATATTATAATTACCTGTCGCTTCTTTAATATATAAAACACCTAATAATACCATATAACCACACACCAAATGTGTATAAAAATATCTGTTAGAAGAGATTAGATGTTTTTTACTGTTTCCTGAATAAAATATAAGAATTGCTCCTGCAATAGCGCTTATCTCTATAGCAATAAATAATGAAATAAAATCACTAGAAAAAATTAATAAATATGAACATCCGGCTATAATAGAACCCAATATTAACTCGAATATACGGTTATTAGACAAAGAATTTAGGTTAGATGACAAAAACATTATATTTAAAGCACAGCATATTAATCTATTATCATATGAAAATTGAAAAATTATTGATGAATTACTAGAAATATTTATATTATATTGCCCATCTAGAAAATATAATGATACAAATACTAATAATGTCGGTATAATAGAGAGTACGTAACACATAACTCCTAAATAATTAGAATTATTAGCTCTGAGAATATTACGATATACTAAAAGTAATATAGAAGATATTATTGTAATACAAGAAGGGTGTAAAATTATTACTTGCATAAAATTAACCAATTACACTATCTAAATTAAGTTATCTATAAATAGCAAAGTTGAAATTGTCTGTAAATTAATTCGTAGAATACATTAATAAAAATTTAGTATAAAATTTTTGATCATTGGAGATAAAAATCCAAAAAACACAGTAACTAAAACACAAAATATAATACTTAGCAACATTGAGATAGGTAACTGTTTTTCTATGATAAAACTATCATTACCATCTGACAATAACTTACAAAAGTTTGGCTTCATTTTTACTAAAGATGTGAGTTTATTACTAATAGGTCTGTATAACATATTTAAGATTTTTAGAGTATAAATTGAAGAAATGATACTACTTATGATTACAATCATTATAGCTAAAATCTGTTTTTGAGCAATTGCAGCTCTAATCAAATAGATTTTACTAAAGAAACCTGAAAAAGGTGGGATACCTATTAACCCTAAAGAAGATACAAGAATTACAGCACTCGTAACCGGCATTATTTTTGAAATACCCAATAAATCTCTTACATTATATGCAGAATTTACACTGTATATCAAACCCATAGCATAAAATAAAGATATCTTAATGAAAGCGTGCGAAATCATCTGTATTATAGCTGCAAATAAAGATTGATCACTCAAAATAAATATTGCAAGTAATCCTAAATTTAACTGATTAATAGTAGAATATGCCAAAATCATCTTAATATTGTTAAATTTTAAAGCTTGCAATGAACTATGTATAACAGCAATCATAGGCAATAAAATAATATAATTATAATGCTCCATTAAATATTGCAAATAATTTAATCCGAATATATAGGTAAGGATTTTATACATACAAAACAAACCTGTTTTGACCACTACTACGGCGTGTAATAAGGCACTCACAGGATATATTGCAACCATTGCATCGGGCAACCATTGATGCATAGGAAATATAGAAGTTTTACTAATACCAAATATAAACATCAGTAATAATATGATTGAAAAATTCTTACTAAAAGTCGTATTATATGCTGTAAATATACCATATTTTATAAAATCTCCATTGCCAAATTCAGTGTAGATAATTACTACTGCTGGCAAAAATAATCCCAAACTAGAAATTTGTAATATTTTTAGGTAGTTAAAAACATTTTTTGTCAATTTTTTTGAGCCTCTTTGATAAGCTACCAAAGGTATAGTAGCTAAAGTTAATAATTCGTACCCAATGAACATTGTAAAGAGATTCGCAGATAGTGCTACTATGTTACCAGCTACTATACAAAAATTCATGAACAAAACAAAAATATTAATATTTTTAATAGAATGAATCTCTAAAAATTTTGTACTATATATAGTAGAAATTAGCCATAATACAGATAATAGATCCAAAAAAATTATACCTAATACCTCTAGGTGAAAAGATATCTTATAACGCGCAAATACTTCTATTAAAGTTATACTAAATTGCTGATAATGCAAAAACTGATAATTAATGATCAATATATTTATACAATATAAAAACACTACAAAAATAAATATTTTATTGCGATAACTTGAGTGCTGACTAATAAATAGAGGTAAGGTAAGACTAAAGAATAAAATAATTGATAAAGAAAATAATGAGGTATAAATTTGCATAAACTAAATTCAGAAAATCACATTAGTAATATATATCTAAAAATCAACAGAACTAAATATAAATTCCTAATCACTACAGTTAATAAATAAAAAGATCAATTGTATTAATATAAAAACCGATAATCCTAAACAATTACTATCGATAGTGATACTACCGTTAGACTTTGAAGAGAAAAAAAACACTTTAGCTATTCTTAAATGATATAACAATACAAAAATACTAGAAATAACCATAGCAAAAAATTCTATGTATAAATGCTTACTAAGCAATAAAGTAAATAGCTCTAATTTTAGTATGAATAAATTACTAATAGGTAGGCCTGCGCTGGCTATTAAAGTAAATATAGTTAAAACTATAAATAATTTTTTATCATGGATCAATTTAAATCTCTGCAAATTGAAATCGCTATTTTTCTGAGCTATATAAGATATCACAAGAAATAATGAAGATTTATTTATACTATCTGCTATAATAAATCTCAATAAAAACTCTGAATTATTAGAAACTAAAATAAGTAATAATATATATCCTAAACTCGATATAGATGAATATACCAATAAAGTCATCAGATCCTTAGAAAAAAACAAAGCTAAGATAGCACTCAATATTGATATAGAAATAAAGAATAATCTGATAATCTCTCCCAAATCTGATATATATAATGCATCCAAATTTATTGCGTAGTCAACAAATCTCGCCACCATATACAAACCAGTAATAGTTGGAATTGTAGCTATATATACTAAGCTACATTTAGCTGTCGATTTATATGCACGCATCATCCAAAAATGCATAGGAAACAGTGCAAGTTTTAACAATACTCCTAACAGAAAAAATACTATACTAATTACATGCAAATTAGAGATTGCTTGACTAGATAAAATTTGTCTTACATCTGTTATGTTCAGACTACCTGTCATTGCAAATATAAAACCTATAGCAATCAGTATAAATGTCGCTCCTATTGTACCTATAACCAAATAATCAAATGCACCTATTAGAGCTTTGTTACTTGGCCCTTGAGAGAGGATTACATAGGTAGCTAACGAAGCAATTTCTATAAATACATATAAGTTAAATAAATCATTAGTACTTAATATCCCTATATAACCTGCATGCGCAAAAAATAGTAATACAAAAAATAAATTCCTCCTAGATTGGTTTACGTATTTTAATAATAGATCACTAATTAATGACTTATTAAATATAATAAATAACAATAAAAGTAAATTACTGTATATAATCAATTTTTGATTAAAAGAATCCAATAAATATTCTATACCTATAGAAGGATGCCAATTACCAAAACAATAAGAATAACTGCCATCAATGTATCCAAGTACATAAACAGATAAAGCAAAAGATGCCGATGCAAAAATAATGCATAAATACCAAGCAATATGAATATTAAAACTTAAAATAGCAAATAAAGCTGCTATGAAAGGTAACAAAACTTGTAAAGCTGGCCAATGCCTAATAATCACATCCATCATCTGAAATTGCTTTATTGATTACAGATTCTGATATTGAACCATATGCTTGATTAATCTTAAATATGAACGCTAAACCAACTGATAAAGTCGCGAATCCAACCACTATAGCAGTAAGCATTAACACATGAGGCACAGGGCTAGAGAAAACATAATTAGCATTGACAGTAACATCCTCCACAGAATTGCCATAAATTGGTGCTGTAGCTCCACCGACCTTACCTAGAGAAATATAAAATATTAATATAGAATTTTGAAATATTGATAAACCTAACATTTTATAAAAATAACAATCACTAGTTAACAATATATATAATCCTACTATAAATATTGCTAAAGCCAAAAAATAAACCAGATTATACATATGCCAACATATTAAAATTCAATCGATCACTATCAATCAGTCTTTTGTAATAACAAATATATTAGTACCATAATCGATGACACTGTTACCCCTACACCTAATTCTACTAAAAATATTCCAAGATGTTGGCCATCACATTTATTAACAGATAATACATAATAATTCAAATAATTATAGCCAAATATTATAGATATTAGCCCAGTACAAAGATAAATAACAACACCTAAAGCAGAAAATACAACCAGAATATCTGTAACTAATTGACGATCAAAATTGATTTTATAAAGCAAATCAAAAGCTATAGCTGCACTAGCAAAAATCACACCTGATTGAAACCCCCCTCCAGGAGATTCTTCACCATTAAATTCTATATAAAATGCATAAACCATAATATATGGTATAATACAACTAATTACATGTTTTATAATAACAAATTTTTTCATAGAATTATTTACTTATATATAGTCAAATATTAATTAAATCAAACATCCTTCTGAATTCTATTGCTAGATAATATTATCAAAACAGAAAGACCCGCTATCAGTATCACTATTGTTTCCCCTAGTGTATCGTACCCTCTATAACTAGCCAATATCGCTGCCACTATTGAAGAAATACCTATTTCATTTTTAGTATTTTGTATATAATATTCCGTCATGTAATTTTGTACATTTGAGTCAACAGCAGCAAATTGTGGTAAATCTTTACCAGCAAATGATAAAATACATATAAGACAGATACAAAGAACTAGGGCAACTTTTTTTCTAATTAATTTTTTTGATTTAATATATTTGATATTGCCTACAACTTTAACCATATTTAATAATACACAGGTAGAAATACAAGAAGCAATTGATACCTCTGTCATTGCAACATCTGGAGCATCCAGTAAAAGATACACAAAACTAATAAATACGCTAAACATTGATAAAATAGTTATAGATTCTAGCATACTACTAGAAATAACAAATTTTATTACAACTAATACTAACATTCCTAAAAATATCAATAATAATATAAAATTAGTACCAAAACCTAATTGGTGTGGTATCGATAGAAAAAGATCCATACTACAGCTACTATATAAATCAAATTAGAATAATTAACCAATAACAACAAATAGTTTTATTTGTTTCTATTCTGAAAAAAATTGGCCATTGCTATAACATAACTAGACATAGGGTTAATAAGAAAGATCAATATAATGAGTATTAAAAACTTAAAACTACTATACCAACTATCTTGCAATAACATTAAACCTAATAAACAAAGAATCGTACCAAAACTATCTATAACTGATATACCGTGCAATTTATTATAGAAATCATCAGTTCTAAATAAAAATATAATACTGGAAATAATACAAAATAATCCGAATGCGATAAACGTATAAGACAAATAAATCATATATACCATCCACATTTTTAAGATGTAATAAGAAAGGCGATTGTACCATACAACACGAGCAAATTACAGCATAAGATTAATTCAAGCAATCAAACTATTATTAAACATATTTTATTTATTATAAAATATTAGGAAATATGTCTAATATACGACACTCACTGATTTAATTAGAGATCAAATGGAGTTTTTTTCTAATATCAGATTTAGAAATCTTCATATTGTGACGGTACTTATTTACTGTTCTTCTAGAAAGATTAACATTAAATCTGCGTAATTCTTCTACAATCTTAAAGTCAGATAAAACAGACTCCTTAGGTTCACTCTGAATTATATATTTAATCATTTCTTTGACCTTAGTGCTAGAACAAATATGAGTAGAGTAATTGTTTAAAGCAGAAGAAAAAAAATACTTAAGCTCATATATACCAGAAGGAGTAGATAGATATTTATTAGCAGTAGCTCTACTAATAGTACTTTCATTAAAACCAGTTTTCATGGCTATTTGTTTTAAATTCATAGGTTTTAAATTCATCACTCCATATCTAAAAAAATTTAATTGTTCTTCAACTATTGCTTCTGCTACTTTTAAGATAGTTGCTGATCTATGTTTTACATATTTAATTAAATTACTAGCAGTAGTAATTTCTGATTTAATAAAATTACTCTCTTTTTTATTAAAAATTTTATTTTTTAATTCTAAATAATATGAATAATTTACTTTGAACCTAGGTAATATCTGATCATTAATTGATAACCGTATTCTATTATTGCTATCTAAACACATTATTATGTCCGGAATTTTGTATGATACTATATTTTCAAAAGAATTATTAAGAGGCCTAGGATTTAATGTCTTTAATATAGTTAACAATTCTTGTATTTCTCCTAATTCCACATTACATAATCTTGCAAGCTGTTTTAAATCTAATTTTGTAATTGAGAAGATATGGGATATTAGTTTTAATAATTTACTATTATTGGGATACAATTCTTTTGCTTGTATTATCAAATACTCTTGCATACTAGAAGCAAATACACCTAATGGTTCTAATCTATGCAACTTATTCAGTACTGTATTAATGTAATCTATACTGCAACTAAATATTTTTGCGATATCTTCTATCTCATATGTTATGTAAGCATCATCCTGTAATAAAAATAAAAAATACATCCCTATTTCTCGATCTAACTTGTGACTAAAAGTAAGATTAATCTGTTCTAGTATATCTTCCCTTAGTGTTTTCTTATAGGCTATATTACATATCCAATCTTCATTAGAGTTCTCATGATTGCGCCTAATTGGAGCTTTTAAATAGTCATCACTATTATCGCTATCTAAATTCATTTCTTCATCAAGCACTCCCAATTCCTCAATAAAAGGATTTTGGTTACATTCCTGATGAATTTTATGCATTAATTCTGAAATAGACATTTGCAGAATCTTGATACTTTGACAAGAAATATTATTCATAAACAAAGAATTTTTTGCTGTAATCAACTGTCTAGTATCCATATTAAAACTATATATTTAATTAATAAATAAACCTTTTGTTAACTAAATATATAGTTTACAGGATATAAAACAAAAATTGGTATCAAAATCATCTACGAACAAGATTTTTAATTTTATTATTGATAAATAAATCCTATTTTTAAAATGAGATACTGTAAAAACAATATCAGCTAAAATTTTAGCCTATCAGACAATCAACACCCTAAAATTATAACTAACTCACATTTTGCAATCGATTAAAATATCAATCATTTACCAATGGATAAATAAGAAGATCTGGATAAAACACAAAAAAATATAGCAATTGAAAACAAAAACAACATAGGATAAAATAAGACAATATATATCAATTTTGTCTTGTTCCATAGTAATATGCTGATAATAGGTGCGCTAGATGAGAGTAAGACACTCCCCAATGAATGAGCCAAACTATATAATCTAGCCCTAACTTCGTAGCCCAGTATACTCTGAATTTTACTATGAATGGGGATTATATAAAATGGCATAAGAAATACTATAGAAATATGAATATATATTACCAAGTAAAACGAACATGAATCCTGAAGGTTCATGTAAAAAAATACCATGATAAACGATAATATAATGCTAAGTGCTAAAGAAATTTTTACTTGTATCAGAAAATTTATATTTTTAGTGACTATACCTGATAACAATAAAGATAGTGAATAGATAATGACTAAAATCATACTAAGCTGGCTTTGAGTTACATACTGTATGTTATATATTTTATCCTGAAAATTAGAAAAAAATATAATCCAAAAATTATATAGACCACCTATAGATCCATGCAGTAATACAAAAGATATAAACTGTAATTTGTATCTTTTGATAGTGCTGAAAACACCAAAGTCAGTGATGCATTTAATATATTTTAGATTATTTTTATATAACTTTAATCTAATATAAAAATAATATTGTAATATTGATATTACCCCCCCCAGTATACCACCTATAATAAAATTTATTTTCCAGTATTCTGTAATAGCGCCAGAAGTCAGATAATAAGATAATGCAGCTAAAACCACTCCAATTTGAGCACAAAATGAAACAATAGCATTAATCAAAAATTTATTGTCCAAATCAGTATATTCTACTAAAAAAATTCTAATGATATCTGATTCACTGTTAATAGTAAGTAAAAATATAGCTCTAACAAATATCAAAAAACAAATAGAAACATTTCCCCATACATGATAACCAGGTATCGCAGCAACTAAAAACATTGATATAGAAGAAATAATAGTAGATATGAAGATAGATTTCACTCTGTTATCTTTATCTGCTATATATCCAAAAATCAAAGACCCAAGTGGCTTCACTATAGACAAAGCAGCATATATGACAAAAAAACTAAATAATTTGTCAATTTTTTCCTCACCAGGCATAAAATACGAGGATATGCTGGATGCAGATAATCCAAAAATCGCATAGCTATAATAACATGATATAATATTTAATAAATTAATTAAATAAATCTTCATATTGTTTATAGAATTGCTACAGGATATTAATATCAATATTAAGTTTTAGAGATAATGATTTAGTTTCTTGGGGCTTAACTATCACGGTATTACGGCTAACAGCTAAAATTTTTATTTTACTTTCTGCAAGCTGCAAGATAGTTGTAGGGCCTATTGTTGGCAGATCTAGTCTTAAATCCTGGTACAGCTTAGGTATTTTAACAAAAACACCAGAATGATTGTTTTTTTTTAACAGAGCACATCTCTGTATTAAGTTATTAGTTCCTTCTGCTGCTTCAATTCCTACTACATAACCATTTTCTATAACGACAGATTGTCCTATATCAAATTTACTCAATTGCTTAATTATCTCTATTCCCAAATCGATATCCAACTTATCTTGCTTAGTAAGTTTTGAATTATCTATATAATTCAAAAACCCATAATTCACACTAGATAATATAGTTAAAGGAGAGACAACATTAAAGCCTTTTTTTTCAAGATATTCTGCTACAACTGTTAACAATTTATTATCTCCAAAATATTTATTTTTTAGAATTTGTGCTAACAACTCTGTACCAGCGATATCTAACTTCAGAGCACTAAGATTTGGTCTTTTTATACCTCCGATCAAAATAATATTTTTAACATCATGTTGATAAAAAAAATTTATTATTTTACCTACTGATGTAATAGGAAAAATTTCAAAATTATAGTTTGAAATTGAACCCAAATCAGCTTCACCATCTATTGCTGCGATAAAGCATTGCACAGCTTTTTTAGAGTATAAATACGCTATTTCTCTAGGCAAATCACCGTTACCAGCAATAATACCTAATTTGTTAAAAGTAGAAAAATTCGAACACACATCTAATAACAACAGATAATAATTTGTTAGATATTTAAGTTTACCATTTAGAAAGCACTGAATAAACTATTTATAATTGATATACACTATTAACTATATTTTTTTTCTATATCCTTTAGAGTCACAATATTGATCACTAAAATATTTACTTATTCTTCTTAAAAATAAAAACTCTAAACTTGCAAGTAAATCACAAAACAGCACCTTAGATACATCAGACCTAGGTATTAGGATAATAGATATATTATCCTTTACAAAAACATTAGGTATTAATATTCTTACCAAATGCCTTATTCGCCTCTTTATCTTATTCCTCACTACGGATTTCTTAGATATTTTTTTACTAACTTTCATTCCAAGAAACACTGAACTTTCAGAATTTATAGAAAAACGTTTTACATCAATAGCAAAAACAACAATAAAATACTGAGTATAAAACTTCTTTCCATATCTATTAACTAGATTAAAATCTGAAGTATTTTTTAAAGAATAAAATCTCACAACAACTCTATTATTGAATACGCTATGCTGAAAGTCTTTTTCTATTCTTAGCTCTTCTTCTATTTATTATATTCCGACCATGCCCAGTACTCATCCTGACACGAAACCCATGTCTTCTTTTTCTAACTATATTACTAGGTTGAAATGTACGCTTCATAACATTATCCAATTAAGATCCATTCTCAAACAACATAAAAATTGATTCACAACAATAAACTTTTACTTTAAAATCTGTAAATATATAATCCTACTTATCTATATTTTCTGCTAACTGGTATCTAATAAAGTCAGATAAAACAATAGATTTACCTATTTTTTTACTAAATTGTAAAATCAAATCACCAATTTTAGTTTTTCTATCAAATAGAAATGGCTGATCAAGCAATATATTGTCTGAAAAAAACTTGATCATTTTACCTTCCATCATTTTATTGATAACAGACTCAGGTTTATTTGCTGAATTTTTTCTTATCTGCTCCATATGGAATTTTTTCTCATTCTCAACTATTTTTTCATCTAAACTATCTCTAGAAATTGCTAAAGGATTACTATCTGCAATATGCATTGCAATCTGAAAACCCAACTCTCCGATTTCACTGTGATCTGCTTCAGATTCTATTGATAAAAGAACAGCTATCTTACCCATATCCTTTCCCAAGGAGTTATGAACATAGGAAGAGATAATGCCTTTAGTTACATCAATAGTTTTCATTCGCCTTAACTGTATATTTTCTCTTAGTACAGAAATATTATCCTCCAAAATATCTGATACAGTCTTTCCTTGAAATGGGACTGAAAAAGATAACAAATGCTCTAATGAAGTACAAGACAAAGCAGATTGAGCTATATGTGTTACTAAATTTTGAAAACATTCATTACGAGCTACAAAATCAGTATCTGAATTAATTTCTACGATACTCCCACGATTACCCTCAACAGCTAACGCTACAACTCCCTCCACAGCAATAGAGGTAGCATTTTTTTTAGCAGCCGCGGCAGCTCCTTGCAACCTCAACCACTTCATAGCCTCTTGTATATCAGCATTATTCTCTGACAAAGCCTTTTTACACAGCATTAAAGGAGCACCAGTTCTAATTCTGAGCTGTTGCACTAAAGAAGCAGATATTGACATAAAATTTTTTTCAAATTATACAATTTTTTTAGACTTTTTAAAATCTAACCTATTAACAATATCAAAAACTAATAACAATCACACTACAAGAGAGCATTACTAACTAATCATTCAGAATCTACTACAGATGACTGGATAACATTCTTTGTTATAACATCATCAGAAAGTTTATTTCTATTTTTATTAAGCTTTTTATAAATTTTATTAGATTCAGAGTTATCTTCTCCAGTTACTAATGAATGTCCTTCACCGATATCCACACCAGCATCAGTGAGTGTATCTTGTATACCTCTCAATACGGCTTCTGCAAAAAGCTGGCAATACAACTTAATAGATTTAATAGCATCGTCATTACCAGGTATTACATAATCTATATGTGTTGGATTTGAATTAGTATCTAATACAGCTACTATAGGTATACCCAGCTTCACAGCTTCTTTTATAGCAAGATGCTCTTTATTAGAATCAATTACAATTAAAAGATCTGGCAAGGATTGCATCTTTCTAATACCTATAAAAAACTTAAGTAGCTTTTGTCTATGATTCTCAAAATTCAACAACTCCTTCTTGGTATATCTTTCTCTAATTTTTTCATCACTAATAATTTTTTCTATATCATCCAATTTACGTATAGAACTGGATACAGTCTTCCAATTAGTTAAAGTTCCCCCTAACCACCTATTATTCACATAAAACTGCCCGGATTTTTCTGCATACTCAGCTACCAAATCAGATGCATAACTTTTACTACCAACTATCAATATCTTTTTCTTATTTTTTGCAGCATCGTAAATCTTACTAAGTGCGAATTTCAATAAAGCAGCAGTCTTATTTAAATCCAATATATGCACACCATTCCTGACACTATGGATATAAGGAGCCATACTAGGATTCCAACGAGAGGTTTTATGGCCAAAATGCACGCCAGCGTTTAACAGATCGCTCACGCTAAAATCAGGAATATTTGACATAGTAATTCAATATTTTATTTAGTTAATCTTCAGTAGGAACATCACTGAGTACAAAACAACCAAAACAACTAATTCTGAAAAAATAAACAAAATCCAACACAAGAAAAAAATCACCATACTATCAATATTAAAACTCTTATATACCACAAAGATAGCGATATTAAAAACTTTTAACACTGACATTAATGAGTGAGAGCATAAGAATAAACATTAGAAGTTAAAGCTAATTATCTAAATATTCAAGGATCCAAAACCTAAAATCAAAAGATCTTACCCAACAACAAATATAACCCTACTCTTAATCACCAATAAGATTCTCCAAATCCGATGGTGCAACTCACCAGAACGAGAGACAGGATACATTTTATATACACCACTGTCAAGCATTTCATTATCAATACTTAATATAATTTTGCTATATCAATTAGCTAATTTCATATAATGAAAAATCTGCAAGCAATAATTTTAAAAATTGATGATTGATAGCATGGCTGGTTTTATACCCTGTAATAGAACATATTAGAGTACACCCAATAGTATTCAAGTCACCTAATAAATCTAATAGTTTATGACGTACAAACTCATCATGATACCTTAATCTATCATAATTCAACACTGAATTATCTGCAATTGCAATTGTATTTTCCAATGAAGATCCTTGTGCTAATCCCATATTTCTCAAGTAAGTAAAATCTTTTACAAAACCAAAAGTACGTGAATACATAATATCATTTTTTAATTGATACATATCATTTAATACTAATTTTTGCTTACCTATTATAGGATTTTTAAAATCTATTGTAAGATCTATTATCATATTATCTGAAGGATAAGCACATATTGTACTATCTTCTATATTAACAGAAAACTCTTTAGTTAATCGAAGAATTTTTTTACTAGCTTCCAAAAATTTTATACCAACATATTCTATCATAAATACAAAACTCCTACTACTACCATCCATTATTGGTACTTCTGGTGAATTGATCTCTATATATACATTATCTAGCCCACAACTAAACAGAGCAGCCATTAAATGCTCAATCGTTGCAACGCGTACACCAGATTCATTTGCAATTGTTGTAGAAAATGATGTATCCACAACATTTGAATATAGCGCTTCTATCCTATTATTAACATCAAATATATCTGTTCTAATAAATACAATTCCGGTATTAATCGGAGCTGGCTTAAGTTTAAGCTGTACATTACGTCCAAAATGTACTCCTATTCCACGACATACTACTTCATCATATATAGTAGCTTGCATCATCATAATAAACACCTTTTAATGTACACCATAACACTCATCCTCCCTAAAATACTGAACTTATTACAGGCTAGCACTGTATTATAATAATAAATATTAATCAACTACTACATAATGCCAAATTATAATTTGGCCATTTCTTATATAATTTATACCTAAACAACTTTAGAAATTAGAACTACAAACGATTTTACGCTAGAGTTATGACTTAACAAAGTTTACAAATTTATTCTCAATATCTTTATATTTATCAGCATCTGGCAGAGGATCTTTCTTTGTAGTGATTTTAGGCCATTTATTAGAAAATTGTTGATTAATCTCTATCCAAGAAATCAAATCACTAGATTCAGATCGAATAGCATCTACAGGGCACTCTGGCTCACACACTCCGCAATCTATGCACTCTTCTGGGTTAATAACAAGCATCATATCACCTTCATAAAAACAATCTACCGGACACACTTCAACACAATCTGTATATTTACATTTCACGCATGCATCCGTTACCACATATGTCATATTGTAACTTATTACTAATTCTAGCCTCTAAAATCAGACTATACGTCTTATACATCAACAACAACAGAAATAACAATAAAAAAGATACCGCCATTAATATAAGAGGAATTAACATAGTATTATGTATTGCAACTCCACCTGATCGAAAAATTGTTGAAGGTTGATGTAGGCTATTCCAAATATCTACAGAAAATTTTACTATCGGAACATTAATGAATCCAAGTATTGCTAATACTGATGCAGGCTTTTCAGATCTGACGATGTTGGAATTTGTATGTACAACAATAATATAGCTTATATATATAAAGAACAATATTAGCATAGATGTTAATCTTGAATCCCATACCCACCAGACACCCCAAATAGGTCTGCCCCATAAAGATCCTGTAACTAAAGTAATAGCTGAAAAGACAGTGCCAATATAAGAAGAAGCAACTGCTAATAAATACGCAATCTTAATCTTCCGTATTAATACCAAAATACTACAAAAAGCTATAAAACTATATATCATCAAACTAATCCAAGCAGATGGTACATGAATATACATTATCCTTACTAGCTCTCCTTGCTGATAATCTGGAGGTGATATTACTAAAGCATAATATAAAGCAACTATATTAACTATGGGTGTTAGTATAGCTAATATAGGTAATAATTTTTTAGCAATTTTATTAAATAACAAAATTGAAAATATATTCATTTTGCAAATTACTTTCTGATAATTATTGACAATATGCTTTGTCGATATTCTTCATTATTGTGCATTGCTCTCCTATAACTAGGATATTTTTCTTGCATACTATAAGTATCTTCATTAATTTGTTCTACAATTTCTACAGATTCGTCACGTAATCTGTCTATTACAAATCCGGGAAGATCGAACATATAATACTCATTACAGTAAGAATTTACAAAATATTTTTTATAATAGCGAGAAGTTTGTATAAAATCCTGATAATATCCAAAACTGACTTCATAAGAGTACTGCTGTATTGCAGGGCCTATAATAGCCTTAATATTTCTGGCTCCATTTTTGCTCATCAAAGAAACCAAGTTACGTATAATATGATGCTTTGCACCTCTCCAACCGCAATGAGCTACAGCTATAAAATTTGAATAATCCGAATAAAGTAATACGGGGACACAATCTGCAGTCTTAACTGCTAGAGCAATATTTTTGTCCGAGCTAATTATTGCATCACCTATTATTTTGTTATGGATGATTTTTATATCATTATATTTATATTTAATTTCATCAAAATTCAATACTATATTACTATGTATTTGTTTAAGTGTAACAATTTTTGAAGCATTAAGATCGTTTAGTATACTGAGCAAATTTTGATAAATTTCCTTAGACTGGATAGCACAAAATCGTTTATCATTAGGTACAGAATACACGTGTGTAGAATTATTATATGTTTTATCGAATATTCTATAGAAAGAGTTTAGTTGCATAATAAATTATAAATTTAATATAATATTTTGGTGATACTCTTATATTTACTAAAGCTGTAGATATTCTCTTTTATTTCGATAAATTTAAACCAATTAAAATAAAAGCTACTATCCAAGAGAAACTATGTTATACAGCAGTATTATTGGAATGTTAACAAAAAATTATGCAATTATCTAAACATCAGCTCAACGCCTTAATAGCATATATCAGAAAATTCAACCTTCTAGATAATATCGTTCAGTATATTAAGAACCGATTTAATCTTACCATATACTTAGGTGTAGAACTAGAGTTTTACATCCAAAACACCAAAGATGATATTGCATTAATCAACCAATTAGAAGCTCATATTAATAATAAGATTGAAGTAGAACAAGGCAACAACCAATTTGAAATAAAATTGAAGGCATCCAATAATATTTCAAAATACGCAAATTACATCTGTTATATCAGAAATAGTATAATATATTTTTGTAATCAGCTGGGTACAAAAGTATATTTTAATGCTAAACCCTACCCTGAAGATTATGGTAATTCAATGCAAGTTAGCCTTAGTTTTTTAGAAGAAGATCATTACGAAAAATATGCCAACATGTTATGTTACTATTTACCAGATACCATTAACATGTTCTTTATGAATGATGAAGATTATAAAAGGTTAGATAGTAAATACATGGCCCCTACTCATATATCACATGGAAACAATAATCGTACAACAATGATTCGCTTCCCAGATAGTTATCCTAAAAGGCTAGAACACAGGCTTGCATCAGCTGATGCATCCCCCCATTTAATATTATACGCGATACTAAATTCAATATATAACGGACTACACAACATAAACCATATACCAAATTTCAAAAAGATCTATGGAAATGCACATGATCCACAATATGGATTAACAAAAATTTGTAATTTACACGGATTGCAACAATCTAAACCCATAAAATTCGGTGAAAATACAGTATATGATGTTAAAAATTACAACTTATATCTATAATAAAAATAAGATGATTAATATTGATATAAAGTATAGTTTCTGATTTAATCAATCCCATAACGAACGATAACCTAAAAGAATATTTTGATTATATCAATTATATTGAATTTTAATGTGAAACAGATTAATCCTAACCCTAAATCAAAAATACATATTATTTTTAACTAGTTATGAATATTTCACATAGTCAGATACAAAGAAAACCAAATTGGATAAAGGTCAAGGCTCCAAATTCTGATGAGTTCACTAATACTAAAAATCTAGTTAAAGATTTAAATCTAAACACTGTATGCGAAGAGGCTGCTTGCCCAAATATTGGAGAATGCTGGCAGAAAAAACATGTAACGGTTATGATATTAGGTTCTGTATGCACTAGAGCATGTAGATTTTGTAATATAAAAACTGGGAAGCCCGAAGCATTAGATCATCAAGAGCCACAACGCCTTGCTGATGCAGTAGCACAATTACAACTAAACCATGTAGTGATAACCTCGGTAGATAGAGATGACTTAATTGATGGAGGAGCAAAACACTTTGCAAACTGTATAAATGCTATAAGAGAAAAAGACTCTAACGTAAGTATAGAAATATTAACACCTGATTTTCTAAAAAAAGATCAAGCATTACAAATCATATCCAGTGCGAGCCCTGATGTATTTAACCATAATATAGAAACTGTGCCCTCACTATATAGAAATATCAGACCAGGGGCTAGATACTTCCATTCACTGAATATTCTATACAAAATCAAACAGTTAAATCCAAGAATTTTTACTAAATCTGGTCTCATGGTAGGGTTAGGCGAAACTGATGAAGAAATACTACAAGTAATGGATGATCTAAGAGCAGCAGAAGTAGACTTTTTAACAATAGGTCAATATTTACAACCCACGGCATCTCACGCTAAAGTAGAACGATATTTATCACCAGCTGTATTTAAATATATGGAAAGAATTGCTCGTACTAAAGGATTCCTCATGGTATCTGCTAGCCCATTAACCAGGTCATCCTACCATGCTGGTGAGGATTTTAAAAAATTAAAAGCGTCAAAATTAAAGAGCTTAGCTATAAGTGAAGCATAACAATTACTTAATGACTATTAAGTAATTATATAATATCAGGTAATGAATTTGGCAAAATCATTTTATGAAATCAGAACTGTAGAATTTGAGTTAAATCTTATAAAAGAAATAATCTTAGACGTTAAAAACTATCCAAAATTTCTGCCTTGGTGTAAATCGTCATCGATAATAGCACATCATGACAATTTTTTCTTAGCAGATCTTGAAATAGCATTTAAAGGATTAAATACGAGTTATAGATCGAAAATCACCCCCGCAATATCAGATAGCAAAATCTATACTATACATATAGAATCAACACAAGGACCTCTACAATATTTACATAATATATGGAAATTAAAACAAATGAATCATTTTACTCAAATTCAATTTTTTATTAATTTTGAATTTAAATCCACAACCTTAAATATGATAGCTTCAATGGGTTTGTTTATAGTAAAATCTAAAATTTTAAATGCATTTATAGAGCGAGCAAAACTTATTGCAGAATTACATCAACTGAATGTATAAATCTCATACTTTTTAAGCATTAACAGTATATATAAATGAATTATTACACAATAATTGGGTTGATTGTTCATAACATATAGGTTAAAATCTTCGGTATGTATATAAAATTTTTAATTTTAGTTAATTTTTATGTAAATTATGAAATGATATATAAGAAACCTTCACAAAAATTGGTACTATTCACTGAGAGTGATACAGATTTAGTAAAAATATCAAAAGATATAGAAAATGGCTGGTCTATAGTGAATTTAGTAAAAAATGAAAATCACTACGTGGGTATTATGGAGCAAATTACTAAAGAGTATAATGAAAATGGCGAAGAAATCGTGTTTATACCACCAAGAAAAAAGCTCAAAATTTCTACATAGTGATACAAGTCAATAAACTATATTATCTACTATATAAATATTGTATTCAACTTGTTAATGGATTACATTATCCACAATAATGATGTATCACATTATACTATAAATACCTATGGATATAATCTTCATGGGCAGTGGGGAGTTTGCTGTTAAATCTTTTGAGCAAATAGTGAATTCTAAGTCACATAAAATTGCTGCAGTATTTACCCAAAACCCAAAAGAAGGAGGCAGAGGTATGAATTTACTGCGTACCCCAATACATAAAAAGGCCCTAGAGCATAATATTCCGGTATACACCCCAAGTGATATTAGAACAAAGTATATATTAGAGCTAATAAGTGGTATTCACGCAGAGATAATAGTGGTGGTATCTTACGGGTATATATTGCCTAAAACAATCTTATCTTTAAAAAAATATGGCTGCATTAATATACATCCATCAAAATTGCCGCGATACAGAGGCCCTACTCCTATAGAAAATGCTATATTAAATGGAGATAAAGAAACAGCTGTTTCAATTATACAAATGGATGAAAATATGGACTCAGGAGATATAATAGCTCAGCATGTAATTGACATAGGACCAAAAGTAAATTCAATAGAATTACACAAAATATGCAGTGATATATCCGGAACATTACTGATAAATACGCTGGATAATATTGATATACTACCAAGATTAAAACAATCAGACCAATTAGCTAGCTATACAAAAAAAAATAGTCAACATAACAAGATAATAGATTGGAGTGGTACAGCGTATAAAATAAATTGTCAGATTAGGGCTTTTTTTCCTTACATTTCTATTCCATTCATGTACAATAAGCAAGAAATTAGGATTAAAATCTTAGATTCAGATTATAAAATAATAAAACATTCATATAACCCTGGTCGATTAATACTTGATAAAACAATGAGTGATAAACTTTCAGTTGTGTGTAGTGATGGTATTATAGAACTAAATTATATACAACCAGAAGGAAAAAAGGTTATGAGTTCGTCTGATTATTTGAATGGGATTCAAGATAAAACAATGTTTTTTAAAGAAATAAATGATATAGAATGCAAAATATAGAATTTTACCAAAATTCTGGACCATATAAATTATCTCAAATATGTGATTTGATAGGTTACAGTAATATAAATATTAGTAATAAAGATTTGTTAATCTATGACGTTAGTTCAATAGAAAGCGCCAAAGAAGGGGAGCTAGCAGTATTACATAATATAAAATACTTGGAAATGTTATTGGCTACACAAGCTACAGTCTGTATAGTACCGAAAGATGTAGTACAAGATATACAATCAATTCAAGCTATCGTGCTAGAAATAGATAATCCACACTTTGCTTACGCTAGCATAATGGATTTATTCTACTCAAGTCATAGATATATTACTAAAAATAATAACTATAATACACGTAATAATATTCAATCCGTAATGTCAACTGCTAGAATTGCACATAACGCTAGCATAGGCAATAACGCCAATATAGGCAATAACGTTATTATAGGAAGTAATTCTAAAATAGGGAATAATGTTACAATAGGCAATGCAGTTGAAATTGGTAATGATGTTTGCGTAGGACATAACATTATAATAGAAGATGAAGCAAAAATAGCTAATAATACTGTTATTGGATCTAACAGCATTATCTGTTACAAAGTAAGTATAGGAAATAACTGTAATATATCTCCACAAGTTTACATTACACACAGTATTGTAGGAGATTTTGTTGTAATTGAACCTGGTGCAAAAATCGGTACAAATGGATTTGGTTTTGCTGAACATAATGGAAATTACAAGCAAGTACCACATATAGGGAGGGTAATCATAGGAAATCACGTAGCAATTGGAGCAAATACTACAATCAATCGAGGATCTATCCAAGATACAATAGTAGAAGATCATTGTAGAATCGATAACTTAGTGCAAATCGCACATAACGTACATCTAAAAAAAGGTTGCATACTGGCAGGACAAGTAGGCATAGCAGGGAGCAGTGTAATAGGTGAATATTCTAGCTTAGGAGGTCAAGTGGGCATAGCAGGACACTTAAATATACATAGCAATGTAAAAATCGCTGCAAAATCAGGTGTTATGAAGGATGTTAAGCAATCTATGACGGTAGGCGGCATTCCTGCTGTACCTATAAAGCAATGGCATAAACAGAGCATAATGTTAAAAAAGATTATAAATAACAAATAATAAATTGTTGAATGATGAATAAAAAAATACTTGATATTAATGATATTGTGAAAATATTGCCGCATAGATATCCTTTCTTACTAGTAGATTATGTAACCGAGATAGAGGTAGGTAACAAAATTTCTGGAACAAAAAATGTCACTATAAATGAACCTTATTTTACAGGACATTTTCCTAATATCCCTGTAATGCCAGGAGTACTAATAATAGAAGCAATGGCTCAGCTATCTGCTATTTTGGTACTAAAATCTACTACAGATATTTCACTTAATCGAGAAATGTTCTTGATGTCTGTTGAGAATGCTAAATTTCGTAAATTAGTTTTACCTGGAGACGTACTAAAAATTCATTCTAGCATTAAACAAAATAGAGGAAGCGTATGCAAATTTGAAGCATGTGTACAAGTAAATGAAAGCGTGATAGCAGAATCTAATTTTACAGCAATGTTACGAGATAGAAAATGACGATACATCAAACAGCAATAGTAGATAAAGGAGCCAAAATCGGTGATAATGTTAGTATAGGGCCTTACTGCGTAATAGGCAGCTCAGTGACATTAGGAGACGATGTTATAATTAAAAATCATGTAGTAATAGACGGAATTACTAGTATCGGCTCAGGTTCAATAATATATTCTTTTGCATCTATTGGAAGCAATCCGCAAGATCTAAAATACAACGGAGAAAAATCAAAAACTGTAATAGGAAAAAATAATATAATCAGAGAGTATGTAACTATTCAGCCTGGAACAAAATCTGGAGGCATGATAACATCTGTTGGTAATGACTGTTTGTTTATGATAGGAGCACATATAGCACATGATTGTAAATTAGGTAATAATATCATATTAGCTAATTATGTTAGCCTTGGAGGCCATGTAGAAATAGGAGATTATGCCATTATTGGGGGTATGTCTGCAGTATTACAAAAAGTTCGTATAGGCAATCACGCTATGTTAGGGGGGTTATCAGGGTTAGATAGTGATCTCATTCCGTTTGGTATTGCTAAAAATGATAGGGCAAAGCTATCTGGTTTAAATCTGATAGGAATGAAAAGAAGGAATTTTGATCATACAAAATCTCTAGAAGCTAATCGTATTATTAAATCTATGCTAAAACTAAATCATAATAATGTAATTAATTCAGAATCTGAGGAGATAGAGAAAAAATTAAAGAACCACGAAGATAATAAAATCATTCAAGACATTACAAAATTTATCACACAAGGCCCACGACGAAATATTTGTGGCCTCAAAAAATGTAAACAGCACTAGCAATATACTTTAGCATCAAGTTAGTCCCACTTGACTACAGGGGGTAGTGACATAAATATTGCTTCTACATTCCCGCCAGTTGCTAATCCAAAACTTGTACCTCTATCATATAATAAGTTAAATTCTACATATCTGCCTCTGCGCTTTAATTGATATTCTCGCTGCTGATTATTCCATTTTAAATTAATTTTAGGTAAAATAATTTCTGGATATATTTCATGTAAAGTGATACCAACATCTTTTACAAAATTTAGATCTTTTGTATAATCTCCATTATTCATATAATCAAAAAATATACCACCTACCCCCCGTGGTTCGTTTCTATGTTTCAGATAAAAATATTCATCACATTTTAACTTAAATTTTTCATAATATCCTGAATTATGTTTATTACATAATTTTTCTAATGCATTATGAAATTTTCTAGTTTCTAGTTCATCAGGATATATAGGTGTTAAATCTATACCTCCTCCGAACCAATACTGAGTTGTTTCAATATATCTAGTATTAAAATGTATAGCTGGTATTAAAGGAGATTGCATATGTGCTACTAAAGATATACCAGTTGCAAAAAACCGTCTATCATTCTCAGTACCAGGAATTTTGGTAGCAAAATCTCTATCAAAAATCCCAGATACTGAAGATATATTAACTCCTACTTTCTCAAAAATCTTACCTCTCATAATAGAAATTTCACCACCCCCGCTGCCAGCATGATGTTTCCAAATTTTCCTTTGGAATTTACTGCTGCTAGCCAACTCTGAAGCTGAACAAACTTTGCCCTGATATTCTGCTTCTATTGATTCGTATGAAAGACAAATTTTATCTCTCAATTCAGTAAAATACTTTGCAGCAATATTACCTCTATCCATAGTGTAAGAATCTATTATTTACTATTAGAAATAATCACCATATATTCTCTAAAAAAATGGGAAAATTGTAAGGCCTTACTATTACCAAATCAAACCTCATATCAAAAGAAGAATAAAATTCATTAGATGCCACAAAAACCTTAGCTGAGTTTTGAATTCTACGCTTTTGGTAAGTGGAAATTATATTATAATCATATAAATATTTTCTAAATTTTACCTCAATAAAAACAATAACGTTACTCTTAACAGCTACTATATCTATTTCACCAGTGTAAGACCTAAATCTATGTGATAATATCTTATAAAACCTAAATTTATAACAAAATATTACAAAATACTCTGAAATAATACCAATTTTGTTATTACTCAACTTATCCATGCTAATACATGATAATTCAGACCAAAATTACTTTTTGTTATTCATATTCTGATCGATTAATTGAAGGATATGCTGCTTCATATTATGAATTATCAAAATGAACACAGCTGAAACTAACATAAGATAAAATGCTGGAGAATAATATAAGCCTGTTTTTGAAGTAAGCCAGCTTGAAATCATAGCTGAGGTACCACCAAACATAGCTATTCCTAAATTATAACTAAATGATACACCAGAAAATCTTTCTTCAGGCTTAAATAAAGATATAATAAATATATAGGCTGTACCAGATATACAACCTCCTAATAATGCTAATATAGTCAAAACTAATAACTGTAGTAAAAGATTGGTTGAGCCCATTAAAAACAATGTAGGTAAAGATAGTAATAAAATCATTATGCTAGAAACATAAATCAATTTAAACCTCCCTAATAAATCTGACATATGGCCAAATAGCGGCATAGTTAACATCATTATAGTAGAGGAATAAGCTAAAAGAGATAGAGATGTAGTTTTATTAAAATGTAATATATTAGAATAATATATATTAGTGTAGACCTTAACAAAATAAACGATACTACTTGCACAAGCACCTAAAGCAAACGTTATAAACATCGACCTCCACGAAGATTTTATAACATGTATAAATGGGGATTTTAGGGTATATTTCCGTTGTTCTAACACTTTAAATATAGGAGTCTCAGATACCCTAAGCCTTATATAAAATCCTACTAATCCCATAACTCCACCTAGCAAAAATGCGTACCTCCATGCAAATTCTAAATATCCAAGATATTTATCTAATATTATCCCAATAATCGAAGCAATCATTGTTCCAGCAATATTAGAAGCGTGAACTATACCAGCTGTAAAACCAGGTCTAAGATTTTGATAATGTTCTAAAATAAATATTGCAGCCCCTGCCCCTTCTCCACTAATGCATAGCCCCTGAGACAATCGCATTATAGCAAGTGTTAAAGGCGCATAAAACCCTATATCCTCATATGATGGAATCAGCCCTATCACGAATGTAGGTATTGTCATACCTACCATTGAGATAATGAGTGATATTCTTCTACCAAATCTATCTCCAATAAATCCAAAAATTATACCACCAATAGGTCTGGTTAAAAACCCTACAGAAAAAATTGCTAAACTATATATAGTTTGTACATACTCTACATCTTTAGGAAAAAAAGTTTTACCGATAATTACTAAAAAAACAGCAAAGACGGTAAAATCATAATATTCCAGTATATTCCCTATAATGGCAGAAAATACTATAGAGGTACGCTTATTCATTAAACCAATTATCCTAAACTATCTTTAACACTTACTTAACAAGTAATACAATTAGCTAATTTATAAAGAAACAAATCATTATCAGATAACGATATAGATTTACTAAACTAAGAATAATCTTTTACTTTGTGATAATCATTTTATATTGACATAATAGCTAATTCACTATATCACTTAAGAAGTGGGTGGATAGCCGATAATACACTGAATTCTTAGCCATTCAATCAAGTCATATACTGTAATAATAAATATCAGAATCGTAGAAAATGATCAAGATAATTTTAGATAATAATGAAATTAAGCATTTTAATTCACCATTAACCGGTTTAGAGCTTGCAACCTCTATTTCAAAATCACTTGAAAAAAATGCATTTGCAATGGAAATTGATGGTAAGTTGTATGACTTAAATCAACTCATCACTGAAGACAGTAAAATTAATATTATTACAATCGATAATGAAAAAGCACTAGATATTATTAGGCATGATACAGCACATCTTTTGGCATCAGCTGTTAAAGAAATTTTTCCTGAAGTACAAGTAACCATAGGCCCTACTATCAAAGATGGATTTTATTATGATTTTGCTACGAGCTATAATTTTAAAATCTCAGATTTACAAGTGATAGAAAAAAAAATGCACCAATTAGCAAAAAAAAATGATAAATTTTGCCGGCAAATATGTAGCAGAAAAGAAGCCATAGAATTATTCAAAAAATTAGGTGAAGATTATAAATTAGAAATAATAGATTCCATAGATAAAAATGAGCCTATCAGCTTATACAAACAAGGAGATTTTATAGACTTATGCCGAGGGCCACATGGTACCTCTACAGCAAAATTAAAATACTTTAAACTTACAAAAATAGCAGCAGCATACTGGCGAGGAGATAACAGTAAGCAAATGTTACAACGCATATACGGCACAGCATGGAGCACTCAAGAACAACTGGATAATTACCTCTATATCCTAGAAGAATCTGCAAAAAGAGACCACAGAAAAATAGGTAAGGAATTATCCCTATTTCACTTCCAAGATGAAGCGCAAGGTATACCCTTTTGGCATCATAATGGATATATTATATACAAAATTCTTCAGGAATATCTTAGAAAAAAATTGATTAAAGCATCCTACATAGAAGTAAAAACTCCAGGGCTGGCTGATAAAAAATTATGGGAAGATTCAGGTCATTGGGATAAATTTCAAGAAAATATGTTTATTTTAAAAGATGAAGATAAAACATATGCTTTAAAACCTATGAATTGCCCTTGTCATATACAAATATTCAATCAAACACTAAAAAGTTATAAAGAATTGCCAATCAGAATGTCTGAATTTGGATCATGCTATCGAAAAGAGGCATCTGGGGCGTTACACGGCCTACTAAGAGTGAAAAATTTCGTCCAAGATGATGCTCATATATTTTGTGAAATAGAACATATAAATAGTGAAACAGTATCATTTTGTAATTTGCTTACCGGCATATATGAAGATTTTGGCTTTAAAGATATTAGTATAAATTTTTCAGATAGACCATCAATTAGAGCAGGATCTGATGAAATATGGGATTCAGCCGAGTCTGCACTCAAATCAGCAATACTAAAAACTGGATTAAAATATCAACTTAATAAGGGGGATGGAGCATTTTATGGTCCAAAACTTGACTTTATACTAAAAGATGCAGTAGGAAGGCATTGGCAATGCGGAACATTACAGGTAGACTTCATATTACCATCTAGGTTAAATGCTAAGTATATTAATAAATTGGGTAAAAAAGAGACCCCTGTAATATTACACAGAGCAGTATTAGGAAGTATAGAAAGATTTATAGGAATATTAATAGAAGAATTTGCAGGTAAATTCCCCATTTGGCTTGCGCCAGTACAAGTAGCAATAGCAACCATTACTAATGCTCAAGATAGCTATGCACGAGAAATATATAATATATTATTAAATGCAAATATCAGGACAATGCTCAATATTAACTCTGAAAAAATAAATTATAAAATACGTCAGCTGTATAATCAAAAAATACCAATAATTGCTATCATAGGAAAACAAGAAGCATTGAATAACAACATAACCCTTAGATCTGCTCATAATGATTCACAAGAGACAATTTCAATAGAAACATTAATAAACAGAATTAAACTTGAAAATACAAAATATCTGTAAAAAAAGATGGGCTGCTAAAAACTAAATACAAAAAACAAATGACACAAGAAATGAATTTTAAAATTCATTATTACTATTTGTAGTTATCAATAAATTTCTCTATAGCCTGCTTTTTATCAAAATTTTGTAACATTATATAATTTTTCCAAAAAATATTAATATATGCACTATAGTCGATCAGTTCTAGATAGGCTTTTCTAGTGACTTTACCTAACACGACATCATCATTATCTAACATCAAAATCTTAGATTCGTTTTTTATAAATATCAGCCTTAGATTATCACTTTGCTTAATATCTTTATTATCCATGACTGGTATAATGTTTAAAGATGTAGAATTACAAAAACGAATACCGGCTATAGGCAAAACCATAGATACAGAGTTTTCTGCTAAAGAATTTGATGAAAAAATACCAGAATTAGAGCAATCCATGCTGCAGCCCAAACACTTTATACACCCAAAATAAAATAAAAGGTTTAATAACAAAATATATATAAAAACCCTATATAATTTATATAAACAAAATGTAAAACTCATATAAAAAACTATTCATAACTATTTATAACTTTGTAATACTAAACTGTTCTAAAATTATCTGTTTGACTATTGAAGATAAATGCTCTTTAGGCAACCTAGTAATAGATTCTTTGATAACACGTATTAACAAATCATTCATAAATTCTGCATTTTTACTGTAAATAATAGATATAATTTTACTTAATAAAACCTCTTTATATTCTGCTTCAGAATTTTCTGCATCTGATATATTAATGAATGTATCACCATTATCTAACAATACATTAGTTAATTCTAAGACATTTTCTGTATTATCATATTCATCTTCTACTTCATTTTTTGTTTGAGTATTGCCTCCATCTTCCATTATACTCTTGATTGCCTGTCTAATATCATTTATGTTGGCTCTGCCACTATCAGGAAATTCTTGGGAAGTATTATTACTACTATCTAAACTCATACTAAGTACTTAATATTTAATTTACACTAACATCTAAACTAAAATACACTAAACCATCTACACAATAGATCAGTTAAACTTTACTGCAGATTCTGGATCAAAATATTCGGTACTAAGATTCATATAATAGCCTATCAATTCTCCTAATAAAGATTTAACTTCATAATGAGCTAAAATCACAGATATTTTATTAATAATCTCCTGTTTTCGCAGATTATTTAGCTTTTCTTGAGATTCTATTACATCTGTTATATTTTTTGTTCCAGATCCTATATTAAATTCTTCTTGCTCAGAACGATGTACCAGATCTGCAGCTTTTACGGCCTCAAGTATTGCGGCATGTCTTACTTTTAAAGCTTGTAATTTTTCCCAAATTGCTAAAGTATCAGAATGCAATTTTTTATTAAGATATCTAATTGAAGTGCTGGCGCTCCTTAATACCTTATCAGCTTGCCTAATTCTAGTATACTCTGCACCACCAGCAAATATAGGTACGTCAAGGTTGAGAGATACTGTACTACCTCTGTCATTAAATTTTTGGTTATACCCTCCTGTTTTGGTAGATGTTTTAGTCTGCCATAATACAGAACCCACCACTCTAGGGGATAAAGCGGCAACAACAGTATATTTATCAGATTTAGCTTTGCGTAGCTTATAATGAGCAATTTTCAGATCATGATTCTGCTTTAAAACAACATCCATAAATAGATCCAGAGTCCCAGGTAAAACATTACCTAAATCATCATTTGGCATAACAAGATTCTCAGAATCAATGCCAAAAGATGTAAGAAATTTAGATTTTAAGGTTTTTAATTCTGCAAATTCTTCTGCTAACTTTGCCTCCGCTGAGAACTTAGCTGATTGCGCATTTGCTAAATCCTTCACTGTGGCTTCACCTAAACTGTACCTAGTGTTAACTACGTTCAATATTTTATTGTGATTAGCTACAGTTTGATTAGTAATATCATAATGCATTGTTTTAGCTAAAACTTCTAGATAAGTCTTAATTAATTCTAGCAATACTGTTTGTTCTTTAGAATAATATTCTTCTTTTGCAATTAAAGACTGTACTTTGCTGGATTGAAGTTTAGCAACACTTGAACCTCCACTAAAAAACACATGATCTAAACGTACTAAAGAAGAATTACTCTTTGTTTGATTAGTAAAATTTGGACCTTTACCTGACTGTTTATTATATAGCTCATGTTGTGCCATAACCTTAGGCATGAATTCAGCCACTACCTCGTATTTATTATCCAAAGCTATTAAAAAATTCAGCTTATTAATGCGAAAAATCTCATTATTGGAATAACTATAATTTATTGCTTCCTCTAAAGTCATAGAATATGATTTAGAAAAAGAAAATATAAGCAAGACCACTATTATAAAATAATACCTATAAAACACCCAATACCACAACAACTATGTTTAACTAATTTTCTATATATACAGCCTATGAGTGTAATTGAATTAAATATTTATGTCAATTATTACTATACATTTCAATGTTTAACCCAAAAGATACAAATCTATTTTTACTAAAATTAAATATAATAGTATAGAAATTGGCATTAATATTGCTGTAAATAAATTATTAGTAATAAAAATTATTTAATACTTAAATTAAATTAATATTAACAGGTGTTTGGCATATATGATGAATGAGCATAATAAAATAAAAATGATCAAAACTATCAATCAGTCATTAATTAAACTGATAGATCTTTCAAAAACTATCAGCAATCTTTTGAAAATTAGTCTATTAGACGCCAATTATAATATAAAACTAAATTTAGTAATTATGCATTATAAAAGGCAGTTGAATTTATTTATAACAAACAAACAAAAATTATTTGAACAAAATAATAATAAAATATTCTCTACAAGTAATTCAAGTATTTATAAAAACTTCAAACAAAATCTGAAGATATTTTTAGAAATATCTATTAAAAATCATATGTTAATCCAGAATAACATTGAAATAGCTCAAATATTATTTGAAAAACCTAAGATAAAAATAGAAAATACAAACATTAACTATAATAAACAAGGCGTAATAAGTGAAAAAACAAATAATATTTTTTACTTATTTAATCGAAAATAAATTATAAAAATAACAGATCAAAATGCCAAATGAAATAATAGTCCAAACACAAGCTGCTCAAGAAAACAATAGAAAAATACAAAATATATACGCTGAAAATCTATCTAATGCTTCAGACCCAAATACAAGAAATACAGAAGTTATAACTGTTAGCACTCCTTCACTACATACTAATTTAACAACATCTGAAGTAGTAACACGTCGCAGCCATGATCCAAACGAAGATCATAAACATAGGCAATTAATCGCTGAAAATAATTTTTTAAAAATAAATGCAGCATTTGCTGATGAGATACTACCTTCTATTCTAGATTCTGCTAAAAATCTAATTTATGGTTCAAAGATAAGCAATGAAATTAATAAATTATTGAATTTATCTAATGCGTTAATAAGTGAAAATGTTACAAGTGATAATAAGAACCGATTTATTCAACAATTTTCTGAGATGGTAAATTGTATGAATTCTATTTCAGAAAATATTACAAAATCTTTTGAGCAAGTTGAATTTGAAATAGAAAATAGTATTTCCCATATTAACAAATCGATCAAAGAGATATTCCAGTATAATCATGCTAAATCAGATAGCAATAAAGAAAAAATAGCGATGCATCGAGATAGTGTAGTAAACAAACTCTTTGAAGAAATAGGTCTAATCTATAAAGAAAAAAATTCACTAATTTCATTAAGAATACTAGATGGAGCAAATCTTGTAACAAATAATCACTATATACAATTCGAATATGCCCAAGATCCAAAATCCAAAAATCCACTGATAAATTTGGTACTTTATGATATAAACGACAATGCTAAAAAACACATCAGTACTTCCTATAATCTAGAAAATTTTGTACAAAAAGTAAACTACGGTAAGCTCAAAGCATTACAAAATATTAAAAATAATACACTGCCTAACATACAAAAATCACATAATGAATTTACTAAAGACTTAATTAATACAATTAATACATTATATAATGATACAATCGCACTACAATCAAAACATGAAATCAGGGGAAATAAAACTTTCCACTATCTAGATAAGCTACAATCAGATAATGAGTTCAATATCTATTTAGGAAGTAATGATGAAGACAAAAATTTAAATATCAACTCCAATAATATAAAACATGTTGCTAAATTAGAATTTTCTGATGAAAACAAAACTTTAACTATGCAACAAATCATAGACAATTTAAATTACCAATTAGATTTTTTACCATCACAAAAAAGAGCAACATTAGGAGAATTTCAATTAAATAGTAGCAGTACTAGCAGTCAATACCTAATCAACAACATAATATTAAATATATTGCCAATAGATAATCAATCAACAGATTTATCAGTCAATATTGATTTTAGAGGTAATAGCTATTTTGGTAGTGAAATTGAACTTTTATCCATATCTAGCCCAGGCAAAACTTTATTTCAAAATGACTTGAAAAATACAATTCTAAGATTAGAAAAAAACAGTAACAAAAAATTGGATGCTCCAATTAAGCTAACAGGATTTAAAAAAGATACAGTCCAAGATATAACCCTAAAAATCAAAATTAAGGGGGATAATAATGTAATTAATACCGGATCTATAGTATTTAAATTAGATCCAAGTAAAATGGGGTCAGGATATACCAATATCGGTTGTAGCAACAAAAAAGATGTTGAAGGAGATTTTCAGCTAATAGAACCTGAATATCCAAATGCCATAGCTAAAGCAACATTAAGAAATATAGACAGCAATTTGGAAATACAACATAACAAAATTGCGAAAGGCTATCTATCGATAAAAAGCAATAACAATAATTATCGTTTATTATATCAGGGCAGAGATTTTGCTACTAAAAATGGTTTTAATAATCTACTGGAATATGATGATAGTGCTAACTTGATTATAAAACAAGAAATACTAAACAATCCATCATCACTCTCAACATATAAGGTGGTCACTAAAGCTATAAACCAAAATATATCTATAGGTGATACAGCTGCAAAAGCTAAAATCACATTTAATGATACAATAACCAATTTCTCAGACAAAGACTCAATTATTATTGATAATCAAAAATTTATTTTCAGTAAAGATCCTAGTTTAGAAACAATTACAAATAAAAATACAGAATATGTAATATTAGGAACTGATTTTATACAGTCTACAACTAATCTATCAAAAGCAATCAATAATAATATGTTATTATCAAAAAAGCTCCGTGCTGATTATGATCCTACAGCGTTATCACATATAATAGAAATATCTACCCTGTCAGGAGGTACTTGGGGTAATAATACTGAGATATCTGCTCAATTAGATATAGCATCCACACTAAAACTAAAAATTCATAATAATCATTTTGACTACTCAGAAATAGCAAAATTAACTGGCGGATCAAATATTAATAGTAACATAACATGTAATAAACAGATAATAGGTGATGCACACGCGTTTTTTAAAGATATTAGATCATTACAACAAAATAAAATTAGTTCCCAATATCAAGAAAATAGCAACCTAACATTAATACAATATGCAAGCACTACCTACACTGAAAAAATTTCTGGTATGTTACTAAAGAAACAAAATGAATATAAAGCATCTCAACAACTACTAAATATACACAATGATGAAATTCATAGCAAACATAGTACCCAAAGTAAAAAAATGCAAAATATACAAAATCTTATTAACAGTAGTGTGACTAATAATATTTGTTCCTATTTGTTAAAATTAGCTACAGAAACAACAAAAGATTTATTAAAGGCATTTTTTCCTAATTAAATATATAAAAAGAACTATTATGGAAATAATAACAACAAATAATACTATACATAATTCTCCAAAAGAAAGATTAATTGAAACAACATCAAAAAAGATTATAAATTCTACACAGGACTTATCTCAAGGAAATTTACTTAAACCTAAACAAGAATTAACAACAGAAGATATTTTGTATCTTGAATTATGTAACCAGAAATTACAATCCGCAGAAGAACATCAACAACTTCAGAAAAAAATGGATTTGATTATACAAACACAGACGAGTACAGTAGACAGAATGGTTAAGATAATGAATAAGTTTTTTTCAGAGACATTAAAAAAAGATTTTATAACCAAAGACAATAATATCGTCAAAGACAATAATATCGCAAAAATAGAAATTGCAAATTCTACATTAGAGAGAATTAAAAATTTGTTTAATAGTTTAGATTCAGATATAAATATCTTCGGTGAAAAAAACAGTATCGGATCATTTGTAAATAATATAAACCAAAATATTGAATATATAGATAATGATTTTCAATTAGAAACACAACCTAATCAATCTGAAGTATTTATTACAAGTGATACTAAAATTAGCCAAAATATACTAAATCATTCACATGAATATATTAACTCCACTATAAGGGCGCTAAAGTTATACAGTAAAGGTGACGAAGACTATAAGAATACATACCTCAAAGCACAAGAACAAATACTTCTGGTCCTAAAGTTTGCTGAAACAGAAAAACAGAAAATTCGAGATGCAAATGATATAACTATAAGTGAGCAAGAAAAATATAAAACATTCATACATGAAAATTATGAACAAAATATTGTAAAAATATATGATGAAATAAAAGATGCAATCAATTTAATAAATACTACTTTAATAATAAATACTAAAGAAAACCAGCTAATAGAAGAAACAATAAAACGAGCCTTCTAAACAAAACAAAGCGCTACCAAGTAGGCGCCACAAAAGTGTGGCTATGACTAAAAAGAGTAGTATACAGAGGGATAAATTTTATTTAATATCGCATATGCACAGACATTATTGAAATTAGATAACAAAAACATGCATCTATTTATAAGGTGTATGTATCTTCCTTATAAATACCAAGCTGCTCACACCAACAAGCAACTGTTAAAAATCAAAACTACAATGATGCACGTGTACATATTAATATTATGACGTTATCATTTACTAAAACATACCAGAAATGGAATGAATTAGACCATTTTCCAATGCAGGCAACGCTTTCTCCATTTTTAACCTAGACTGCTTAACAACAGATATGACCCTAGCTCTATATTTTTTCCAATTAGTATTATTTGTCCATTTGGTAGTCTGCTTAGATCTAAATCCATTATCAAGTCTTTTGCTGCTACTGCTGCTATCTTTACTACTGCTGCTATCTTTAGCATTAGTAGCTTTACCATTCATATCTATAATAGCAACACTTAACCCACCACCAGAACCACCACCAGAACCAGAATCACTCTTTCGTTGTATACTATCGTTCTTTTTATTCTTCTTCCCTGGTAGATCAATGGAATTATCATCAATAGTGTTAGCTACTAAATTATCATGAACTTCACTTACCAAAGCATCAGATCTCTCAGAAATCTCTATATCAGTTATCATAGAGTACTGAGGCACTTCTAGAGCAAACTCTAGCACCGTACCAATTGCTCCACCTACTCCAGCCCCTATTAAGCCTCCTTTCCAACTATTAGTACTCAAGCCTCCAACAGCCCCGCCTACTAGGGCTCCCTCAGCTACAGACATCATATTAAAAGGGTTGTCATGATTATTTTTACCTGCTTGTCTAACATTAACCTGTAGCAAATAATAGGCATCATCAGGATTAGAAACTATTTGATATCCTGTTCCAGCTATTGATTGCTTAATTCTATCTGAAATATTCAATTGGTGAAAATCAGAAGTATTTCTAATTTTTATAAAAACCTTTCTCAATTCTTCACGAACTGGCTCCAAAAACACAGTATGCGACATCTGAGTCTCCGCGGACAACTCTCTGTGTTCAATATTATGCATTATACTACTACAACCTACAAGAGTGGATAATACTACCAAAACTAAGAATCTTACGATCTTTTTACTTATCAATAACATACTAACAAATCCCTAAATGATTAAAAACTTAATGATTAAAAAATTCTATAAACGCGTACATGTTAACAAAACAACATTAAAAATACAATAGTTAATATTAGTAATAATAAACCATAAGAATAAATAATATGCTACTTTTGTAAATTAGATACATCTAAATATAAATTGAAATAAAATTATCTCATTTGAATTAGTGCTCATACATAAATTAGAATAATAAAAATAAATAAAATTTTTAGTTATACATCAAACCTTTCAACAGATGTAATAAACTATAAATATCAACAAATAAATACCAAAATATCATTGCTACTACCTATTCAACTAAATGATGAGAGATAATATTTAACTAAGTTAAATAGTCATTTTTAATTTAGTCATTTTTAATTTAATTATTCATTTTTACTATTTATTAACTAATATAATGAACTATAATCACAGCCAAGTTAAATTGCCGATACCAACTTAAATTGAAACGGTTACTCCATCTAAAAATTAAGTGATCAAATTAATACTAAATAACTATTAACTCAACAAAATACTTGACAGCCACTATGATGATGTTAGAATATTCCATTCACAGTGTTGTAGTTCAATTTTAGTTTATATTGGTAGTGGAATATGTCGTGGAAATGTCAGATCACTGGCGTAGGTACAAAATTTGGTAATAATGTATCACATTCAAATAGGAAAACCAGAAGAAGTTTTAAGCCAAATTTAAGATCCATAACTTTTACTAGTGAAATCATGGGTAAAAGCTATAATCTGCTCGTAGCCGCTAAGTCTATTAGATCTATCGACAAATTTGGAGGATTTGATCAATTTATGATTCAGGTTAAAAATAACACGCTAACCAATTATGCTAAAACTATAAAAAGAAAAATATTAATAAACAATCAATTAGCGACCTCAAATTGAAGTAGATTTAAATTGATATATTAATTTATTAGAGAGAATTATGAAAAAAGACATTCATCCAAAATACAAAGAGTTAGAGATTAAAATTGGCAATGATAAGTTCTATACTAATTCTACGTATGCTGGAGATAAGATCTTAATGGATGTCGACTTCCGTGAGCACCCAGCTTGGAATAAAGCTTTAAGAGGAGTAGTTAGTCAATCAAGTAAGAGTGTAAGTGGATTCAATAAAAAATTTTCTGGTATATCATTTTTATCAGAAAAATAAAAATGAAGTTTCACTCACTAGGTGATATGGTATGATATATCTCATATCAAGTTTTCAGGTTAAAATGTTGTTGTAGCAGATTTATGGATATAGGCGCAATATCTGAAATAAGTAAGGAATCCATATATACGTTGATAGCTATTTCAAGCCCTATATTAATTTCATCCCTGGTAGTAGGGTTAGTTATATCATTGATACAGGCCCTAACACAAATACAGGAGTCTACACTGACATTTGTACCTAAAATCATCACAATTTTTATCGTATTAAGCATTTCTGCACCATATATTTTATTAAAATTAAGGGTATTTGTAGACCATATAATACAACTTATTAACCCTATATATGGCGGTTGAAGTATGTTATTAGCAGGGTTTGATTAAGCGGTTATTGAATCTAGAAGTATAAATCTACATTAATAGTTTCTACAAAAGTTTCTTATGCTTATATTTTATAACTTCTTCGTTATTCGTAATATTAAGCGATTTCTGATAATCAGAATAATTACCTTCAAATAATTTAGGTGAATTAGTATCAAAAACTAATATATGTGTAGCAATCCTATCTAAAAACCATCTATCATGGCTGATTACTATGATACATCCAGGGAATTCAAGTATAGCATCTTCTAAATTTCTTAAAGTACTAATATCAAGATCATTAGAAGGTTCATCTAAAAGTATCACATTAGCACTTGATCTTAGTGATTTTGCTAAATGCACTCTATTTCTTTCACCTCCGGATAGCTCACGAATTTTTTTTTGTTGGACTGCCCCTTTAAAATTGAATGCTGCACAATATAATCTAGTTTTTATTGTACATTTATTAAACTCGAATACATCCAAGCTATCTGATATTTCTTCCCATACTGTTTTATTATCATCTAGATAATCACGCATTTGATCAACATATTGCAACTGAACTGTAGGCCCTATGTTAATAATACCTGAATCAGCTTTAATCCTTCCACTCAACATATTGAACAAACTAGTCTTACCTACACCATTTGGACCTACTATTCCTACTATTGCGGCTTTGGGGATATTACAACTGAAATCTGAAAATAATATTTTATCACCAAGTTTTTTATTAAGATTTTGTATTTCAATAACTAGCTCTCCTAATCTTGGACCACTTGGTATAATAATTTGTGGAGTATCATAAACTCTATTTTGCTGATTATTAATTAATTCTTGATAAGCATTTATTCTTGCTTTACTCTTTTTTTGTCTACCCTTTGCCGATTGCTTAACCCACTCCAGTTCATTTTGTATCTGTTTTTTTTGTAAATTATCTGTTTTTTGTTCCTGTAATAATTTTTGATGCTTTTGTTCTAACCACGCAGAATAATTAGAATGCCAGACTATTGTTTCTCCCCTATCGATCTCTAATATCCACTCTGCAACGTTATCAAGAAAATATCTATCATGAGTTATAGAAATCACAGTAGATTTATAATTCTTTAGGTAATTTTCTAGCCAAGAAACTGACTCAGCATCAAGGTGATTAGTAGGTTCATCAAGCAATAGCATATCAGGTTGTTCTAATAATAATTTACATAGAGCTACTCTACGCTTTTCTCCACCAGAAATATTCTGAATTAGAGATTCTTTAGCAGGACATCTTAACGCTTGCATTGCTATTTCTACTTCACGATCTATTTCCCAAGCATTACAAATGTCTATCTGTTCTTGAAGCGCTGATTGCTGTGCTAATAATCTCTCTACTTCATCACTATCAATAACGGTACTAAATTTGTTGCTGATAGTATTAAAATCGTCTAATAACTGTTTTTTATATTGTAGCCCCTGCATAATATTTTCAAAAACGGTTTTATCATTATCCAATTTAGGTTCTTGAGCAAAATATCCTATTCTAATACCATCTGCTGCAAAAGCCTCGCCTTCATATTCTTTATCCAGCCCAGACATAATTTTCAGCAAACTAGATTTACCTGCTCCATTATGGCCTATAATACCAATTTTTGCTCCGTACAAAAAAGATAGGAAAGTTTCCTTTAAGATTAATTTACCATTAATAGTTTTACTTAAACCCTTCATGGTAAATATATATTTATAAGACATTGATTCACCTTATTATTTTATTAAAATCCTTATATTTTCATATGAGATTTTTGCCAATCAGAATTAAATTTTTTTAACCCAACATCAGTAAGATCATGTTTAATCATATCAGCAAAGATCTTCTCTGGTAAAGTAGCAACATCAGCTTTACAACAAGCTGTTTGATACACATCATCTACAGATCTAATTGAAGCTGCTAAAATCTTTGTAGAATAATTGCAATAATCAAATATTTTCCGTATTTGTTGTAACAATATCATTGGATCTTGCATATTATCTCTTAACCTGCCTATAAAAGGAGATACATAATATGCTCCAGCTTTAGCTGCTAATAATGCTTGATTCGCAGAGAAACATAAAGTCATGTTCACTTTATATCCCATATTATTAAAATAATAGCAAGCTTTTATTCCATCCCAAGTTATAGGGAGTTTGATTACAATATTCGGTGCTATAGATACAATCTTGCGCCCTTCTATCACTATATCATCGTAATCTCCAGCTAGTACTTCTACACTTACATCTCCTTCAACGACACTAGATATATTAGTAACCAACTCATAAAAATCACCATTCTCTTTTGAGAATAGTGAAGGATTAGTAGTAACTCCATCTAATATATGGTAACTGCTATACAGTTTTATTGCTTCAATATTTGTTGAATCCAGAAATAACTTCATATTATTTTAATTTATCTAATTTTGATAATAATTCATCTAACTCATATAAGTCCCTATAGTAGAACGATAATTTACCACATTTACTAGAGTTATCTAATTTTACTTTCATATTAAATTTCATACTAAGTGACTCAGTAATCAACAATAGATCATTATCTTGCTGATTCTCGGTTGCAACGGGTCTTGAGGCTATATCATCTAGATTACAATTTTTTTTCTGATGAGTATCATTTTTTTTTCTGATCTGTACTAAAGACTCTAATTGCCTAACGCTTAATCCTTCATTCAACACACGCTGTACCAATTTTTCTGGATTATCTAATCCTATTAAACATCTTGCTTGCCCCATAGTGATTTTCTTTTGCATTACCAAATTTTGTACCATATCTGGCAATTTTAATAATCTTAATAAGTTAGAAATATAACTTCTACTTTTTCCTATTATATTAGCCAATTCTTCATGAGAATACTGAAACTCATCAATTAGCTGTTTTAATCCTTCGGATTCTTCAATAGGGTTAAGATTCTCACGTTGGATATTTTCAATAAGAGATATTTCATAAATATTTCTTTTGCTCAAATGTTTTATTATAACAGGTATTTTTTCCATAGATAATAACTTACAGGCTCTGTACCTACGTTCTCCTGCAATAATTTGATATTTTTTATCAGATACTTCTGTAACTACAATAGGTTGAATTAAGCCATTACTTGTAATAGAATTTGCTAATTCTTGTAACTTATCCTTATCAAAATATTTCCTTGCTTGCAACAGATTTGGTTCTATATCATTAATATCTACAAAGCACTGGTTGGTGATTATGTTATGATCAATTCTTTCTATTTTTTCACCAATTAAAGAGTGTAATCCCCTACCTAAAACATTAAGTTTTGCCATATTCTGCTACAATTTTGTGGTTAACCTTAGTTAAAGATTCTCTTGCAAAAAACTCTTTTGCTAGATTAACATATGCATTTGCTCCTGTAGATTTATGATCATAAATAATAGCCACCTTTCCGTGAGAAGGTGCTTCAGCAAGTTTTACATTTCTAGGTATAGAAGTTTCATATACAGTATTACCTAAATGTGAACGCACCTCAGTTGCTACAGAGTCTGTGAGGCGATTTCTTTTATCATACATAGTAAATAATATACCCGAAATTTTAATATTAGGATTTATACATTTTTTTACCATATCTACAGTTTTTAACAAATTGCCTAATCCTTCCAATGAATAAAAATCGCACAACATAGGGATAATAATTTCATCTGATGCTGCTAACGCATTAATTGTCAACAAATTTAAAGATGGAGGACAATCTATTAAAATATACTGATATTTATCATATACTGAGACAAGTGCTCGTTGCAGTATTTTTTCACGATCTTTTACAGCAGAAATTTCAATATCTATTGCTGAGAGATGAACATTTGCTGGCACCATTTCCAGATCAGGAATTTCTGTCTTTAGTGTAGCTTCTTCTACCGTATTCAACCCCTTCAATAACTGATACGAAGTAATCTTTCTATCAGATTGTTTAATCCCCAATCCACTACTACTATTAGCCTGAGCATCTAGATCAACTAATAACACTTTTTTTTCCATTATAGCAAATATAGCAGATAAATTCACTGCTGTTGTAGTTTTACCTACACCTCCTTTTTGATTCACTACAGATACAATTTTAGGTCTCATAATAATGGTGAGATATTCTCTATTTCCAATATATTCCCAGAATCTGAAGTAAGACTCTGATAAATATTGTAATCAAATTGCCAAGTTTTTTTTGTTATCAATATTTCATCCATACATTTTTTAGATTTATTCAATAATATTTTATATTTTATAGTGAAACTTCTGGTAGTATCAAGAATTTTTTGGATACTACCATAACCTCTTGAAGTTAGAATATCACAAAACATAATATCACGTGAAGTAATAAATTGATTCAATATCTTTATATTATTCTGAGATAATTTTGATACATATAGTAAAAAAGAACATTTTTTCACATTAGATTCTATTAAAGTAACGTTTTTGACCCCTGCTATAGATAAAACCATCCCAGGGAATCCTGCTCCTGAACCTAGATCAACCAAGTGAATATCGAGGTTATCTATAAATTTTATTAATTGTAAAGAATCTAAAATATGCCTATCCCACAAAAACTGTTGATCATGTTTAGATACTAAATTAATAGCCCTATTCCACTTTAACAACAATTTTTGATATTCCTTCAATCTCATAAATGTTTCACGTGAAACACCTAAATTATTAAACATTACACTTCTATTTAAAGTGTTTATAGTTTTTTATAGAGATGATCAAGGCAATTAAAGCTGCTGGTGTAATACCAGGGATTCTCTTTGCTTCACCTACTGTCTGAGGATTATATTGCAATAATTTTTCTTTAGTTTCTAATGATAATGTATCAATACAACGGTAATTAATATCATTTGGTATCACTTGAGATTCTTCTTTTTGTAGTAAATTAATTTCCTTTGATTGATGATTTAAATAACTAGAATATTTCGATTCTATTGATAAATATTCTATGTAATGCCTATTAACTTTTTTTAACTCTGGAAATAGTTTCATGGTTTTTTCTATACCAACATCCTTCATGCCTAAAAGCTGAAATGCATTTTTACTTTTACCATCTTGAGTAAAATATATACCTTGTTTCAATAGGCTATTACAAGTAATATTAAGAGATAGCACTAATTTTGTTATTTCATTAATTTCTTTATTTTTTTTACTGAAATTATTTCTACGTTTTGTACCTATAAGCCCTATATTGATTCCCTTATTTGTTAACCTTATATCCGCATTATCTGCTCTTATACTCAACCTATATTCTGATCTAGAGGTAAACATTCTATAGGGCTCAGAAACACCTAAAGTTATCAAGTCATCTATCATAACCCCAATGTAAGCATCAGATCTTGTCAAAATAAATGGATCTCGCTTTAATATCTTTAGAGCAGCATTTACTCCAGCCATTAACCCTTGCGCTGCTGCTTCTTCGTAACCTGTGGTACCATTAATTTGTCCTGCAAGGTATAAATTCTGAATTTTCTGAGTTTCTAATGTGTTATATAACTCTTTGGGATTTATATAATTATATTCTATAGCATACCCTGGTTTTAATAATTTTACATTTTCTAATCCTTGGATACTGCGAAGAAATTTTATCTGAATATCTTCAGGTAATGAATTAGAGATTCCATTGGGGTAAACAACAGGATTGCCTAATCCTTCTGGTTCAAGAAAAATTTGGTGGGATAATTTGTTACTAAACTTAACAATTTTATCTTCAATAGATGGACAATATCTAGGCCCTACAGAAGATATAGCCCCAGAATAAATTGCGGATTCTGTTAAATGATCTTTGATAATATTGTGCGTCTCTTTATTTGTATGAGTGATAAAACATTCAATTTGAGGCAATAGTATTTTTCCAGTCATCATTGAGAATGGCCTAGGTACAGAATCCCCTGGTTGAACGATTAACTTACTATAATCTATAGTTTTTGCTTCTAACCTTGGTGGAGTACCAGTTTTTAATCTTTTTACCTCTAGCCCAGATTGAGTTAACTTCTTAGAAATTTTACACTCAGCTTTTTCTCCAGACTTAGATTGTAATATCTGCTCACGGCCTATATGTATAACTGCGGACAAAAAAGTCCCTGTAGTTAAAATTAGTTTTTTACAACAGATTGTTCCATTACTCCTAGTAACTATTGCAATAATCTTATTATTGGAGATAACTAATTCTTCAACAGCATCAAACATCAACTGAACATTGTCATGATTCAAAAGATTGTGACACATATTAATTTTGTATAAATCTCTATCAGCCTGAGCCCTAGGCCCCCAAACTGCTGGCCCTTTACTTTCATTTAACATTTTGTAATGTATCCCAGATTTATCTATAGTTTTTGCCATTAGTCCATCAAGAGCATCTATCTCCTTTACTAGAGTTCCCTTACCTATACCACCTATAGAGGGGTTGCAAGACATAGCACCAACATCACTCTGATGCAAAGTAATCAGCAAAGTCTCCACTCCTAACCTGGCTGAAGCTGAAGCCGCCTCACAACCTGCATGTCCTCCCCCTACTACTACCACATCATAATTAGATCTTGTTTGAAACATTTTTATTCCAATATTTCATGTTGTTTAAAGAAAAAATCTATTTCCCTAGCAGCACTTATTGTGCTATCGGAACCATGAATACTATTAGCCTGTATATTCTGGGCAAATTTCTGTCTTATTGTACCTTCAGCTGCCTTTACAGGATCAGTAGCACCCATTATTTTTCTATTTTTATATATAGCATTCTCACCCTGAAGTACCTGAACAACTACAGGACCTGATATCATGTATTCTACCAAATCACCGAAAAAACTACTATTGTTATGTTCCATGTAGAATGCTTCAGCCTGGACTTTAGATAAAAGCAACATACGCTGTGCTACAATTTTTAGCCCTACTGACTCTAAATCTGCAATTACCAGACCTATCAAATTGCGCTTAGTAATATCTGGTTTAATAATTGAGAGTGTATATTCAAAAATCATATAAAATATATAACTAGTTATGTAACTCAGTCAACTGAGACGAAATAACAATGCATTATAAACAAAAATTCTCGTGTAATCAATAGATGGACAGTATTTTATTGATCAATAAAATAATCCTATATATAATCCAAGCTAGTTATTAAGTAAATAAATATACGAATAATAAATAAGCAAGAAAGATGAAGCACCTAGAAACAGCCGAATATATATGGATAGATGGCAATCAGCCAGTACAAAATCTTAGATCAAAAACTAAGATAGTAAATTTACCTGAAGATCCTAACATTGCAGATTTTCCATTATGCAGGTTTGATGGTTCTTCTACTAATCAAGCTGATATCAATTCTTCTGATTGTGTTTTACACCCAGTAAATTTTGTACATAATCCATTAGAAGGAGAAGATGGCTATTTGGTATTATGCGAAGTATTTCATGCTAACCACACAGCGCATCCTACAAATAATAGGAGAAAATTGAGAGAAATATTATCAAAATCTGCTGAGCATTTTGATCCATGGATAGGGTTCGAACAAGAATATATAATATTAGAGAATAATAACCCTGTAGGATGGCCAGATAATGGGTTCCCAGCACCACAAGGCCCGTATTATTGTGGAGTAGGAACTAACACAGTCGCTGGAAGAAATATAGCTAAATTACACCAAGAATTATGCTTAAAATCAGGCATCCTATATTCAGGTATGAATGCTGAGGTAATGCTAGGACAATGGGAATTTCAGGTGGGTTATAGATATAATGAAAAAGAGAATGTTAATCCTATCAATGTATCAGACCATTTATGGATGGCTCGTTGGTTACTATACAGGATTAGTGAAGATTTTAATCTAAGAATATCTATCGAGAACAAGCTAATCAAAGGCAATTGGAATGGCTCCGGAATGCATGCAAACTTATCAACTAAAGATATGAGAAAAATTGATACATCTACAAAAGCACTAGATGATGCTATAAATTTATTATCCAAGAAGCATGAATTACACATATCACTGTATGGAAATAAACTAGAAGAAAGACTCACAGGTAGTAATGAAACTTCTTCAATGAATGATTTTACATCAAATACAGGTGACAGATCAAGCTCTATAAGAATTCCATCAAAATTATCTAATAATAATGTGGTTCGTTATATTGAAGACAGAAGACCAGGAGCAAATTCAGATCCATACTTAGTTTCTGCAATTTTATTATCCACCATTTGTAGTATAGATTGGATCGAACATTAGTTATATATAAACAATTATTGCTGCTATCAACTAAAATTAGCTGCCTATGAAAAATCATGCTCAAATACTAGCAACAGACCCAGAAAAGAATGTCTGGGTTAATGCATCCGCTGGTACCGGTAAAACTAAAATATTGATAGACAGAGTTCTAAGAATTTTATTAAAATATAATAACTTTAATAAAATTTTATGTATTACATTCACCAATAATGCTGTAAATGAAATACGAAACAGGATTAACCGAAAATTACATGCTTGGTGTAATATAGAAGAAGAAAAATTAAGATTAAAAATCTTGAATGATCTAGGGTATGATCCCTCTAATCTAGAAATTGACAATGCTAAAAATTTATATAATCAATACTTAAATCCGAACAATTCCTTAAAAATTTGTACTATTCATTCATTTTGCCAGCAAATATTGCGACAATTTCCAATTGAAGCATCTATTGCTCCTAATTTTGGGATCATTGATCAAAAAGAAGTCAAGCAAATCATATTAGATCTAAGAAAGGAATTATTAAAATCTTCACATCTCAAAATAATTAACAAATATCTAATAGAAAATTTTCATGAAGTCACTATTAGTGAAATATTTGATGAAATTATACAAAATAGGACAAAAATTCTACAATGCGATATCCCAAATTACAGTAATCAAGAAATAAGTGAAATGCTGTATGAGTTAAATCTTTGTACAGAAACAGAAAAAGAGATGTCAATCCTGCTACAGGACAGCACGCTATTACATTATGTACAAGATATTAACATTAAAAATATCTTATCATTTTTTTTGACTTCTAAAGGAGAAAAAAAGAAAAATATAGTTAATCAAGTTGAATATAAAAAAAATCCTGGACTAAAAAAACATCTACAATCTTTACAGGACATAGTATATGACATAGAACAAAAAAGAAAGACCAAGCACATTATAATATATTCAAAAATAATTATCTATTTCGCTAATAATGTCATTAAATTATATCAACAATACAAAAATGTTAGAGGTTTATTGGATTATGATGATCTTGTAATTAAGACTAAGGAAGCACTCAAACAAGTAGAAACAAAGGATTGGATACTAAATAAACTTGATATGTCTATAGATCATATACTACTAGATGAAGCACAAGATACAAGCATTGAACAATGGGATATAATCAGTTACCTGGTAGAAAATATATACTCTGAAAACACCGGCAATAATCACAAAACCATATTTATCGTAGGAGATGAAAAACAATCAATATTCAGCTTTCAGGGAGCAAATGTAGAATTTTATAATAAAATGAAGGATTTATTTACCAAAAAATTTTCTTCAACAAAAACAACATTGTTACAAATAGATTTAAAAATATCCTATAGGTCATCCCAAGAAATAATAGATTTAGTAAACAGAGTATTCTCTTTTGTACAAAAATACTACAATTGTTTCAATACTAACTTTGATAATAATATTGCTTCAGTTCGTAAAGATTGCAAAGCAGTAATAGAATGTTGGGAACTACATAAAAATGAAAAATCACCAGAGCTTTTTTGGCCTATAATAGGCATAACAAAAAATGCTATTCTAGAAGATAATAAAAAAAAACTAGCCAATGATATTGCAAAATTTATACTCAATAAACTCGAAAGTAAAATAATAGTACAATCAACTGGTACAACAATCACTGCCAAAGATTTTATGATCTTGTTCAGAAAAAGGGATGAGTTCGTATTAGAACTACTGAATTCTATTAGATCTTATGGGATAGAAGTAGAAATTTTGGATAGAATGCTACTAATCAATAACCTAGCTATTCAAGACTTATTAAGTATAGCAAAATTCGTCATTAATCCTTTTAATGATTTAAACTTGGTAGGATTAATGAAATCACCTATTTTCTCCTTAAATGATGCAGAAATTCAAACCCTGTTACAGAATAACACACAAAATCAAAAAATTTGGCAATACATCCAGAACTCTATGAAAAATATAGAGAAAACCAATTTTAATAATCACTACAAAAACATCTTACATAGCCTGTATAATATACTCAATAGGTTTAATACCATACATAATAATGTAATAACAGATAATTTATTCTACTACATATTAGATATATTACAATATAGGATTAACTTTGTTCTATCATTCGGTGAAGGCATTAATGATATATTAAATGAGCTAATATACCTAAATTATGAATATAACAAGAAATTCAATACTTCATTAAATGGATTCATAACCTGGTTAGAAAACGAAGATATTGAAATTAAACAACCCAAAACAATAAGTGATAAAGTCAGAATAATGACTGTACACGCAGCAAAAGGCCTAGAAGCACCATTTGTAATATTATGCGATACAACAACCATTGCTAAATTATCTTCAAAATTACTCTTTGTAGAGGATGAAAATAGCCTAATTGCCTGCCAAAATGTAATCAATATTCCATTCTCATACCAAGAACTTAAAAAGGAAATCAACATAAAAATGATAAGGGAATACAATAGATTATTGTACGTAGCATTAACCAGAGCATCCGACTATTTAGTAATCTGCGGATTATCTAATAATAATTTACCACCGCATGAATATTCATGGTATAGCTTAATAAGAAACGCTATAGGAGATCTTAAAAATCATCAAAAAGATACCGCTACAGTCCATTATGATAATCTATCTAATGAAAAAATACATAATTCACCAGATGATATATTAGTGAATCTCTACAGTAATACTACAGTAGAGAACAGAAATACTGCAGATATTAAAACAAAAATTGCTAACATCAGCTATGCTCCTAATCCGATGAACCACTCTGTAAAATTTGGTATGATTTTTCATAAAATCATTGAAGATGCAGTAAGAAATAATTCCTTAAAACATTCAACACAACATCCATTAACGAATAGTTTAGATGAAAATTGGCTAACAAAACTCAAAATTGCTATCAATAATATTATCGATAAGGGAGAACTTCAAAAATTTATTAACAAAAATCCTCATTGTGAATTAAATGTAGGAAGCGTCGAAAACGATAAAATTAAACTAGGTAGAATAGATCTGGCGGTATTCGATGGTAACATCATTACAATAATAGATTATAAATCAGATAATGTCTCATTGTATAGAAACAAACCAATACCAATGAAATACATTGAGCAAATAAGTTTCTACTATAATGTGATATCTTCACTATATCCTCAATATGAGGTTATGTGTAAAATATTGTGGCTAGAAACTGGTATTTTCCAAAATATTGACTTAAGTAATATAAAAAATAATTTATTAATTAACTGAGTAAAAAATAAAATGAGTAATAATAGTAAAAATGATAAAGAATATAATGATGCACTTAGGTATCACCAATATGATACACCAGGTAAAATAGCTTTAAAAGTTACTAAGCCTGTTCTTACACAAGAAGACTTATCTTATGCATACTCACCTGGAGTTGCAGCACCATGTTTAGAAATTAAAAAAGACATAGATAACATATATAAATATACTTCAAAAGGTAACACAGTTGCAGTTATTTCTAACGGCAGTGCAGTACTGGGGCTAGGAAATCTTGGAGCTGCAGCAGCTAAACCCGTAATGGAAGGTAAGGCAATATTATTCAAACAATTTGCCGATATCGATGCATATGATCTTGAAGTAAATACCAACGATCCAGATAAATTTATTAATGTAATCAAATATCTAGGGGATACCTGGGGGGGGATTAATCTTGAGGATATAAAAGCTCCGGAATGTTTTATAATTGAAGAAAAGCTTAGCAAACTCATGAATATACCGGTATTTCACGATGATCAACACGGTACTGCCATTATTGTAGCAGCAGGGTTAATAAATGCCTTATATTTGACAAATCGTGAATTATTGAACACCAAAATAGTCATTAATGGTGCAGGAGCAGCAGCTATCGCATGTTTTGACTTAATTCAAGCACTTGGAGCTAACAAAAATAATATAATCTTATGTGATAGCCATTCTGTAATATATAAAGGCAGAAAAGAAAATATGAATCCTTGGAAAGAATCTCGAGCGAACGCAGTAACACAATCTAAAACTTTAGAAGAAGCAATGCAAGGTTGTGATGTGTTGCTAGGGTTATCTACTAAAGGAGCTGTAACCAAACCAATGGTAAAGTCTATGGCTGATAATCCTATAATATTTGCTATGGCTAATCCTGATCCAGAAATCACTCCTGAAGATATAAAATCTACCAGATGTGATGCGATAATTGCTACAGGTAGGTCTGATTATAGCAATCAAATAAATAATCTTATGGGATTTCCATATATTTTTAGAGGAGCTCTCGATGTAAGAGCTAAGTCTATTAACATGGATATGAAAATAGCCGCTGTTATGTCATTAGCACAATTAGCAAGAGAGGCTGTCCCGCAAGAAATATACAAAGCTTATGGCGATTCTAAAAAATATTTTGGAGTTGATTATATAATTCCTGTCCCATTTGATCCAAGACTCATCACAAAGATACCTGTTGCTGTAGCTAAAGCCGCTATTGAAAGTGGTACCGCTCAGATTAAAGATTTAGATCTAAAACAATATGAAATTGACTTAGCAGGCAGGCTAAATCCATCTTATCACTATATCAGTAGTTTTTTTGATCAAATTCACAGCAATAATCCTAAAAAGATATTATTTGCAGAAGGTGAAGAAGAAGAAATAATTAAAGCCGCCATTGTAGTGCGTGATAGGCAATACGGGATACCCATATTAGTTGGAAGAGAAAGCAAAATACTACCGATTTTACATAAAATAGGTGAAGATACAAATTTAAAAAATATTACTATTACCAATGCCGCTATCAATAGTAATTTGTCTAAATATATTGAATATCTATATAAAAAATTACAGAGAAAAGGATATCTATATAGAGACTGCGCAAGAATTGTAACTCATGATAGAGATGTATTTGCATCTTGCATGCTGGCATGTGGAGATGCAGATCTTATGATTACTGGTAGTACTAAAAATTACTACGATAGTTTAAATGATATAAAAAAAGTTATATCTGTAAAAAAAGATCATAAAATTATTGGGTACTCCATCATGATCTCTAAACATCATCAAGTGATTATTGCAGATAATATAGAGTCAGAAATTCTTGATGTAGACAATCTAGTAGATATAACTTTACAAACAGCTGAATTATCAAAAATAATGAACCGTAAGCCCAGAGTTGCAATGCTTTCATTTTCAAATTTTGGTAATCCTAAATGTCACGATAATGAAAGAATTACTAAAGCCATAAAAAAACTCGATACCATGAATTTAGATTTTGAATATGATGGCGATATGACAGTACATGTAGCATTAAACAGCAATCTCCAAAAGCTATATCCATTTTGTAGATTAACCGGACCTGCAAATATATTAATTATGCCAGGATTACACTCAGCAGCTATCTCTACACATTTACTTTCAGAAGTAGGTAAAGGCAATTTTATAGGGCCTATGCTAAACGGATTCGCACACTCAGTACAGATAGTCCCCATAGGAGCATCTGTAGAAGATATACTATACCTAATCAGCTTTGCAGTAATTGAATTAAATGGTAAAAAAGATTAGGAAACACAAACAATCACATGCTATGTAAACAACATTCAGTATCTGTTCTACAAAGCTACCAATCCAGATATCCCAATGTAACGGTAATCAGTCCTAGAGAAAACACTAATCAATCAATATTTAAACAGTATTCTTATATACAAACTTAGGATACAAATGCTTATCATTAACAGGATATCTTATACAGGGTACACTTAAATCTAAACTTAAAGACCCACCAAATAAATCAAAACTATCTGCAGCTACACAGGGGCTCTTTAATTCCTGCGGAGGGCCAGGAACACAAGATAGTATGTTAATGCAAAAAACAACTGCTAACAACCACTGCATAATCATATACCGTTAAAATTTATCACCAACCAGTTTATTGTACACCTAATTATGCTTAATGTTAATGATATCAGCATCAGTGTTAGTTAAAAAATATTTTCAACAGTGTTAAAATTACAAAAAATTAGAATGTTTTTTTATGACTTAGATTTTTGAATTTTTGTATAATCTGTACAGCAGCTTGATACAGTATCAAAACCAAAAAATTTAATATAGTACCAACAAATGCTCCGGTTAACGGTATTGTACAAGATAATATAAACTCCCAATAGATAAATGCTACAATACCTACAATAACGGCAATTGCTAATACCAATTTAGGAACAACTATACCAAATAGCAAAAGAATGAGCACTGGTAGTATGACTGGCCCCCAAAATCCAGAGAATAGTAAAACTAGATCAATTACATAGGTAAATCTGATAGCAATAATTATTGATATAACACCAACAAATACACTAAATATTCTAACTAAAATTAGTAAAATGAACTGATTATTTATATTAAACATAGGTATCAAAAAATCTTTCACTAATACAATTGAAGTAATATTTATATCTGAATCTGCTGTAGAAGTAACAGCAGCAAATATACCAATGATCACTATTGACTGTATAAATGTTGGCAATAAAATATCAATCATCTTATGTAAAATAAAAATTCCTTCAACCTTAGGAGATATGAGCATAGATGCAATACTATTGACAATAATTATTAATAAAAATAGAAAATACACCAATGATTTTATATATATAGCTAGCTGAGTTTTCTTGTAATCACTTGCTATTAATGCTCTTTGTACAAAATTAGGCAATAAATTCATAACAGTAAAACTTAGTAATACAAATAAAGTACTATAAACTATATTTTTTTCCGATTCAGTATTTAATGAATGTAATAAACTATGGAATTTAGTATAAAACTCACTTATACCAATAAATTTTACTTCATAAAATAGCAATATTGGTATGGAGAGTATAATGGCAACAAATTGTATTTGATTTGAAAATAATATAGATTTAAATCCTCCTAATGTGGTGTAAATAACTATCATCAAAGCACTAAGAATTACTGCTTGCATGTTATTGATATTAAAAATATACTGAAGTACTTTACCTGCTACATTTAATTGAGCTGATATTAATCCAATAGAGATCACTATTGATGATAAACCAGCAATAAATCTGCCAGCATTACCATAGTGTAAATAAACAATATCTCCAATAGTTTCACAACCCTTGTATTTTATAAGTCTTGGTAATAGATACTGAGCTATGACTATATCTATTATGATAACCATCATAGATGCATAACTATACTCTATATGACCAGAACAAATCTTTTCCGATATACCAATTATCGTACCACCTCCTATAGAAGAAGTGAATATTACAGCAGTTAGTAAAAATATATGGCTATGAGCATCGCTCTGTATAAAATGCTTAAAGGTTTTGGTTTTAGTACTAAAATACCACCCTATAGACACCAAAAACAAGAAATAAAGAACAATAATAACGACATTCATCAGATAAGAATTACTAACTATCATATTTTATATCACTCTTGCACTTTGCATTTTATAATAAGTAAACTAGGGATAGCAAGCAACATCATTAATAAATAAAATACCCGCCACCCAGTTGCTACTAAAATATAACCAGTAACTGTAGGAACGATAGATCTGGATAACCCCATAAAAGAGAAAAGAAACGCGCTTTGAGTAGCAACAAATCTACCGCTACACATAGAAGTGATATAAGCTATATAAGCGCACATTGCCATACCACTCGTTATACTCTCACTAGTTACCAGTATAAGATAAATCAACAAATTTTTACCTAACATATGCTGTATTATTAATAACAAGTGGCTCAAAGTGTGTACCATACCAAATCTTAACAATGCATTTTTTATACTAGATTTCTTTATCATGCTTGATGCGATTAACCCTCCTATAATCACTCCTATTACGGCATAGAACTTACCAAAAATCGCAATTTCTGATATTGAGTACCCCAATTCATGATAGAAAAACTTATTTAGTACAACTCCAATTAAATTATCTGGTAAACGATACAAGAATATTATTAGCAAAACGTATAACATATTTTTTTTTCTAGTAAAAGAATTAATGCATGTAGTACAAAATTGATATATTTTTAAAAAAAAAACCTCTTTGTGCTCAGCATAAGAATTTTCAGTAAAATGCTGAAATTTACATTCAATATCTTTTGAAAGAAAGATAACAATAATAGAAAATATTATATTGGCAATAGTAAATATTTTATATATAAAAAACCATGAGATACTAGAAGAGAGATATATTGCACCAGAACCTGATAATATCATACCTACTCTATACCCAAATATATAAATGCCAGATATCTTTAGTTGATATTGTTTATGTACAAGAATACTTCTTAAAGTATTCAATATAATATCCTTAGTAGATGAAAAAAATGCTACTAAAAATGCTGCAAATGCGAATTCATAAATATTATGCTGAGGATCTAAATAACTGATAATTAATATAGTAAAAGTTAAACACACAGCGATAACTAATAACCATCTCACATAATGATTTTTATATACATAATCTAAATATTCAATTCTGATTCTATCAAGAATAGGAGCCCAAATAAAACTTACTGCATAAGGTAAAGTAATGATTGAAATCAACCCTATAGATTTTATATCAATATCAACACAAGTTAACCAGAAGTTTAAAGTATTACCAGTGATCATTAATGTGAATCCGCTAAACACACCATATATAAATATGGTAAAATATTTTTTTTTATTTATCACCTAATTTAGTCCAAGTTTAAAATCTAGTTAATTAGATATGGTATTATCATACTATTTATTTAGTAACTATAAATTTTATAGCAAATCTCGATAGCACACATCAGCTTTTTTACTGATATTTGATTTGGGTGATTTTCTCAATTTCTATAAAGTGTGGAGGAACATCTAATATCTAAATGCTTACCTACCACTTCTCCGGCTTAAATTAATATTTATGATATCAATATAAACATTATAAATGTTATATCCAGGTTATAAAACTCTAAATTGTACAAATAGTATCCAAGAAAGATTCATACTGCATAATTTCTTCTAGAATAATGGTTTTATCTATACTATCATCCTTTGCTGAAGCCAAATCATCCTTAAGAGTCATTATGTGATTCTTAATATCATTAACATTACTCTTTTGTAGATCACGTATGAACTCACTTATTATAGTAACAGAACCCTGATTAACAGTAGCAATACCATTATATATAAAGTGATTATGACAGATAATACCTTGCATAGCCCTTACTACACCTATCTTGAGCTTAGCTACAAAATTAGCGTGCCCATATAATACAGAAAACTCCCCCTTTTCTCCAGGAATAACAATTTTATCAGCAACCATAACAATATCTGACCCAAGTACACTGAGCAATTTTAATTTGACCTGTTTACTCATACCAAATGTCGAACATATTTTTAATTTATAGAAAGAATATACTGCCATATTTGTATTGTAAAATGCATTTCACTCCCGTATAGTAACCTTCAATACATCTTACAGACCAAACACAGAGATTATATCATATAATAATGAAATGTTAAAAAATAAAAATATAGAACAATATGTCATGAACATTGTGTTCCATAGTAGATTAGTGCCTAATGATATATTACTAAATATAAATGAAACATATTCACAAAATGAATTTTGTATTTTTAGTTTTTTAGAGAGATATCCAATTGACAATGAAGCAATACTTGAACAGATAATAAAAAAATATCAATTTTTAGATTTTAATAAATCATCCTTAGAGGTTCAAGCAGTGCATTTCGATAAATTAAACGAATACTATTCGAGAGGGTTTTGCATTTGTAAGACACATGATAATACTATTATATATCTAATAAATAATATCAGATATATAAAAAATCTGGATAGCAGATCTGGTCAAATATTTTTAATAAGAAAGAATGACTTAACAATCTTATTAGAAAATCAATTTGAATATTTTGGTACACTTAAAAGCAAATATTTACTGGATTTTATATCTGATAATGCTACAGCAAAAAATATAAATTTTTTCAGAACATTAACTGCCAATACAATATTATTTATTTCAATCACATATTACTTTAGTTACACATTATTTTTAGCGAGTAATTTATTATTTTTAGTAAATAACATATTTAATATAACAATTTTTCAAAAATCATATTTTCATAAAAGAAAAAAATATATAAATGATATCAAGCATAAGCAAATAAGTCCTGTTATACCAAGTCCAACAGTTATGAATATTTTTAATACAAAAAAATATTTTCCAGTATATACAATACTGATCCCTATGTATAAAGAAACAGAAATTATACAGTCTATTATAAAATCAGTAATGAAACTAAATTATCCTACAGACAGATTAGATATAAAATTTATCATTGAATCAGATGATCATTCTATGATTAAAGCTTTAGCAATATTAAACATACCAAAATATATACAGGTTATTAAAGTACCCAAAAGTTTTCCTAGAACTAAACCAAAAGCACTGAATTATGTAATGGATTATGTTATTGGAGAATATCTGGTTATATATGATGCAGATGATATACCTGATCCCAACCAATTACTTACTGTATTGGATATTTTTAATAAATTGGACAATCAACATGTATGTGTACAAACAAAACTAAATTTTTACAATTATGATCAAAATTTATTAACAAGATTCCTGAATTTAGAATACAGCTTATGGTTTCAGTATTTAATAAAAGGCTTAAATATACTTAACTTACCAATACCATTGGGCGGTACGAGTAACCATTTTAAAACATTTGTATTAAGAAAAATTGGTGGCTGGGATTCATATAACGTTACTGAAGATGCAGATATAGGGCTCAGGTTATACGCGAAGGGATATAAAACTCATGTTACTACCGATACAACTACATTTGAAGAAGCTCCCTTTCAAATAAAAAATTGGCTCACACAAAGAAGCAGGTGGATTAAGGGTTTTATCCAAACATTATGTATCTTTATAATTAATGCTAGCGAATATAAAAAATTATCTGTTTTAGAAATTATTTCTATATACGTATTTATAGGCTGCAGCACATATTGTTTTATTACAATGCCAATGTTTATAATATTTTCAATTATTGTAGATAAGCAAAATAAATTTATTAATTCTTTATGCAATATCAATATATTGCTGACTCTATCTTATTTTTATATCTCAGCATTTGTTGTAGTAAAAGATATGTATAAAGGAAACTGGATAAAAAAATCTATAACAATTCTCCTATGGCCTGTGTATTTTATATTGCATAGTATTGCTGCCTATAAAGCATTAATAGAATGCATATACTTCCCTTTTAAGTGGAATAAAACATTGCATAAATTTGATGCTACAGGAAAAAACAATAGCTTATCATAAGATCTTTATAGTGTTTTATTTGTCAATTGATACAGCTTATAGTATAATACAAGTGTAAACAAAGTGTTTATAGTTATATTAAAATTAATTTAGTTTGCAAACTATAAGTGAATGATGTACCATTTGGTTGGTACCTTTCTGGTATAATTTAAATTGATTATAACGTGCTTATGTGCTTGTTTTATGAGTATCTCTAAAGAAGATTTAGTTAATATATTAAAGTTAAACTTCCCTACGGCTAAGATCAGCGTAGAGGATTTTGTAGGTGATAGAAACCACTATTCTATTACAGTAATAGATAAAATATTTGAAAATATGACAATTTTGCAGCAACATAGATTAGTACAGTCTGCACTGAAGGAGTCTCTAGGGATGAGTCTACATGCAGTAAATATCAATACAAAAAGTCACTAACTAATTGATGAAAAATAAAGTTATAAAACTGCATTAAAAAGTTAAATGCAAGGGTTGTATGTTTCTTATTTGTAGTTACTAGATGAGTTTTAAAAATAATCACTTCTTAATAAGAGGAGTCATATCACTAATTTTACTATTTTTATCATTAGCCGTAATCACGTCATTATATTCATATAACCCAAGTGATAACTCTTTAGATGTCTCTACAAACAATATCACACAAAATCTACTAGGAATTTTTGGAGCATATATTGCAGATATATTATATCAATTATTCGGATTAGCTGCATTTATACTGCCAATATTACTAGCAATTACGTCATATCGTATACTCTTTTGTAATACAATTAAGGTAAGCACATTAAGGCTAATTTCCATTATCATATTAATGATTTTCTTATCCTTTATCTTAGGTAGATATAGCCATATTTTTACTAAATATTTTAACATTAAGTCACTACCCTCAGGCAATGAAGGTGCTATAGGCCTCTTATTATCATCTCACTTAAAATATTCTTATAACATCTACTATTTGATATCAGAAATAATAATTATTAATTTACTACCAATATTTATATTAAATATCAATTTTTCAAATTACTTATATAAATGTTATACCTTAATAATAATTATTCCTAAAATTTTATTAAAGTCTTTATTAATAATTTTTCACAATCAATTTATTAATAATATATTAAAATTAAGCAATGTTTATAACATAGAGCAGTCATTAATAAATTTTAATGGTGCCAAAATAACTAGTAATAACATAAGTGAAAAACGGCGGGATCACTCTAGAAAAAAGCAAAATATCAGTTGCGATACAAACAGCCAATCACTCCCTAGCCCCGAGATGCTAGATGAAATAGCTGAACGTGATAATAAACTACAAACTACGGATGCAATTAATAAAACATCAGAGGACTTACTATTAGTGCTAAAAGATTTTGGTATTCAAGGAAAGATAATAGATATAAAACAGGGTCCTGTAGTCACTTCTTATGAATTTGAGCCCAAACCTGGTACTAAATCCTCAAGAATTATAGGGCTATCAGATGATATTGCAAGATCTCTATCAGTAGCATCAACTCGTATTGCAATAATACCAAATAAAAATGCTCTTGGTATTGAATTACCTAATCCCTACAGAAGTTTTTTTAGTACTAAAAAATTAATTAATAGCAAAGAATTCCAAAACCCCTATATGATATTACCAATAATTTTAGGTAAAGACTTAGGGGGTAATACATTTATTGTAGATTTAGCAAAAATGCCGCATCTATTAATTGCAGGTACGACTGGTTCTGGTAAATCTGTAGCACTGAATGTGATGATTATTTCACTACTATATAAATACACAAAAGAACAGTGCAAAATGATCATGATAGACCCTAAAATGCTAGAATTATCAGTCTACGATAATATACCACACCTTATAACCCCAGTAGTTACCGAATCCCACAAGGCCATTACAGCTTTAAAATGGGCAACAAAAGAAATGGAAAACCGATACAAAATAATGTCATACCTAGGAGTACGTAGTATCAGTAGTTTCAATGAAAAAATATCAGAGGCCATAACTAATAACCAAGTACTAACAAGATCAGTACAAACTGGTTTTGATCTGGATACAGGGAACCCTATATATGAAAATATAGAAATAGAAATGAAAAAAATTCCATTCATAGTAATAATAGTAGACGAAATGGCAGATCTTATGCTTGTTGCTGGAAAAGAAGTAGAAGCATCTATACAAAGGCTAGCACAAATGGCGCGAGCAGCAGGGATCCATATAATCATGGCTACACAAAGACCATCTGTAGATATCATTACTGGAATAATTAAATCAAATTTTCCGAGTCGTATCAGTTTTAAAGTGACTTCAAAAATTGACAGTAGAACAATACTGGGAGAACAAGGAGCTGAACAATTATTAGGTATGGGAGATATGTTATACATGGGTAGCAGTTCAAAAATTATTAGAGTACATTGCCCTTTTGTCAGTGATAAAGAAATATTGAATATCACCGACTTTTTAAGAACTACAGGCAAACCTGAATATATCTCGAATATTACATTATCACAAGAAGATTCTGACAAACATGATACCAACTCAAACCATGATAACACTGATGACAATTTATATCAAAAAGCAGTATCAATAGTAAAAAATGAAAGAAAATCATCCATAAGTTATATACAACGCTCTCTCAGAATAGGCTACAATAGAGCTGCTAATTTAGTAGAACAAATGGAAAAAAATAATATCTTATCTGCTCCAGGAGGATATGGTAAAAGAGAAATATTAATCCCAAAGGACTAAAAAAATTGTTTAGGTATTCCATTTTACTAAAAAATATGTTAGAATGCCCGGGATTATTTGTAGAGGTTGGCGTTTGTTGCTATTAAGTGACAATAGAATTAGATAGATCAACAGTAAAAGAATATGGTTAATAGAAATGGAAAATTTTGGTGTCGGAGATAAGGTGGTGTATCCTTCTCATGGAGTAGGAGAAATTGTCGGAATAGAAAACCAAAAGATTGCTGATTTGTCTGTAAGTATGTATCTGATATCATTTCCCCAAGATAAAATGACTATCAAAATACCTACTGGAAAGGCTGTACAATCAGGATTGAGGAATCTGTGTAAGAGGTCTAAAATTGATGACGTATACGCTATAATGCAAAAAAAACCCAAGCGTAATAGCAAAATGTGGAGCAGAAGAGCACAAGAGTATGAGTCTAAGATCAATTCTGGTGATTTGTTATCAATTGCAGAAGTTGTTAGAGATTTGTACAAAAATGTTGAGAGTGACTGCTCTTACAGCGAGAGATCAATATATGAAATAGCTATAAACCGTTTAGCATCTGAAATTTCTATATTAGAGAATTCACCAGAGCAAGAAATAATACTCAAATTAACAGAATTGTTAAGAGATACAATGGATGCAGCATAAGCATAACAAGTAGTATCTGGAGTCAACAAAATACGGAAAATAATTATTCATAAATTTCGTTATAGCGTTAGTTACGGTTGTATGATCATTGTTTCACCAGTATAAGAATAAGTTCTTTATCACCAGTGTAGCTGATTTAGCTATAAAATTTATAGATCAAAATATTTCAGATAGTGATATTTCCAATTAAAACTTGTTGTATTTATAGTTTAATTGATGTATCTATATCTAGTGTATCTGGTTGTATTATAATTACAACCAGTTCTGTGTAATGAGTAGAACACGTAATAATTCTAATATATAAATAAAGGTTATACCAATTACAGCTGCTGTATTGTCCAGTACAGACATATTGCTCATTGTAGGATATGTGCTAATTATCGTTGCTTGCTTAGTAATTATTGTTTGCACTGAACTAAAAAAAATATCCACAGTAGATTCATTTAGTTATTTTGCTTTAGGTAACAGAAATTTTACACTCTGGGAGCTAGTAGCAACGATAGTTGCTACATATCTGAGTGCTAGTAGCTTTATTTTAGCATTGTATCAAATACATAATGAAGGATTACACTATACTCTAACAATAACTGCTACATATTTAGGGTTAATAATGTGTGCACTATTTATTATACCCAGAATGCAAAGTTTTTTAGGTAGTCTTTCTATAGCAGAAGCCATGAATAAAATTTATGGTAAAGAACTAAGATACATTATATCCTGCACAATAATCATTAATTCTGTAGGAATGGTAGCAGCGCAATTTAGGGCGTTTGGCAGTGTTTTTGAGTATTATACTACAATTAATACTTCTATCGCTATAACATTCTCGTCAATGCTGGTAATTGTATATTCTACACTAGGAGGAATAAGAGCTGTAATATACACAGATTTTATTCAATTAGCCATATTCATTGGTGTGCTTGTCATCATTACCCTACTCAGTACCTATTATCTAGATAATTCTGGTAATAAATTACTAAATACAACCGAATATAGAGGATTTAACATAAAAAAAATATTCAATATAGGAGAACGCTCTTTTTTAAATATGCTTAACTTATCATGCTTTTTTCTAATAGCGAATCTTATCAATCCACATGTAGCACACAGGGTATTACTAACAAATAAATTATCTATAGCAAGATCAGCAGCAATGATTGCAGCAATCATTTTAATAATGAGTATAATAGTATCAACCAGTATTCCTATTTCATTACTAATAAATGATGATAATTTAGCATCTAACAATCTCATACCAATTTTAATAAACAAATATTCTACTATTGTAGGTATCCCAGGGTTAATAATAATAGCTATTATATCAATGTCAATGTCAACTGCTGATTCCTGGATTAACACTGCGGCAATAACTTTTGCAAATGATGTTTGGCCAAGTAATAGCCATAAAAATAAAATTTTAGCAGCAAAAATATTTTCGATTGCTATAGGATTATTAGGGTTAATAATTGCTTTATATGCAGATGATCTATTACAGATTATATTGTCAACTGTTAGTCTATATGTAGGAATAGTAATTCCTATCTTAATATTAACAATATTCGGATTCAGAACTAAAAAATTAGTGATATTAATTAGTATGGGTTTGGGTTTTATTACTATATTTATCTTTAAAGCATTAGATAATGAAACTGAATCTTCAACAACAGCAGCACTAGTAACTATCTGCGCTACAATTATAGTACATTACATTATAACAAAAACACCTGCAAGATTTACACTTAAAATAAATCAAAAAAACAATAATAAATCAGGCAATATATATTGGATAAAAATACTTCAATTAGATTATCAATTACTATTTATTAGCTTGTATAAAAAACTATTTAATATAGTTAAAAAACAACATATACAACATTTATTTGGAGGATCACTATCCATATTTTTTGTAATACTCAATACATTTATTAATAACGCAGATTTAAGTTATTTTTACCAAATATCTATATATATTGGATCTATAATATCACTAATTATTTTGGTGTATGCCATTTTATTTCACAATCACAAGCAAATTATTATACAAAATATTAATATAAAACATTTATCTTATATTATAATATTTACTACATCGATAGCATTTAATATATTCTATGTTACTATAATTAAAAATTACCTGTTATTAGCTATAGTACTGCTATTCAGCACATATTTGTTAAGTACAGTAATAAACTGGCAAATATCAACAATAATATTGTTAACTATAATTACAACTAATAGAATAGTATTATTTAAGTATATATCTGACTATAATTACGAATTATTACCGATATCTTTTGAATATATATACGAATATGTATTGTTATTTGCTATAACATGCATAAAATTTTGTTTAGTGACATTAAATAGCATATATGACAATAAATCTTCATTTAAAACAGAAAAATTGATCTCTAACTTCAATCAAGAAATTAAAAAAATAGAACTACTAAAAGAATTATACGAAAAGCATCAAGATGAACTAATAAATATTATGCAATTTTGTAAAGAAAATACTAAATATACAAAAACACATATTCTGCATAAATTAAAGACAAGCAGTTCTCAAATGCAAGAAAAAAAAGATACAATATTATATAAAAATAATGATATTATATCACATAAAATTTTTCATAAAAGAAATGCTCATGATCTAGAAGCAATAGCAATCGCCATGATGAAATCTGGATTTAATACTGAAGAAATATCTGCAGTGATTGGAGCTCCAATAAGTGGACTGAGTATTAAAATCAACAAATAAATCTTTATCAAATCAAATAATCATCAGAATCTATAAAGACTTAATAATAAAACCTACTAATATAACAACTTTTGCTATTGTGGTGCCAATAGAGGGAATCGAACCCTCAAACCTATGCGTTACGAATGCATTGCTCTACCAAATTGAGCTATATTGGCATTATCTAAATTTGTTATTTAAAATTTGATTTCGCTGATCAGATATAATATACCTAAGTCATACTATCAATCAGAATATACAATTCTAATTTAATATTGGCATTAAGTAAAATGGATATTGAAACATTTAAAAAAAAATATCGTTATACTATGGCAACGCCAGTTATGAAACAATTTTTAGATATAAAATATCAGCATCTTGATTGTTTACTACTATACCGTATGGGAGATTTTTATGAACTATTTTATGAAGATGCAGTAACTGCTAGTAAAATACTCTCAATTACTCTAACAAAAAGAGGGAAAACTGAAAATGAAAATATAAATATGTGTGGTATACCGCATCATGCTTTAGAAAATTATCTTAGAAAATTACTAGAACAAGATTTCAAAATTGCTATTTGTGAACAACTAGAAACTCCTAACGAAGCAAAAGAGCGGGCGGGCCATAAAGCAATAGTAAAGCGTGAAGTAACTCGCATAATTACTCCTGGTACAATAATAGAAGATGGATTAACTGATGATCAGTCTACAAATTACTTGGCAAGCATATTCATTAATAATAATCAATCTTCTATATGTTACATTGACCTAACAACCAATAAAATATTTGTTACTACAGTTATCCAAGAATACATAATGCATGAAATGGCTCGACTGAAACCCAAAGAGATATTATTAAGTGAAAAATATGCAGCACATAGCATCATACCAAAAATTAAAGATTTAGGAATTTATATCTCATTCCAAGTAGATAGCATATTCACTTACAACAAGGCCAAAAAAATAGTTCTGGATTTTTATAAAATTCATTCATTACAAGCTATAGGTGATCTTACAAATGAAAATGTGATATCTATAGGCAGCATCTTAGAATATATATCTCTGACACAAAAATCTCATATAACTTGTATAACAAAACCTCAGATTTGTAATACTAAGGAATATATGTGTATTGATAATGTTACGCGCGATAGGTTAGAAATTAATACAAGTGTCAGCGGCAATAAAAAAGATAGCTTATTTTATAATATTAACAATACATTATCTAAACCAGGTAGTAGACTTCTATACAGCTATTTGTCTTCTCCATTAACTAATATAAAATATATTAGTGATAGATTAAATATCACAAATTTTTTTTATTCCAACATGAACCTAAATCAAGATATTAGATCTTATATCAAAGAATTAGGAGATGTAGAACGTGCAGTTGCAAAGCTGATGATGAATCATAGTAGACCAAGGGATTTGTTAATAATAAAAAATGCTATACTTATAGGTGAAAAAATTAAAACTATTTTTACTAGAAATGGCGAAACTCCTCATTACATAGAAACACTAATAGAAGGGTTATCTGGAACACATGAAGTACATGATATAATTAACCAATCTATCAAGGATGAAACTACAAATATCTTAACCGAAGGAGGTATTATCAAAAATGAGTATCACCCCAAAATTAAAGAGTTAAATGATATTTTATATAATAGCAACTTATATATAAGCAATTTAGAAAAAAAATATAGAGAAGATACAAAGATAGATAGTTTAAAAATATCTAGAAATAATTTAATAGGACTATTCATCGAAATTACTTCTAGAAATATCCATAAAATCAATGATAATAAATTTATTCATAGACAAACTACAATAAATTCTGCGAGATACGTAACAGAAGAACTAAAGGATCTAGAAAATAAAATAATCCATGCAAAATTTTCAGTAACGAATTTAGAACAAGAATTATATAGTACAATCTGTAGTGAACTTATTTATTACCAAAACAAGCTCATAAACTTAATCAGATCATTAAGCAAACTAGATGTATTCTGTAACTTCGCTCACATCGCTAGAGAAAATTCATACGTTATGCCAAAATTAACTAACAATTTAATATTTCATATACAAGAAGGAAGGCATCCTGTAGTTGAAAAATCACTGAATTTAAACAATATTTCATTTATATCTAATGACTGTAATTTATGTGAAAATGAAAGAATAGGTTTAATTACTGGCCCTAATATGTCTGGTAAAAGCACTTTCTTAAGACAAAATGCTATTATAGCAATAATGGCACATATAGGAAGCTTCGTACCAGCTAAATCTGCCGAAATAGGTATTATAGATAAAATATTTACTCGTATAGGATCTTCTGACAATTTAGCAAAAGGAGAATCAACCTTTATGATAGAAATGCTTGAAACATCTGCAATTTTATCTCAATCTACAAAAAAATCATTGATAATACTAGATGAAGTAGGTCGTGGCACTTCTACCTATGATGGGGTATCAATCGCATGGTCAATAATAGAATATATACACAATGCTCTGCAATCCAGATGCCTCTTTGCTACCCATTACCACGAATTAATAGATATGCAAAACTCCTTACATTCGATCACGAATTATACGACTTCTATACATGAAGAACAAAATAAAATTATTTTTTTGCACAAAATAATTAAAGGATCAACCAGTAAGTCTTACGGAATACATGTAGCAGAATTAGCAGGGTTACCACAATCAGTAATTAAAAGAGCCAACACATTACTTAAAGAATTTGAAAAGGATTTTATAAATAAAATTACTACATTAGATAAAGTATAAATTATGAATTTTGAAATTATTTTTGGATTAATAAAAACTACAGAAAAAACTGCTATAGCAGCCTATAAATATTTTGGTAAACAGAATAATAACGGAGCAGACCAAGAAGCTGTCAATATAATGAGACCTTCTCTTAATGAAATTGATATCAGGGGAAATGTGGTGATAGGCGAAGGAGAAAGAGATAATGCACCAATGTTATATATCGGAGAAAAAATAGGTAAAAAAGATAGTAAAGGGAAAAAGATGGATATAGCTGTAGACCCCATAGATGGCACTGATTTATTATCTAAAGGCAAAGATGGAGCAATTTCTGTAATAGCTGCAGCAGAATCAGGAAATTTTTTAAAAGCACCTGATATATATATGGATAAAATAGCAACAGGATTTAACTTTCATGAACAAATACTAGATCTTGATATCTCAGTTAAGGAAAATTTATATAATTTAGCAAAAGCTAAGAAATCTAATATCAGTGATCTAACAGCAATAGTGCTAAATAGACCAAGGCATGAAGAATTGATAGCAAAAATCCTAGAACTAGGTGCTAAGGTGATGTTAATAGATGATGGAGATATAATAGGTATCATCAGTACTACATCATCATACGCTGATATGTACATAGGTACAGGAGGAGCACCAGAAGCAGTGATTGCAGCTGCAGCTCTGCAAGTACTGGGAGGCCAAATCTGCACTAGGTTAAATTATAAAAATCAATATGAAATTGACTACGCTAAAAAATGCGGGATCCAAGATATAAACAAAAAATACTATAAAAATGATTTAGCAGCGGGCAACATAATATTCGCAGCTACAGGTATTACAGATAACAAAATTACAAATGGCATACAAATCAACAAAAATCACATTACTACAGATAGCTTATTACTAATATCTGAATACGAATATAAAGAAATCAAAAAAATACAAACAAAATATCCAATATAGTTAAAAAGTAAACAAATAAAATTTTGTTATGAATAAATATTTATGAAAACTACTAGCGGTAAGATCCTACATGGAAATAAATATTATAATAAAAGCTGTGGTATCACTGGCATTAGTGGTTCTATTCATGGTGATAATCCTAAAATTAGTACAAAAATACAGTAAATTCAGTACCTCTATGAAAGGTAACAAAGATCTGGTGATAAAAAACATATCACATATAGATCATAATCACAAAATAGTTACAATATGTTATCAACATAGCATTTGCTATATATTGGTGATCGGCAAAAATAATATGATATTAATAGATAAAATAGAACAAAAGTGACTACTCATGATTAAAACAAAATTTAACTATATAATTTATATTATATTCATATCTTATATAATGCTACCCTACCAATGCGTTGCCGATACACATAATTCTGATGTAACATCCTTAATTTCTGAGCTTAGTAACATGCTCACTAATGGATCTGTAAGCAATAAAATTGTACAAATTTTACTGATTATTACCATTATTAGTATTGCTCCTTCAATACTGATAATGGTCACTTCATTTATACGCATTTCTATAGTATTTTCTATCTTACGCACAGCATTAGGATTACAACAAACTCCTCCTAACCAAATATTGATAAGTCTTTCTTTATTTTTAACTTTTTTTATTATGTCTCCTACAATAGAGGAATCTTATGAAAATGGAATCAAGCCATTAATGGCAGAAGAAATTTCTGAAGATAAAGCATTGATGCTTACAGTCCAACCTTTTAAAAGTTTTATGTTAAATAACACTAGAACCCAAGATATAGATTTATTCTTATCAATAGCAAAAAAGCAAAATAGGGAATACAGTAAAAATATTGAAGATATAGAACTAAAGGTCCTAATACCATCATTTATGATAAGTGAACTCAGAAGGAGTTTTGAAATAGGATTTTTAATATTTTTACCATTTCTTATCATTGATATATTAGTAGCATCTATACTCATGTCTATGGGGATGATGATGATGCCACCGGTGATGATAGCACTACCATTTAAAATTATATTTTTTGTACTGATTGATGGTTGGTATCTCATATCTGGCAGCTTAATGCAAAGCTTTAAACTATAAGTTTATTCTAGATTTTAATATATCAATCACCTAATGTAACAACCACTCAGAAAATATTATTTTTATCCATATCTAAAAACACCATTACTACACTCCTAACCCAGAGCTTGTTCCTCCTCGTTCTACTGCTGATGCTGATGCTGATGCTGATGCTGATGCTCCTGGAACAACAGATGTATTATTATTTTATAAGTTTATTCTAGATTTTAATATATCAATCACCTATGTAACAACCACTCAAAAAATATTATTCTTATCCATATCTAAAAACACCATTACTACACTCCTATAACCCAGAGCTTGGTCCTCCTCGTTCTACTGCTGATGCTGATGCTGATGCTGATGCTCCTGGAACAACAGATGTATTATTATTTTTTTTGAAAAACCCTACTAATTTCTTTAATCTATCACCAATAGACCTTTTTGGCATATCTTTTTGTATTTCTTTTTGTATTTCTTTTTGCATCTCCTCACCAGATTTTTGCACTTCATCAGAAACATAATATTTACTCTGAACTTCTAGTAAATATTCTTTAGACTTCTTATTAATATCTTGCAATTTTTCTACTTTATCCTGTTCTATTATATTTTCTTGTGCTATTTCACTGCTATTATCAGTACTAGCGCTAGTACTTCTACTCATACTGTCTCCCTGCGATTGCAACGTAGTCTTATATCCTTCAGAAATATCAATCAATTTGTCATGATTTTCTTTACTACTATACTCTGCAACGGCCTCTAAATTCTTCATTAACATTTCAGTATATTTATGTTGCTTCTGTTCTAATTTCTCTAAAAACTTAGGATCTTGTGATAATCCTTTAGCAGTTAAATTATTGCTTATTCTATCAAATTTGTAATTCAGTTTACGAAAATTTTTGGTTAATATGGCATTAGCAAATACTTGTTTATTTATATCTGCATTGGAATTTTTTATTCCAAAATATTTTTCTTGTAGAGTATCCTGCTTAACTTTACTATCGGCATATCGTAAAAATTTCTTATCTTTTTGTAAATCACTAAGATACTGTTTTTTTTCATTATACGCTGGCTTACCTTTTGCATTCCTAAATACCTCATTAAACATATATGAACTACTATGCTTGACATGATCAGTTACTGTATCTAAAGTTTCAGACATTTTCATATCAACATAAGAAGCAGCAAATCTAGGAGCATCATAGGCCACTGTCTTCACCCCCTTACCGATATTAATAGCAGCTTCCTTCATAATGAGCTTTGTATTGTGAAGAGCCTGAGATACAGAATTTGTAAACTTTTTAGCACTATTAATAATGCCAGACTTCCTAAGTTTATCAAGTTCTTTCTGAGTTGTCTCCTCTGAAAAATCCCTGATGACTCCAAAATTACCTTTACTTATAGCATCGGATACATCTTTAAATTTCTTAATAGTTGACTCTATAGATGCATTCAATTGTTCTTTTTCAATATTTTGTACATCTTGCATTGTCTGAGTTATTCGCTTTTTACTTTCTAGTTTAATTAATCTAGCACTATCTTTAGTTACTTTTTTTAGACTCAAATCAAGACTCTTCATAAGATTACTATAAACCATGTGACTTTCTTGACTGTTTGATTTTTTCACTTCTTCAGATAATTGATTAACACTATCTAAAATGAATTTAGTATTCTCCTTCAGCGCTTTATTAAAATCTTGTATAGCTTTTGAATCTAGCACTGATTTCAATGCGTCTATGGTGTTTACTTTAGCTTCATCTAGTTTATCTTTTTCATCTGCCATAACTATAACCACTTATTTTTTTATTAAAATTATATACATTAATATTACTCAAGTATATAATGCTAATAATATTAATGTATATAATTAAATAATTTAAGAATTAATATTTAAATTATATACTGTAAATAAGTCATAACTATTAATTTTATTAAGCTATAAAAATAAAACGAATAAAAAAATACTAGCAGATACTGTATAATTAAGCCCTAAGTGCTGGCTGTAATTTATACAAATACCTTGTAATTGAATTTTATTCATTGTATAGAATAAAGCTAAGATTTATTTTATGATAATCAATCATTCTTTAAATATGAACAATTTCGAATCAGAAGATACTCAACATTTATTTGCTGAAAATGCAGTGTTTATTGAGGGTCTTTATCAAAAATATCTAATAAATCAAGATAGCGTTAGTCAAGAATGGCAAGTGTTTTTTGAAAAATATACACCTATTACAATAAACAAGGATAATAAATCTAATCCTGATCAAAATTCCACAAAAAATAACGTAACAATACAAGAAACGAAAAATGCTAACACTCTTAATGATGATCATAGAGTAAAATCAATCTGTAATAATGAAGATAAAATAATTAATGACTTAAGAATAAAATTTTTAATAGAACGATATAGAGAATATGGACACTATCTTACTAAACTTGATCCATTATCTTTAGAACCTCAGTTAACTGAAACAGAGGTGAACTTAGATGCAGAATATTTCGGGTTTGATAAGCAAGACTTAATAAAAAAAATTACTGTAAATTGTGATTTCTATAACAAGAGTACAACAAGTCTTGCAAATTTAATCACAAAACTTAAAAACACTTATTGTAGCAATATAGCGGTAGAATTTGCACATATAGAAGATATGCAAAAAAAAACCTGGTTATACAATAATTTCGAAGAATTACAGAATAATTTTACTATTCAACCTGAATATAAAACAGAAATATTGAAGCAGTTAATTAAAGTAGAATCTTTTGAACAATATCTTCACAATAAATTTCCTGGAGCAAAGCGCTTTTCTATAGAAGGTGGGGAAGCTTATATAATATGTTTAGATCACTTGACAAGTTTGAGTGCTGAAAATGGTACAAAAGATATAGTATTAGGCCTTGCTCATAGAGGCAGATTATCAACTATGACAAGTATTATGGAAAAACCATATAGCCATGTTTTTGCAGAATTTAGTAATATCAGTTCCAATTATGAACTGGACGTATCTGGTGATGTAAAATATCACATGGGATATTCTTCAGATAAATTGATCAATGAGAAGAGCATACACTTATCACTAACTCCTAATCCTTCACATCTTGAATCGGTAAATCCTGTAGTAGCAGGCAAGGTAAAAGCTAAGCAATTTTTGAATAATAATGATAAAAATTCAGTAGTAGCAATTTTAGTACACGGTGATGCTGCATTTTGCGGACAAGGTGTAGTATCCGAAAATCTCATCATGTCATCATTAAAAACATATGATATAGGAGGCATTATACATATTATCATTAATAATCAAATAGGTTTTACTACAGATACATCTGACGCAAGGCCTAATAGATATTGCACAGATATAGCAAAGGTAGTTGCTGCCCCCATATTACATGTAAATGCTGATAATATAGAATCTGTGATAATTGCTTGCGAATTTGCTGCCAGATATAGGCAATATTTTTATTCAGATATAGTTATAGATCTGGTTTGCTACAGAAAATACGGACATAATGAAGGTGATGATCCATCTTATACTCAACCCAAAATGTATAATGTTATCAAGAACAAAAAATCTGTAGTTTCAATATATGAAGAAAAGTTGGTAAAAGAAAAGTTAATTGAGAATAAATACTCTAGTGAGTTCAGAAAAGCTTTTATTGAATTTCTTGATAAAGAATTCAAGCAAATGACAAATATGAGTAACCAATTGCAATCTTTTCAAGGTCTGTGGTCAAGTATGACTAGATATCAAAATACCCAACTTGTCACAGCTGTTGAAAAAAATAAGATATTAGAATACAGTAAAAAATTACTTGTTATACCAAAAGAATACTCCATAAACAATAAATTAAAAAAAATATTTCTACAAAGGTTAAATAATATAATAGAGAATCATTTTATAGATTGGGCTAGCGCAGAACAACTAGCATTAGCAACATTATTAGCTGAAGGAGTTAATATCAGATTCACAGGACAAGATGTAGAAAGAGGAACATTCTCACAAAGACATGCAGTATTACATGACAGTAAAGATGGGAAAAAATATACAGCGTTAAATAATATTCAACATAATCAGGGTTATATAGAGATAGCAAATAGTAACCTTTCAGAATATGCTGCGTTAGGTTTTGAATATGGATACTCACTTGTAAATCCAAAACACTTGGTAATATGGGAAGCGCAATTTGGTGACTTTGCAAATGGAGCTCAGATAATCTTTGACCAATTCATATCGTCTGGTGAAATGAAATGGCTAAGAATGAGTGGTATAGTTATATTATTACCTCATGGATACGAAGGACAAGGTCCGGAGCACAGCTCAGCAAGGCTTGAAAGATTTTTACAGCTTTCAGCAGAAAATAATATGAAAATTGTATACCCTTCTACACCTGCTTCCATATTTCATTTACTAAGATCTCAGATAAAAGATAGTTTTAGGATACCTATGATTGTAATGTCTCCTAAATCTTTACTACGCAACAAATTATGTATTTCTGACTTATCAGATATTACTGATAATAGTAAATTTATTCCTGTACTTGATGAAATAGATAACAACACTAACATTAAAAAAATAGTATTCTGTACTGGAAAAATCTACTATGATCTATTTACAACAAGGCGCAAGTATAATATAAAGGATGTGAAGTGTATTAGACTAGAGCAGCTTTATCCATTTCCTTCACAAGAACTTAAACAAATATTAGAAAAATACAAAAATGCAAAACAATTCATATGGTGTCAGGAGGAATCAGAGAATATGGGAGCATGGAATTTTGTAAAATCTTATATAACAAATTTAATGAAAGATGTAAAAATTCACTCAAATATTATTTATCACGGAAGACAGGCAAGTGCTTCCCCTACATCTGGTTATTCATACATATACCAAAAAGAGCAAGATGCACTAATTAAAAATTTATTTGAAATATAATGGTAAAGATTAATTATGAATGTCAACGTAATAGTACCTAACTTAGGAGAATCAATCTCTGAAGCTACAATAGCCAAATGGAATAAAAATATAGGGGATGTTGTAAAATCAGGAGAATTGATACTGGAATTAGAAACAGAAAAAGTAACACTAGAAATAAATGCTCCTAATAATGGTGTACTAGAAACAATACTCAAAAAAGAAGAAGATAGCGTTGCAATAGGTGAAGTAGTGGCAATAATCAAAGTTATTGAAGATAATTCAATACAATCTTATAACAGTGATAAGGATAAAAAAAATATACAGCAATCAGAAGATACCCACATAAAAGATGATGTGTTGAATAAGTCAGGTCCTGCAGTAAAAAAAATAGTAAAAGAACATGATATCAACTTATCATCTATAAAAGCTACTGGAAAAGATGGTAGATTATCCATGGCAGATGTGTTAGGAAACATCAATGATCCTCAAATCACTGATGTAAATAAAAAAGATCTAATCCAAGATAATAAACAAAATATCGATAACAATAATAAACATAACAATGTAGAACGAGTTAAACTTTCTAAATTCAGAAAAACCATAGCTCAGAGATTAAAAGATTCACAAAATACCGCTGCGATACTCACAACATTCAATGAAATTAATATGAGTAATGTAATTGCATTAAGACAAAAATACCGTGATCAATTTGAAAAGCTCCACTCTGCTAAATTAGGATTTATGTCTTTTTTCGTAAAATCTGTTATCAGAGCATTACAAATGATACCAGTAGTAAATGCTGAAATAGATGGGGAATATATTGTATACAAAAAATACTATAATATTGGAGTAGCAGTCGGTACAGAGCAAGGTCTTGTAGTACCTGTTATAAAATCTGCTGATATTCTATCATTTGCAGAAATAGAAAAACAAATTGTAAGCTTAGCAGATAAAGCAAGAAGTGGAAAATTATCCATATCAGATTTTCAAGATGGAACATTCTCCATTACTAATGGAGGAATATATGGCTCACTATTATCTACTCCTATTATCAATCCTCCACAAACCGCCATTATAGGGTTACATAATATACAGAAGCGCCCCATTGTAGATATCAATAATCAAATAATAATAGCACCTATGATGTATGTTGCACTTTCATATGACCATAGAATCATAGATGGTAAAGATGCTGTCACTTTTTTAGTAAAAGTAAAACAACTAATAGAAAATCCGGAACAAATGTTATTGGAATTATAATAGCTTTTACAATGTCATTTTTTCCTAACTAACATAAAATATATTGTATAGCAATCTTGATACTCCAACCTAAGGTGAGTATAAGGGCGCATACCTAACGAAGAAGAAAGCAGATGAAGCTCAAAACTACACTTATAAGGCTTTTGAATTATTTTTTTGTGAATTATGCAAATGGTTATCGATTTAAATAGCGTCTAGCACTGTGATTTAATACTGCTTAAGAAATACTAAGCTAGATACTATTTAATTATAAAACTACATTACTATCTTCTATTATTGCTGATCGTGAATGGTAAAGATTATTATCATCTAATTTAATTATAAGCGATCCATCACCTTGATCAATAGAGTTGAATATACCAGATTTTTTTTTCCCTTCATGTATCACAGTAATTGGCTGATTTAGTTTATAAGCCCTACTTAACCATTTATTCCTAATCTCTACAAAATCAAAACTACTTAATATCCAGCTAAAAAGATTTTTGTCAAAAATATTAACAAAATCATTCAATAAATAATCTATTCTATCTAAAGCTATACCTTCTTTTTGTAAGCTTGTCGCATGTATCCCTTGCATTTTAGGATAACTTAATATGTTAATACCTACACCAATAATATAATATAAATTATAATTAAACTTTAGAGATTCAATTAATATACCAGAAATTTTTTTATCGTTTACTATTATATCATTAGGCCATTTTAACTTGATATCCAAAATCTTATTGTTATTTTTTTTTAATCGAGTCAATGTTTCAAATAATGTATTTGCTAAAATAAATGGTATTTGATATTGGTACTGGCTTTCAATTTCATTAATCACTACAATTGTCATGTAAAGAGAACCAGGCTCAGAGTACCAAATTCTATTATTTCTTCCTCTACCTTGTGTTTGTTCATTAGCCCATATAATAAAATTATTAGAGATCCCTGATCTTACCAATCTTTTAGCTTCTGTATTTGTACTATCTACAGAATTATAAATAATAAGATTATATCTTCTTAACCAATGTAAACTCATAAATCAAATAATGCTCATTTTTATACTAGAACTTAAATAAATTTTCAGATATTTGTTAAATTATTTTATAATAGAATAATCTGCAGTCACTAACCACTATCATAGTTTACTATATAAACTGAAATTAACGTGAAAAAAAAAGGAATTTATATAAAATATTTAAATATTATTAACTATAGAAATTTTAAAAATTTTGCTATTAACATAGAATCAGGTCTAAAGCCTGTAATTCTTACTGGTAATAATGGTATTGGTAAGACTAACATATTAGAATCAATTTCACTACTTGCGCCTGGCAAAGGCTTAAGAAAAACTAAACTAACAGATTTCTGTAAATTTGGTGAACATAGTTGGAAAACTATACATATACTAGAAGGTAAGCTCGGTACCAGTGAGATAATAAATACGGCATCACTAGGTAGCAATACCAGAAATATTACATACAACGGTACACAAATTACAAATCTTGAATTAACAAAATTGGTCAACGTAATTTGGATAACTCCACAAATGAATACTCTGTTCATAGAAGCACCAAATACAAGAAGGAAATTATTGGATAGAATAGTAAATAATTTTGATATATTTCATGTGAATAAATTAGTACATTATGAATATTATATGAAGCAAAGAATGAGCATTCTCAGGAAGGAGGGTAATCACAATTATACACATAATAATAAAATTTTAGATACTATCGAAGAAAAAATGTCTTCCTATGCAAAATCCATCCAATTATCTAGAAATAATGTAATCAATTTAATACAGCTAGCATTTGATAAAATGGACTTTGACTTTCCTAAGATGTCTTTCTTAATTAATGACCTATCACGGGATATAACTAAAAATACAAATGGTGATTATATAGATAAATTCATACAAAATCTGAAAAATTATAGATATAAAGATGCATTATCAAATAGAACTAACTTTGGTGTGCATCGAATTGATTTTACAGTATTAAATAAAAACACTTCTGCAACTGCAAATTTATGTTCTACTGGTGAACAAAAAATTATGTTGTTATCAACCATATTATCAGCGGTACAAGCATTGATGACCAATAAAAATTGTTTTCCTATATTGCTTTTAGATGAATTTTTTATACATTTAGATTCAAGATATAGAGAATGCCTATATAATTACCTACTTGGTAATGGATTACAAAATTTTATCACCTCAAATAGTTTAGAAGCTATACAAACTATTGCAAAACATTCTGAAATAATCAAACTTTAAACATGATGCTATATTGTGTAATCTTGTATCAATCCATTAATAAAATATTTAATATATGCCAAATTTTATATATAGAGTAAAAAATTACGTTCGAAAAATTTTTATATCTAATGATAAATTAAATTTGATATTCAACATCATATCGATAATCACTTTAATAACTGTAATTATCACTATCTACTACATATTCACTGGAATAATTTTTAAAAACTATTCCTTTGATATAATACTCAACATTATAAGTAATATAAGTATCATCCTATCAATATTATTAGGATTATTAAATATACTAGCAATATCAAAATTCTTTATAGTTACTAAAGGGCAGAAACATTCTATACAAAAAAGAATCACCCAGGCATTTACAATGATGTCGATAATTCCTGCTATTCTAATAATAGGATTCTTTGTATATTTTTTTCAATTTTCTATACAATCATGGTTTGATAATAAAATATCTAATGTATTAAACGAATCTGTATTGGTGGGTAACGCATATATAAAAGATCGTACTACACAACTGAAAGAAATTGCTAATTCTATCACAATAGATATTCGTAACTCAAGTCAGGATGAAAAATTATTGAGTAATATTTTTAATGAATTAGTCAATATAGGCCCAGTTGATGAAATAATATTATTTAATAAATCGAATGGCCATATCATAGCTCAAACAGATTTTAGTTCTTATTTATCATTATTTACTATAAATTCAAGCGACTTTTTAAGGGCGATTGAAGGGGAGATGGTTGAATTATCTAATGATCCCAACAAAATGAGAATACTAGTAAATATTACATCTAATATCTACCTGTTAGTTGGTAAATGGATAGATAGAAATATCATTAATCATATAGATCAAACTAATGGTACTACATCAGAGTATCTGAGACTGAAACTCTATATGTTTGATTTAGAAAAGATCGGATTACAAATTTTTATATCAGTATTTCTTACCATATTACTTTTTGGTACTATTTTTGCTAAAAAATTTGCAAAAAATCTTGTACAACCTATACAACAATTACTAATTGCATCTGAAAAAGTTAGAGGAGGAGATTTAAGTACAAAAGTCGTGATGAAACTTACCAATCAAGATGAATTTACAATACTGATATCTACATTTAATATGATGATTCAACAAATAGCTGCACAACAAAAAAAATTATTAGCTGCTCAAAAAGCACTAGCATGGTCTGATGTAGCAAGAAGAATAGCCCACGAAATTAAAAACCCCCTAACTCCAATACAACTATCAGCAGAACTTCTAGTAAAGAAATTTCTATCTGAAGTTACTAATAAGGATATATTTCAACGATATATTGATAATATATTAAAGCACTCTAATGTTATACTTTCTATAGCATCAGAATTCGTAAACTTTTCTACATTTCCAAAACCAATATTTGTAATTCAAGACATTATATCATTGATAAAATCACATATATTTTCTAGAAAAATTATTAATGAACACATAGACTATATATTTGAGTCTAACACAAATAAGCTAGATTTCATCTGTGATGTTCAACAAATAGATCAAGTATTAATGAATATTCTACAAAATGCTGAAGAATCACTTGCATCAACTGAAAAGAGTTATAGAGGTAAAATTCATATTTTAGTAAAATATAAATTTCCTGAGCTAAGCATAACATGTATTGACAACGGCCCTGGTTTTACAAACGATATAATACATCATGTAAAAGAGCCTTATGTAACTTCTAAAGTAAATGGTACAGGCCTTGGTTTATCAATAGTAGATAGGATAGTACAAGAACATTGTGGATATATCTGCACTGAAAATAATTTAGTATTGTATAGCAATACAGAAAAACCAGGGGCAAAAATTAGCTTAATCTTTAACTTAGAGGAACTGAAAAATAAGTTATAAATATTTATATAATATTAATAACTTATTTTTTATGTAACAAAAAATCAATAGTATTAGTAAAAATTATTACATTGATTTTATTTTGTTGATTTATCAACATAATCATATTATTGTTTCCAGTGTGGCTAGTGATGATAAGTCTTATAGATAAATTCTAAAATAAAGCGAGTAATTTTATGCATATGGGTAATTAGAGGTCGGTATTAGGTAATGTTTTAGTGTAATAAATTATTCACTAAGTTGTCACTGTGTTGTACGCAACTTTTGTATTATTGTATTCCAATATATTGAGGTATAAATATTATGGCTTTAAATGTTCTTATAGTGGATGATGAAATGGATATATGTAACTTGATATCTGATACCCTAGATAGTAGAATTTATAGCACTCGTGTAGCATCAAATAGTTATCAGGCATTAGAAGAAATTACAAAAAAGATTCCAAATGTTATTGTACTAGATGTTTGGTTACAAGGAAGTGAAATAGATGGCTTAGGGATATTAGAAATAGTTAAAGAACGATATCCTTTTATACCAGTGATCATGATTAGCGGACATGGAACTATAAAAATAGCAGTAGAAGCTATAAAGATGGGGGCTTATGATTATCTAGAAAAACCCTTTAGCCATGAAAAGCTACTCATATTAATCCAGAGAGCAACAGAGGCTACGTTACTCAAAAAAGAAAATATAGAACTCAGATCTAAAGTCCTAGATAAACTTAGTTTAGTAGGCAATTCAGCAACAATTACAAAGTTTAAATCTTCCATAGATAAAGTTGCGTCTAGTAGTGCAAGAATTATGATCTTCGGAGCTGTTGGTAGCGGTAAAGAATTAACTGCAAAATTAATTCATAAACAATCTGATAGGACCACTAATCCTTTTGTAGTGTTTAATCCATCATTAATGACAGAAAATAAAATTATGTCTGAGTTATTTGGTGATACGGAAAATAATAATAGCAATGTTTACCATTTACTCAGCAAAAGATTAACTATTTTAGAGGCAGCTAACACCGGTGTGCTGTATATAGATGAAATAACAGAATTACCAATTAAAGTACAAAAAAGATTAATACAGTTTTTACAAGATCAAACAATAGTAAGAAACGGACAAAGCATAAAATTAGATATACGCTTTATTACTTCGACATCTAAGAACATACAGTCAGAAATAGATAAACATAATTTTAGGCTAGATTTATATTATAGATTAAATGTTATATCGCTAAAAGTACCAATGCTAGGAGAACATAAAGATGATATCCCAGCTTTAGTAGAGTATTTTGTAGAACAATTATCTAATTTTTCCGGTCTAAAAAAACGTAACTTTTCTTCAGAAGCACTAGCTGCTCTTCAGTCTTACGATTGGCCTGGTAATATAAGACAATTGCGCAACGTAGTAGAATGGACGCTAATTATGACTCCAATCTGTGATTCAGAGTGTTATGAAATTAATATAAATATGTTACCTAAAGAAATATTAGATAATAAATTAAAAGTAGAAACAATGCATAATCACACAAATTCACCAAACATAGATATGATGTCTATGCCTCTAAGAGAAGCCAGAGAGGTTTTTGAAAGACAGTACTTAGCTGCGCAAATGAATAGATTTAACAATAATATCTCTAAAACTTCAAATTTTGTGGGTATGGAAAGATCTGCTTTACACAGAAAGCTGAAAATGCTGAGTATTAGTAGTGAAAAATACAGTAAATTAAAGTTGGAAGCATTATAGCAAATCATTACCTACGAGGCTGATATTAATATAGTCTATTTGTTATTCTAATGTTCTCGTACTTAAAATCTAAAGTAAGTTTTCGTGCCTTTGCTTTGCTTTTGCTTCTTTGATATATTCTTACCAATGATTTTAATTTGTAATATTTCACTATCAGTATCTTTTGTTAAATTGGACTGTAAATTAACTAATAAGGGCATAAATTATTGCTCTATCAATGCTCTCTAGCATAAATGAAATTTAGCATTATTTTAAGAATTAATATCATAAAAAATAGTTATAACCGCTGATGATCAAAAATTTTGCTTAATTTTGTATTTTGTTTCATATTGATTTTATAGATCTATTCTATATCTATAAAATCTAGTTAGATAATTTAATTTTTCTACTCTTAGTGATCAGTAAAAACAAAAATTGACAGTATATTTTATAATAATTAAACATACTGAATACTATATTAATTCAATATTCTCAGCCTAAAACTAATAACTTGAGTATAACTATAGATGTAACCTAACATAACAGATTATAAAACTAAAATAACAATTATTAGAGGTATAAAATACTAATTTAATTCAAACATTATTCAAAACACATAATGTCTGTACAAAAAGTTTTTTTTACAAGTTAGTATTTTATCAAATACAAAAACTAACAATTATAACCAAATCTTATCATTTAAGTCTAGAAAGTGTAATACACTAATATGTCTAGATAAAAAATCTATCTAATTTTAAAATACATCTCATAAATAACTACTAAAACTTTAATAAATAGTAAAAAACATCTTGTTTTTAAGCTCACTAACGGCTACTATCATACAGGCGTTCAATAATAATAGAAATAATTTTAAAAAGCAAAAATTATGAATAAGACCGATTTAGTACGCTTTATTACCAAAAAATATGCGATTAGCAGCACTGAAGCAAAACAAGCTTTGGAGATGTCTATAGATTCTATAGAATCAAACCTAGTTGCAGGCAGTGAGGTAGCTCTTGTAGGATTTGGAACATTTTCTATAAAGCGTAGACAAGAAAAAGCCGGTGTAAACCCAAAAACTAGGGAGAAAATCACAATACCAGCTGCAAATTATGTATCCTTTAAGGCAGGTAAAAACTTAAAAGAAGCTGTGAATAAGTAATTTCTTGTATTTATTAAGATAGTTGTAAATTCACTGTAACCAACTTTGGTGGCATTGATATTGGTGTCTTTGCTTATTTTTTTTGGAGTGATTTTATCGTTTTTATAAAGATAGCTATCTATTTTACAATTTATTTACTATAGTAAAAATAGAACAGTTATTTAGTATATTTTTAGAAGTGTTAGGATTCTGAGTTTTGTACTTCTATCACCCACAAGCAATGTGTGATTTATACAACTATAGTAAATCTAGATAGTAGCTATAATTACTATTTAATTTGTAAAGCTTGAGTTAAATGATTTAGAATCGTTCTCCAGTGGTTCTAGGACGTTAAGTGAGTAATAATTCGTTATGCAATTACACTAGGATTTCGTTTATAGTAATTACAGTGAATATCCCCAATGATTTTAAAGCATGTAGAAAAAATGTATAAATTTTTGTTAATCATATCCATATCTCTTGCTCAAGCTTTTGTTTACGCCGAGAGATTGCATGACAATGTTAAAATAGTCACCGATGTGTATAATGTTGTTTCATCTGTTTCTAAAACAGATGAAACTCCTAACATAAAATCAAAATCTTCTGATATTTTATTGGCATCCAACTCCTCTGTTTGCAATGCAAGCACTAAAAGTGAAGAAGATCAGAAAAATGAAGAAAAAAATATTGATAATACTAAGGAAAAAAATACAAAGGGCTTAAATTTTAATTTTTCTGCGCTTGCAAATTTCGAGTTGGGTTTTAGAGGGTTGACAAACAAAGCGTCCGATAAAAAAAATGTTTCAGCAAGGCACGAAAGATTTGCATTGTTTAATCAGGTAGGTGTGTTATTAGATATATCCAATAAGGTTAATGATATAAAATATGGTGCACATATATCGTTATTAACGGCAGGCAAAAGGAGTGGAAGTGCGACATTTAACGGATCTCATATCTTTTTTGAAACTCCATATGGAAAGTTAGAACTAGGGGCGCCTTTTGATGCTTCTGATAAGATGACTCTTGAAGCATGTAGCATAGCCGCGGCTGCTCCCAATAGTTGGAGTAGATATGCATATGTTCCTAAGGATAGAGGATTAGATATAGGATTCCTTACATCTTGCGAGAATTTTCTTGGTTCAAGATTGCGTGCAAGTCTGAATAACAGTAATACTAGTGAACCATCTAGAAAAATTTCTTACTATACGCCTGAGTTTGAACCTTTCTCTGAAAATACTAAAATCCAATTAGGGATTTCGTACATACCAGATTCTACAAATACAGGTTCTGATAGTTCCAGTAAAGTATCTTCTAAGGTCAATAAGCACAAAAATGATCTGGATCAGATGATTGTAGAAATTGATCAAAATGTGAAAGATTCTGTTTCTGCAGCTTTATCCGTTGAACATCATATCAATAATAATGTAGGAGTAAAACTTGTACTTAGTGGAGAAGTAGGTAAATCTTCTGGATATGCTATTGATGAAAAAAATAATCCAAAAGTTAAACATCCATTAAAAAATTTGGCTGCCTATAATATAGGAGGTGTTTTAACATATGGTAATTTTAAATATGCTTTATCCTATGGAGCTTTAGGGAATAGTTTAACCAGTGATAAAGTACATAAGATAAAAGCTAATGCTAAAACTTATTCCGCTGGAACAGCCTACTCTCAAGGGCCTTTTAAAGTGAGTATTACGTATTATGGATCAGTACAATTTAAAAACAGAGTAAATCAGCTATCTATTGGTAGCGACTATAAATTGGTACCAGGTTTCGTACCATATATACAAATTACTGGGTATAATATGAAAGGAAATTCAGAGTTTTTAGATTCTAGTAATAAGCAGACCGTTAAATCCTCTGGCATGGTAGCTTTGATAGGGGCTAAATTAAGGTTGTAAGTTTTATGATGCGAGTATACATGATAACAAGTAAATCGTATTCTCTTAAAACTCAGATCTGTCACATTAGCTCTTGGTTCATTTATACTTTATTGTACAATGAATTGTAAAATTATTGATAGTATTCTGTATATTAAAATTTCTATCATTTTGATTTTTTTTACTATATACCCAATTTATGAAATCAGCAATGAAGAAATTGACTCCAAAATAATACAAGATACCAAAGTAATACAAAAAATTGATCTAGAAAAATTAGTTATAGACTTAGAAAAAAATAATGAATTTGAAGACTACATAAAACAATATCCTAATTTAAAAGAACATCAATATGCCAATATTGTAGTAATGAACAAAATCACTACAGAAGCTAGTAATATGACTCTACAATTGAATACTAGATCTTTGATAAACAATCTTTCAATAGAGGTACAGCATTGCGTAGAGGATAACAACATTTATCAACCAGGATACTGGATATTAATGTCAATACACGAATTATCACAGAAAGAGAAAAAAAAAATTTTCTACGGTTGGATATTGTCATCTAATCCTTCAATATCAAATATAATACACCCAGTATATGAAATAATACCTCTGAAATGTTTTTCACAACTACACCAAAACATTAGTGATGATAAACAGGTGAAATGATAATATCAGATATAAAACACTACATCTCAATAATAAGTTGACTGTAGTAGTATTTATTAAAAAATTAAGACACACACTTACTTAGTTTAATAATTCAGAGAATTTTTTTACAAGTTTATCTATTAGAGTTAGTATTACTCGATTTTTTTCATATGATATCTTATCAGATTCAAGGCCGCGCAACACCTCTTGAAAATACAAAATATGATTCTGTGTATAATATTTTCTGTTCTTAATTTTGACTATTTTTAAATGACTACTTAACCTCTCTAATTTTTGAATATGATAACAAGAAACTGATAATATAGAAGATAATTCCTTAATAGAAAAATACTTCTTGCTCTGATTGATGTTAACTATCATGACATGAATAATTTTTATTTAGATATTTATTACTATGTTTACTACCGTAATTTACTTCTTTTTTAGACTTATTAGCTGCAGCAAATTGTAAAATATACCTAGAAAATACTGTAACAGGAGACTTTGTATTTATATTATACCCTGGTCTGGGAGATTTATATTTAACTGAAAAAGAACCAAACCCCCTTAAAGTTACTCTATTTTGTGATTTTACTATATATAATATAGAATCAAAAATAGATAAAACTATCTCCATAGAGATTTTATATGATATGCCAAGTTCCTGCTGTAAATAACAAGCTAAATCTTCTTTATTTCTATTCTTTATTACCTTAGTCATAATTTTATCTTAATAAATAAAATAAACCTGTATAACTAACATGTACTAGTCTACCACCTTAATATTATCGAGCCCCAGGTCAATCCGGCACCGAATGCTGTAAATAATATAATATCACCGGTATTAACTGAGTTTGTCAGAGTACAGTTATACAGAGCAAGAGGTATGGATGCTGCAGAACAATTTGCATGATCTTGAATTGTAGTGATAGCCTTACTAGGGTGGATTTTTATTCTATCTATTAACGCATTGATTAACCTAAGATTAGCCTGGTGCGGTATAAAATAATCTATGTCATCATAACATAAATTATTTCTAGAAATAATTTTACTTACTGATTCAGACATTTTTTCAATAGCCTTTTTATAAATCTCGCTACCATTCATTCTAAGATAGCCTATTTCACCTGTAGAACCTACCCCTCCTTCTGTGTACAGCAAATTATAACATTTACCATCAGAATAAATATCACTATCTATAATTCCAGAATATGTATCATCTGATTTTAAGAGTAATGCCCCTGCACCATCTCCAAACAAAACACATGTTTTACGATCAGCCCAATCCAATAGAGAAGACATTTTTTCTGCACATACTAACAATATAGTTTTATATTTTAAAGATTTTAGCATAGCATCTGCTACTTGCATTCCATAAATAAAACCTGAACATACTGCTTGTAAATCAAAAGCTGGTTGATTATCCAACTCCAAGTGCCCATGCAATTTGGTAGCTAAAGACGGGAAAACATTATCTGCAGTAGTAGTACATACTATAACTAAATCTATTTCAGATTTATGAATTTTAGCATTTTCAATTGCAATTTTTGCAGCTTCAAAGGCCAGCACTGATGTAGGCTCACTTTTTTCACTAATATGCCTCTGAGATATACCAGTTCTTGAACTAATCCATTCATCGCTTGTATTTAAAGATTTATCTAAATCTTGATTTTTTAAGATCCTTTTTGGTAAATATCCACCACAACCTAAAATTTTATATCCCATTCAACAACTGACCTAATTTATCAAGAAAATTATTAATTTTATAACTAAATCCCAACTAAAATCTTACTTCTTATCTATAAAGCATTTACAATGCTAAAACTACTTGTTAAATTAACATTATCAAACAATAACACCAGTTACCTACTCGGCATTAGTTTCATCTTTTATTTTAGAAATAACAATCTGACGATTATTATAAGCACCACTGCTTTTATCTATATTGTGAGATAGTCTATATTCCCCTGTATCTTTATCAACTACAGCATTTATTCGTACTAGACCATCATGCGCACGCCTCTGATTTCTTTTGGATTTAGAGGTCTTTTTTTTAGGAACAGCCATTTTATGATTACCCAATATTTAAAATTAAATATTTATACAACTTTATCTTAATTACATATTGATTTTTACTAACATTTACCTTAATAATATAAAAATGCTGTTTTGTCAATTATTATAAGTTTACATTGATTATATCAGTAATGCTTAAGATAGTTGATTGAAATCTATGAAGTCAATTTGAAAATTATAAATGAGATTATTAATGATAAAATACTGCATATTAATAATTCCTGTATTAATAATGATTTCTAGTTGCAATACTATAAAATATTCAGGACATTTTGTTTCGGATACAGATATTGAAGATATTAATAATATTAAACCTACTAAATCTTATCTAGTAACGTTAATAGGTAGCGCTAGCTATATTCCTTCTTCTGACCCTAATGTTTGGTATTATTCTTACAGAAAGTTAAACGAATCATTCTCCAAAAACATAATATTGGAACAAAGAATATTAAAAGTAACATTCGAAGAAAATAAAGTAAGTAATGCATTATTAGTCGTTGATGGATATAATGACGATATCGTTATAGAAGGCTATGAAAAATTAAACAAAAATAATCTACTCAGAACATATTTTAAAAATTTACAAATTTTTTCTCGGAAGGAAAAATATGAAAAAAAATATAACCTTCCTATACAATTCGCTCCTTCACCGTTGCATTATAATTTACATAAAAATTAATGTTTTAAACAAAAATTTAAATTGCTAATCAAAAAAGGACTTAAATGATAAACAACAGTGAAATGGAAAAATTAGAAAAATTAGCCATGATTAAACTTAGCAGTAATGAGCGAAAGGTTTTTATACAAAATTTTAGTAATACTCTAAAAATGCTTGATCAACTCCATAAAATAGATTGTGATAATGTCGACCCTCTAACTTCAGTAGTGCCTAGTAAAGCAAGAAGTTTAAGAAAGGATTTCGTAACAGTTAGCAATATTTCAAACCAAATTTTTACTAATATTCCAGAAGAAAACACAGATATAACAAAAGAAACCAATTGTTTTATAGTACCCAAAATATTAGAATAAGTTAATACTATTACTGCATCTCAACTGTGTGGGATCGAGCATATTTTTATAAATAGCAATCAACTATATAGCAAAAGGCCAATAAAAAAACATGTCAGAGTTAACAAAATTATCTATAGTAGAAACACTTAAAAAATTAAAAAATAAAGATTTTTCAGTTAAAGAGCTCATTACTGCCCATATTGAACAAATATCTAAACATAAACCACTGAATTGCTATATAACAACAAATTTTGAACAAGCTCTACTACAAGCAGAAAAATCTGATCAACGTTATCTATCAAACTCTGCTAGAAAGCTAGAAGGAATAGCCATAGCCGTGAAAGATGTATTTTGTACAAAAGGGATAAGAACCACCGCAGGGTCTAAAATGCTTGATAACTTTGTGCCTACATATGAATCTACTGTTAGCAATAAAATATTGAGTGAAGGTAGTATAATATTAGGAAAAGCTAATATGGATGAATTCTCAATGGGGTCCAGTAACACTAATAGTTACTTCGGAGCTACTCTTAACCCTTGGAAAGAAAAAGGATCTTCTATAGATCTAGTACCTGGAGGTTCTTCAGGAGGTTCAGCAGCAGCGGTAAGTTCTTTTCAAGCAATGGCAGCATTAGGAGGAGATACAGGGGGATCTATAAGACAACCTGCATCTTTCACTGGTACAGTTGGTATAAAACCTACATATGGTAGATGTTCAAGGTGGGGTATGATAGCATTTGCTAGCTCACTAGATCAAGCAGGCATATTCACTAGAAATGTAAAAGATGCAGCTATAACGCTAGAAACTATAATGGGGTATGATCCAAAAGATTCAACTTCAAGCCAAAATACTATACCAAATTTACAATCTGTATGTGATCTCAGTATAAAAAATACAAAGATAGGTATACCAATAAATATAATGGAAAATCAGGATATTAATCCTGAAATAAAAACAATCTGGAAAAATTCTATTAGTATTTTAAAGAATGCAGGTGCCCAAATAGTTGAGATCACACTACCATATATTGAACACGCTCTACCAACTTACTACGTTATAGCTTCAGCAGAAGCTTCATCAAATTTAGCCAGGTATGATTCTATAAGATATGGCTACAGAATTAACAACACAGATGGCTTAAAGTTAGAAGATATCTCCATAAGAAGCCGCACAGAAGCATTTGGAGAAGAAGTGAAAAGAAGGATTCTGATTGGAACATACGTACTATCAGCAAACCGTATGAATACATATTACATAAAGGCACAAAAAATACGTAATCTCATATCTTGTGATTTTCAAAATGCATTTAAGAAAGTAGAAGCTATACTAATGCCTGCTACACCCAACTCAGCCTTTCCTGTAACTCAAACAGCTGATCCTACCACCGCATACCTAAACGATATATTCACTACAGCACCAAGTTTATCTGGTTTACCATGTTTATCAGTACCTGCAGGATTAACTAATTCTGGATTACCACTTGGTATTCAGATAATATCTCAATATTTTAGAGAGGATAATCTTATAAAACTAGCATATAATATAGAAAAATCTATCAATATTAATTTTGTACCTGAGGGCTACTAACTGTATATAAATTTCTATTAAAAACTATGTTAAATGGTGTTTAATTATTACTAATTCTTTCTTATTGAATGTTTGATTATCGTAAACTAAGATCTAACAGACTAAAATCATATAACAGTATTAATTCCAATAAATTATTATATGATTTACATCAAAATATTATTGAGAGAATTACTGCAATAGACCAAAAATTTACGAATATTTTAATATTTGACCTCAATTACCATTCATTCCCTAACATGATTTTTAGTAAATTTAGTAATTCTAACTTATATGTAAAAAATTTTAGCGAAGATATAGCATACACTGATGATAGTATTGATTTAATAATATTTCCCTTTGGATTACATTGGATAAATGATATACAAAAATTACTATTATCGATAAATAATAAACTTACAAAAAAAGGGATTTTTATTGCAAAACTTATAGCAGGGAAGAGCTTAAATAATCTATATAAAGTTTTAGTGAATCTAGAATCACTACACTCAAATAAATATATAAAACGTATTGGACCATTTATAGCATTAAACAGCATATCTGATTTGATGCAACAGGCAAATTTTTCAGATATAATAATAGACGTGGATAAAGTAGAATTAGAATCTCGTACTCCATTGGAGTTGATAAAAGCTATCAAATCATTAGGAGAATCAAACACGATAATCTCAACAAATAACACTTATTCAATCAATAAAATAATGTATAATGCGCTATCAAAATCTACTGAACAAAATTTTACTGACCAGATCAATATCGTTACTATATTGGCAAGTAAAAATAAAAATGTTATTAAGCTTAAATATTTTTAATATGATAAATTATTTTTTTTTAACTTTATTAATTCTGAAATACTAATTAAATCTATGTTATGAGACTTCAAAGTTGGTAACCATTTCTGGATCTCATCGAGAGTCAATTTAAAACTTCTTGCATATCCTATTGCAGTACCCTTAGCTTTTGATATTGCTATCAATTTAGATAAATTATTTGCTATAGTATCACGATCTAAATCGTCATCTATTACGACATCACTCACTAACAACTTTGCATCCGAATCAAAATTAATATGCGACAATTTTTCAGACTTATTACCTAATATAAATTTTAATTTTTTACTAGTTATTGCTTTAAGTAGAATTAAAGCAGAATTAATATCCGAGGTAAACATCTCTTTATTACTGCTATATATTCCATCATAATAATTATGCACACTCAAGATATTTAATAATCTTGTATGATTCTCTTCCGAAGAAATGCTAGATAGTAATTTATATTTATTATACACACTATCTTCATTCCTACTATTTTCTTCCATTGGAATGTATAAATATATCTCATTTCCACTAGACCTAGCCTTACTTACAAAATTCATACTTTTATTACTAAATGGTAATACTCCAAATGCAAACTCTTTAGGTAATTTTAGCGCTAAATTCGAAATTTTATCATTCACACCTAAATTTGTTATCAGAATTGATATTTTATTACTATTATTATCAGCAAATTTTTGATCGCTTAATCTATAATTTTTTTCTAATTCTGAATCTATATTTTCATTATTAATATCTGAGAATAATTTATCTGAAGCTGAATTTTTATTAAAATACAATTGTCCTGATTGGTGGTCTGATATAATCCTATGGTAGGAAGTACTAGGTAAATCATTGATGTCGAACACATGCAAATGCTCCATAAGGATAGACTTTTTAATATGATATGGCCTTATAACAAGCACCCAAAATATTACCGAAGCAATAGATAGAAAAGCGAGAGCTACATTAATAGTAACTAATAACTGTTTAAAGTTTTTTGACAAAAATCTTTGATCCATATTCTACTAATCAACTACTTAATAGTAGCACAGTTACTGTTGTTTAGTTTGTTGATCATTCACCACGATCAAAGCCCTAATTATATCATAAGATCTGGCATATAAATAATCCGCCTTATATCTTTTAGATTGTTGATCTAGAGTATTGTCAGTGGCATCGGTAGTATTTTTCTTTTTTTTATTATATTTGGTTAAATAATTATTCACCTCAGGTGAATTAAGAATACTAGATTCTTCTGTACTAGTATTAGCGCTAGCTTTTACTGCCTGATCTTCTTTTGGGAGCGGAATTACTACATCAGGGATTATACCACTTCCATTAATAGATGACCCTGAAGGAGTATAATATTTTCCTGTAGTGAGCTTTACAGCAGCTCTAGAATTGATACTAGTAACTGTCTGTATTGTACCTTTGCCAAAAGATTTACTACCTACTATTACAGCTCTCTTATGATCCTGAAGTGCACCTGCTACTATTTCAGATCCAGAAGCACTTCCCCCATTAATCATCAGCACTACTGGTACATTTGGAGCTTTATCTAAAAATTTCCTTGCATATATTACCTTAGCATCCTTTGAATTTCTTGTTTTAGTACTTACAACCACACCATTATCTATGAAATACTCTGCAACATAAATTGCTTGTTCTAAAATACCTCCTGGATTATTCCTTAAATCTAAAACAATACCAGATAGCTTTTTATTCTCTTGTAAAAGTTTTTTTTGCATTTCTTTAAAGCTTCCCCTAATCAATTCAATTGTATTAGCATTAAATACACTGATTCTTATATAGGCTACTGCAATATTGTTATCTATCTCTAAATCATATTTGACAGGAACAATTTTCACGGATGAACGTTTTAATTCAACATGCCTTACCTTACCTGTATCAATACTTAGCACTTCCAATGCTACTAATGTGCCTTCAGATCCACGAATCTGCCGTACACTTTTGGTATAACCTAAATCAGATACTAAAACCCCATCTACTGCAATAATATAATCCCCAGCTTTTATACCTGCATTATAAGCAGGCAGATCATCTATAGGAGATATAACCCTTATTACATTGCCTTCTGGTATTATTTCTACTCCTATTCCACCAAACTTACCTTCATTCATTTCGTTCAGGTCTCTTTTTGCTTCATCCACATAATAGCTTGAAAATGGATCTAGTGATAATAACATACCATCAATAGCAGCATCTGTCATTTCCTGAAAATTAGGTATTTGTACATAATTTTCTTCGATATGCTCAAAAATATCCTGAAATTGTTTATAATAATATTCTTTCTGAATTTTTTGTGAATCTTTCCCTGCAAGACAACTATAAGATAAAAATATTATATATAAAACTTGCTGAATCAGACTTAAAATATATTTTGTATAATTATTCATACTTAGTATTTTATAGATATAAACATAATTAAAAATTACATCAAATACTGACACTAACAACTTAGTTGATTTTATATAGCTAGTCAAGCATAGAGCAAAACAGTTTTATAAAACTATAAATCAATTATTAAAATGGTATATTTTAATTTGACTTGATATAAAATCTCTTATTAATAAATAGAATAGTGATCTTTAAATCTGTTACAGAATACAGATTGATATTTTTAAAAAAATATGTAATATTCACTCAGTGAAACATCTAAGATTGTAACTGTTTTTTATTGGTATATGCTAGAATCATAAGAAACTCAACAATTAATTCAATTGTAATCGAAATTGTAAATTAAGTGCTCAAAAAAAAGCTTTATATAAAAACATATGGATGTCAGATGAATGTCTATGATTCCATCAAAATGCAAGAAATAATGTATCCTCAAGGGTTTCATATCACTAGTGAACCATGTGAAGCTGATATGGTAATATTAAATACTTGTCATATAAGAGAAAAAGCTTCAGAAAAACTATACTCTGAATTAGGACGTATAAAAAAAATAAAAAATAACAATAACCTAATATTAGCAGTTGCTGGCTGTGTAGGGCAAGCAGAAGGAGAAGAAATATTCAACAGAGCACCATATGTTGATATCGTAGTAGGCCCCCAATCCTACCACAATCTTCCTGAATTAGTCAATAAAGTTACTAAGCAGAATGCAAAGCACCTAATATCTCTTGACTTTATAGAGGAAGAAAAATTTGATAAATTACCAGAATCATTTTATACACAGGGTGCCAGCGCATTTGTATCTATACAAGAGGGATGTGACAAGTTTTGTACTTTTTGTGTTGTCCCTTATACTAGAGGAGGAGAATTTTCAAGATCTGTAGAAGAAATTTATCGTGAATCTTTATATTTTGTTTCAAAAGGATCAAAAGAAATATATTTGTTAGGGCAAAATGTTAATGCTTACCATGGAGTAGGCTACGACAACACAAACTTTAATTTAGCAAAACTCATCACAAAAATTGCTAAAATCAAGGGGTTAGAAAGAATAAGATATACCACATCCCATCCAAAAGATATGTCAGATGAACTAATTAAGTTACATGGAAAAGAAGAAAAATTAATGCCATTTCTACATCTTCCTGTTCAATCTGGTTCTAATAAGATTCTAAAAGCTATGAATAGAAAGCATACAAGAGAAAGATATATTGAAATTATTCAACAACTAAGGGAATCTAGGCCTGATATTGCATTTTCATCAGATTTTATTGTAGGATTTCCAGGTGAAACAGAGGAGGATTTTCAAGAAAGCTTAACATTAGTAAAACAAGTTAAATACTCTCAATGTTTTTCTTTTAAATATAGCCCTAGACCAGGTACTCCTTCTGCACTAAAAGAACAGTTACCAGAAGATATTAAATCAGATAGATTATTTAAACTACAACAAATATTATTAGATCAACAGCTAAAGTTTAACAAAAACTCTATTGGTAAAATATTACCAATATTATTTGATAAACATGGAAAATTTGAAAAACAAATACTTGGGAAAACACCTTACATGCAATCAGTGTTTATACAAAATGAAGATGAAAATCTAATAGGTAAGATAATGAAAGTAAAAATTACAACAGGGTTATACAATAGCCTATCTGGAAACATTATCAATTGATATCAAAATATCTGCATTATATTCGTCTGAAATCAACTTTAGTATAACTTCTGAATATTAATTAATCATCAGTAATCAATGCTTTTACTACATAAATTACTCAAATGGATATTTTATATCACTATCATTATCATAATATCCACAGCTTGTACTATATATTACTATTCCAGGGATTTACCAGATTATTCTACATTAAAACAATATCACCCTCCATCTGTTACAAGAATTTATTCAGCAGATGGAAAAATAATGAAAGAATGTTACAAAGATTATAGAATATTTGTTCCAATATCAAATATTCCTAAATTACTCAAAAATGCATTCATTGCTGCTGAGGATAAAAATTTCTATGAACATAAGGGAGTAGATGTTTATAGCATTACCAGAGCGCTAATAAATAATATAAAAAACCTTAATAAAAATGTACATGTAGAAGGAGGTTCTACAATAACACAACAAGTTATAAAAACTTTTCTATTAAGCCCCAAAAAATCTTTAGAAAGAAAAATAAAAGAAGCAATTCTTGCATATAAAATATCTAATATTTTAACTAAAGATGAAATATTAGAATTATATCTAAACCAGGTGTATCTTGGTAATAATTCTTACGGTGTAGCAGCAGCGGCATTAAACTATTTTAATAAATCTCTAGATAAACTTACTCTTAATGAAGCTGCTTTATTAGCAGCTTTACCAAAATCTCCTTCTAGAATCAATCCTATTAAGAATTATGATGCATCTATAATAAGAAAAAATTATGTAATAGGAAGAATGCTGAAAGATGGATATGTTGAAGAACAATCAGCAAATTCAGCATTAAATGAACAAATCACAATTAGTAAATTTATAAAAAAAGATATTGTCAAGGCTGATTACTATGCTTCAAAGGTAATGAAAGAGGTGGTTAATATGTTTGGACAAGAATTTCTTGAAACTTCTGGTATAACGATTATCACATGCATGGACTCTAAAATACAGCAAAACGCACAAAATGCTCTGTACAAAGGAATAAAAAATTATGATAAAAATAAATCTCATAGAGGAATATTTACTTCAATACCAATTAATAATTGGAAAGATGAAATAACCACAATAGAAAAACCAGCTGGAATTATTTTTAAAGAAATTGCAGTAGTATTAGATGTTACAAAATTTCCCTTAGTTAACATTGGGCTTGAAAATGGTGATACTGCAGTAATTGACATAAGTAAAACAAAAATTGATTCTAAAATAGTTAATTTAAAGCTGAAAATAGGCGATGTAATTTTTGTAGAAAAATTGAATAATGATTTTATTTTGAAAATACCTCCTCTAGTCAATGGTGCAATAATTGCTATAGAACCTAAAACTGGGCGCGTATTGGCATTAGAAGGAGGGTATGACTTTAACAACAGTCAATTTGATAGAGCTACTCAAGCAGAAAGACAATCCGGTTCATTAATCAAAACATTTATAGTAATTTCAGCACTTGAACGAGGATTTAAACCCAATGATATATTTGATGACGAATATATCGAAATATACCAAAACTCCAAATCACCAATGTGGATACCTAAAAATCATGATGATAAATTCTTAGGCCCTATCACTATGAGAAGTGCATTGGAAAAATCAAGAAATGCTGCAACCATAAGAATAGCTCAAGCAGTCGGGATGAATAAAATTATTACTACACTAAAAAAATTCTCTATAAGTAATCGCTATGATAAGCTGGACTCTGTAGTTCTAGGCACAATTAACACCACATTAGAAAAAATTACTACAGGATATGCCATTATAGCTAACCAAGGTAGAAAAATCGAACCTCATTATATTGAATTAATTAAAGACCGTAAAGGAAACATAATATATAAAAGAGATTATAAAGAACAAATAAATCTTGTATCTCAAGAAGAACAATTACCAGATATAATGGATTTACAAGAGGAAAAAAATACTGATGTAGTAATACAAAAAAATATTGCTTATCAAATTACTTCAATACTTGAAGGAGCATTTAAGAGAAGGCTGAGTAAATCTTCAAAATTACAAAATAAATATATAGCAGGTAAAACTGGTACTACAAACAACAGTATGGATGCCTGGTTTATTGGTTTTACTCCCAGAATTGCAACTGGAGTATATATCGGGTTTGATACACCACATACATTGGGTAAAAAAGCATTCGGAACTACTTTAGCATTACCAATATTTACAAATTTTATGACAAAAATTGATGATAATATGATAACAGTACCTTTTAAAATACCCGACTCTATCAAACTAATCCCTATAAATCCAGATACAGGAAGTGTATTACCTAACTTAGAACAAAGAGATACCAAGCACATCTTGGAATCATTCACAGATAAAAATTTATCGACTGATCCAAACACACCAGTTTTATAAAGAGCAAGAGCACGAGCACGATTTCAGCATTTCAGATGGTGGATCATACATCATAAGATTCCCTATATCTTATTCATATACATTTAGATTAGCAAAAATACCGAAACCGCAGAAGATTACCACTCACAAAAGAAGCACTGAAATAATAAATTGCAAACGGTAATAAAAAGACATGTGGTCTATAAGCCGGATCCTGTTACGCAAATAAAAGCGTATGCAGTTATTTATCTAGGATAAATATTACTATTTACCTCAAGCGACCTACCCGTGTTATTCAAAAATTTCTAGCAATAGATAACTAGGGATCAAATAATCCAAATAACACCTATTTGGTCTTGCTCTTGATGGGGTTTACAATGCGGTTCATGTCGCCACAAACCCGGTGCACTCTTACTACACCATTTCACCCTTACCTATTGGTATTTACTACGAATAGGCGGTATATTTTCTGTTGCACTTTCCCTGGTTAGTCAATCCAACTGGGGGTTACCCAGCATCATATCTATTCAGAGTCCAGACTTTCCTCATAACTACCACCCAATAGAATAAAAAAATCACTACTGGATAATTCGTTATGCAACTGCACGACCACCTAGCAAATGTAGCAATAAAACATGCAGATGTCAACATCATCATATAATTTTCATCTGCTTTAAAATTCAGTACCTTTTGGACATAATAAAAAATGCCCAATAATAACTTACAAATAAGGTAATCCAGAAAAGAATAATAGTGGATAAAAACTATCCTGATATCTTACCTTGTAAAAATAGTAGATTCTACAATCTATTTAAACTGCGCAGCAACTATTTTGGCCAATGGGATCCTATAAGGAGAACAAGAAATATAGTCTACTCCTATAGATTGAAAGAATTTTATAGATTCAGGATTTCCTGCATGCTCTCCACACACGCCTATCACCAAGTTAGGATTAACTTTTTTACCCTTATTTATCGCTATTTTAATAAGCTCTCCTACTGCTTCAAAATCAATTTGAACAAATGGATCTTCATGAAATATTTCTTTCTTCAAATATATTTGTAAAAAACTTCCCAAATCATCTCTGGATATACCATAAGTTGTTTGAGTTAAATCGTTTGTACCAAAACTAAAAAAATCCACATGAGGTGCTATTTTATCAGCAGTCAATGCTGCTCTGGGCAATTCTATCATAGTACCAATTTTCAAATTAAATTTCTTAGAATATAAGAATTCCATTTGCTCTATTTTTTTCTTAATAGTATCTAATACGGTTATTAACTCCAAATAATGGCTAACAAACGGAATCATAATCTCTACTTTAGTATGAAAACTATAATTTTTATCTACATCATTCAACGCAGATATTATAGCCTCTACCTGCATTTCATATATTTCTGGATAGGAAATAGCTAACCTACAACCTCTGTGACCTAACATAGGGTTCACCTCAAACAATTTATCCAACCTAAGTTTGAGCACAGAAAATGGCATAGATAAATAATCTGCAAGTAGTTTTTGATCTTCAATTTTACCAGGTAAAAATTCATGTAAAGGCGGGTCTAATAATCTGATAGTAATACTTCCGTCTTCAACATTTTTAAATAATTTAACAAAATCCTCTACTTGTAATTTTAAAAGCTTATTAATACTATTAATTCTGATTTTATCATTATCGCTAACTATCATTTCTTGAACTAATAGTATTTTATGATCCTCAAAGAACATATGTTCAGTACGACATAATCCTATATCATTCACGAAAAATGTCTTGGCGGTCTCAATATTATTTATGGTTTCTGCATTAACTTTAACTTGCAATTTACTAAATTGTTCAGACCATAACAAAATATTTTGTAACTCTTTTGAAAAACTATGCACAGCTAACTTAACATTTCCTATAAAAATCTTACCTGTAGAACCATCTAAGGTAATCAAATCACCTTGCTTTAGTATATAATTTTCTGAGTTATACATAGATTTTTTATCTTCATCTATAGTAATATCACTAACACCACATACACATGGCTTACCTAATCCCCTTGCTACAACTGCTGCGTGTGAGGTGATACCACCCCTTGATGTCAAGATAGCAAGAGAAATGCTCATAGCTTTAATATCATCTGGGCTAGTATCATTTCTTACTAAGATGACTCCATGTGTTTTTGAAAATATTTCAGCATCATTCAATGAAAACACTACCTTCCCCGTTACTGCCCCAGGAGATGCAGGTAACCCAGATGCGAATATCTTATAATCACTAATATTTGTGTAATCCACACTATCATGTAGAAGATTAAGCACTTTATCAGTATTGATTTTGTTTAATGCCCATTGTTTAGTAAAAATCCCTTCTAATGCCATATCATGAATAATTTTTATATCGGCCAAAGAGGTTCTTTTACCAGTTCTTGTCTGTAAGATATATAAAATCCCATTTTCTACTGTAAATTCAATATCTTGCATATCTTTATAGTATAATTCTAGCTGATCACATATCGAGATTAGCTGAGAGTAAACTTCGGGCATCAAAGATTTTAAAGACTCATCTTCATTAACAAGGTTATTAATAGCTAATGGAGTTCGAGTTCCTGAAACTATGTCCTCACCCTGAGCATTGATCAAAAATTCACCAAATGGCATTTTGTCACCATTTGAAGGGGATCTGGTAAAGATTACACCAGTAGCAGAATTTTTTCCTGAATTACCAAAGACCATCATCTGCACGTTAATAGCAGTACCTAAAACATCATTTATGTTATTCATTTTTCTATAAAACACAGCCCTAGGATTATTCCAAGATTTTAATACAGCCGTAATAGAATTAAATAATTGAGTATAAACATCGGAATTTATTTCAAAATTACTATGCTTTAATATTACTTCTTTAAATTTTGTAATTATATCTTTTACTACCACTAAATCTTTTGTCATATGATCATCATACAATCTATATACAGATCCAAATATCTCGGGGCTAATACCTAGTACAATTGTTCCATACATATATAAGAATCTCTTATAACTATCATATGCGCAATGGGGGTTATTAGTGTTACACGCAATTGCATCAGCGACTTCGTCATTTATACCAAGGTTCAATATTGTATCCATCATGCCTGGCATTGAACTCTGAGCTCCAGATCTCACAGAAAGCAATAATGGATTCTCCCTACTATTAAATTTTTTTTTACAAGTCCTTTCTAATCTAACAATAGCTTCATATATTTCTTGTTTGAAATTCTCTGACAATTTATAACCATTCTGCACAAAAACATCATATATTTCTGTAGTAATGGTAAATCCAGGAGGTATAGGTAATTTTAAATTACACATTTCTGCTAGATTAGCACCTTTTACTCCTAGCAAATGCTCCATATTTTTAGAACCTTCTGCACTCCCACTAGAAAAGTGATATATATATTTTTTTTTCATTATTATACTTAGCTATAAGACACATAAAAAACATCACACAATCACTATATATAAATAGATATTAATTACTATAAAAAATTAAGTTCTAAGATTTGGATTGCACATTATTATTCATCTATCATTAGTATTTACTAGATGTTTATATTTATTGATAACAAGCTGCATTATATTTTTTGCTATAGGAGCAGCCATCATAGGCCCAGAACCACCATGATTACAATATACAGATAAGGCATATTTAGGATAGCTAGATGGAGCATATCCAACAAAAATAGAATGATTACGCCTATTCCATGCAATATGTCGTTTGCTCAAATCATCATTATCACTTTGTTTAGCAAATACTTGTGCTGTTCCAGTTTTCCCTGACATTTGAACAGATTGATTATTAATTCTACTGTAGTAAGCAGTTCCACCAAAATTATTTACTGCCATATGCAAAGCTTTTTTCAATATTGATAAATATTTTGGTGAAATAGATATTTGTTCAAATTCAGATTCCCTCTTAGCGACATTAGGCTTAAATAACTTACCATCGCTTGCTACTGCTGCAATCAATCTAACAAGCTGTATGGGTGTAACTAGTAAATACCCTTGGCCTATAGACAAATTAAAATTATCTCCTATACTCCAACCTGAACCAAAATTATCTTTCTTCCATTTTCTACTAGGAACAAAACCAGATTTCTCGTTGGGCAAATCAATACCGGTATTTTGGCCAAGGCCAAATTTATTGGCCATTTCGATGATTGGATCTACACCTATTAATCTTGATAATTGATACATATAACTATTGCAAGAATACTGTATAGCTTGGATCATATTGATATTACCATGCCCAAACTTTCTTGCACATCTAAAATCTTTTGTACCAAGATAGTTGTGTCCTGTACAATTTACCGTATAATTTATATCTACACCTTTCTCCAAAGCCGCTAGGAATGTGATGATTTTGAAAATAGATCCAGGAGGATAATTACCCTGTACTACTTTATTAATAAGCGGTTCATATGCATCATTAACTAGCTGATTCCAATAATTATAGGACAATTTTGCTAACTGGTTAGGATCATACCCAGGTAAAGATACAAGACTCAAAACATTACCATCAGTGCAATCCATTACTATCACGCTACAACCTTTAGTTGGTAGTAAATCAATGATTTTTCTCTGTAATTCTGAATCAATATTCAGGTGTAAATTATTTCCAGAAATTGAATTAACCTGTTTTATCGTGCTGACAGTAGATCCTATAGAATCCATTTCTACTATTTTATATCCAGAAACTCCATTTAATAAATTATTATAATATTTTTCTACACCTGTAGCACCAGTTTTTACATCACAAGTAACAGAGTTATTATAATTGATTCTAGAATTATACAAGTAACCCAATAAATGAGACATAGAGTCTGCATAATGGTAATATCTTATGTCTTTTGTATCTATTGTAAAAGATTTCAATTTAGCATTATTTTCTTCTATTAATGATAATAGCTGCCAATCTATATTTTTCATTATAATAGAAGTAGAAAATTTATTAGATTTCTTTATCTTTGATATCATTCTCTCTTTTTGAACATCATCAAACTCCAGAAGTTCACTGAGATACTCTACTTCCTTTATATAATCGCTATTATTTTTGTTAAAAATCAGTGTAAAACTTGTTTGATTTGAAGCAATTAGCAAATTATTTACATCATATATTTCTCCTCTATCTGGCGCTACCATAATAACGCTTGTACTGTTACGATTGGATAACAATGAATATTTATCCCTCTGAATACACTGTAAATAAAAATTTCTCATAACAAGTACTGATAAGAGACCAATTTTAGAAGATCCTATTATAAATGCACGACGAGAGATCAAATCGGATAGAAAATTAGTATTAATTATCTGCATAATTTATTAATTTCTATAAAGTTTAAGTATATCTTGTAAATATACAAATATAAAATTAAGTAAAACAAAAAATACAAAACTATTAAATATATAAATCAACAAACCCATGATATCATTTAATATACTGTATTCTGTACTACCATACAAAAAATCCCTTATTATTACTGATACTGATATAAATAATAAAAACTTTATGTAATAATGCAAATAAAATTTTGAACTATTAAAAATATCTAACATCAATATAACCGAAATTAATACTGCTGAATTTACTCCAAAATATGTAGAGTGAAAAACATCAAGCGATAGACCAATAAAAAATAATGTGAAGTATCTTATGATTTTATTATATGAAGATATATATTTGCTATCGGCTATAAAAATCACTATTAAATCTAAAGCAACTAATTTGTAAATGTTTATTTTATATAAAGATAAAGGTAAAAATAACGCGAATAACAACAATGAAAGTGAAATAATAAAATAACAAATTTTCAAAAATAGACTCATTGTTACTAAATTAATTAATAATGTACTCTATTATGTACAACCACATTCATTATCAAACCATTTGCCAAAAGCATTGAGCCCATAATACTTCCTCCATAAGATATAAATGGCAATGGTATGCCTACTACAGGAAGAACACCTGTTACCATTGCTATATTTATGTATATGTGCCAAAATAATATAGAAGAAATTCCGAATATTAGAATTTTCCCGTATATAAATTTAGCCTTTTTTACTTCTATTATCATTAGTAAAATTAAAAAAGAATATAGTGTTATTAACAGAAAAGTACCAGCAAACCCGTATTCTTCTGCAAGCAAAGCAAAAATAAAATCTGTATGGTATTCGGGGAGAAATTTTAGATGGGTTTGAGTACCCATTAGTAAACCCTTACCCCAAATTCCCCCTGATCCAATTGCTATTTTTGACTGTATGATATTGTACCCCTTACCTAAAGGATCTTTATTAGGATCTAAAAATGTTAATATCCTATCACGTTGATAATTATGCATATTTTGCCATACTAATGGAAAACCAAATAGCAATACTACACCAATAGTTAAAAAATATCTAAATTTAACACCTACAACAAAAAAAATTGAAATCACAGTACAAATTATTATGATAGTACTACCAAGATCTGGTTGTTTCAATGTTAAGATAGCTGGTATTATGCTCAATAATACGGGAATTAGCAAATTATTTAGCTTTAGCTCAAAATTACCAATACCATGAAAATATCTGGCTAAAGCCAATACCAGAGTAATTTTAATAAACTCAGATGGCTGAATCTTAAAAAAGTATAAGTTTACCCACCTGGTAGCACCCATAGCACTTGTACCAAATATTTTAACAAAAAATAAAATTATTAAAGAGATAACATATAGCTCATAACTATACCTAAAAATAATTCTGATATCTACCATAGATAAAATAAATGAAAATGATATAAATACACAAAATATTATCAATTGTTTATACAGATAAGGTCTAAAACTTGCTCCAGAAGCGGAATAAAGCAATAAAAAACCTATAGCAGAAATTAATATAATAAAAAATAATATTAAATATGGAATCTTAGAAATCTTATTAAGATATTTAAACTTATAGTATTCACTTCTATCTGACATCTTATACAACAAGCTTTATTTTAGGAATTATTATCTGTACAGTAGTGCCTATATTTTCTACAGACTTAATCTTTATTGACATATCTTGAGCTTTCAATAAAATCTGTACAATAACTAACCCTAACCCGTAAGAACCCGGGGCATAACCCCTTTCATTTTGTTGTAAACTGTCTATGGGATTTTTATTGCTAAGTATGATATCCAAATCTTTTTTTGATATCCCCATACCTTGGTCGATTATATCAACGTATAAATCATCATTCAGTAGATATGCTTTTATCATTATTGCACAAGCATTATTAGAATATTTTATTGCATTACCAATTAAATTGTTAAACACTTGCAGCATACGCTGCTGATCACATATAATTAAAGGCAATTTATTTTCAAAATGGGTTTCAATATTAACATCTCTTTGATTGTACCTAGCTTTAGTCAAAATAATGCTATTATCAATAATGCTATCTATATCATTGATAGAATTCAGTATCTTAAATCTAGCCTCTATTATTTGATGCTCATCTAGTATATCATCCAGCATTTTTTTTATAATTTTAGAGCTTTGATATATTCCGAAAGCATAGCTCTTGTAATTACTAGGCAATATGCCCATTAACTGCTCTTTCATTATTTCAGATCCTGTCATAATAAAACTCAGAGGTGACCTAATTTCATGAGCTACAAAACATAAAAAATTCGTCTTAGCCCTGCTAGTATTATTTGATTCCTCCAAATCATTTTTCAACAAAACATTCTCATTGAATACTGATCTAGTATTATATATAAATACCAAGAAATAAATTAAAGACAGTAGAAATATTTCTACAAATTTTCTGAGTATAGCATCCAATATATTTGAAAATATTATTGATGCATCATACTGTAATAACACAAAAAAACCTGATGTTTCTTTAACAGGAATCTTTAGTAAAGCAAAGAATTTATCATAGTATTTAGTATAAAATCCTGATATTTCTTGTCCTTTCACATATCTCGATCCTAACATTTTTAAATAATTATCCAAAGAAGATTCTATTTTGTTGATTTCTTCTTTATTAAAATTGCTTATGTTTAAATTGTGTGACAACTTAGGATCACTATCTAAAATAATAACATTTTGTAGATGCTCAATAGAACATTCTTTCACTAACCTTGGTATATTAATCTCTACTGCAAAGGCACCAAGAAAATTATCACTTGTTTTATCAAAAATATTACGAGCAACCAAAATGTTACTGAATGAATAATAATTGGAAAAAATAATATTGAGCGATTTTTTTTTATATATTGTAGATTTTTTATAGAATAATTCTTCTAAATATTTATTAATCTTATTATATACTAATATATTACCTTTATTATTTATAATTTTACTAAAATTCTGATCAATAAAAACATAATTAGAATAGTTATTTGTATAACTTGCTAACATGTTATTTAAATAATCAGTATTTGTAGTAACAGTATCTACAGTTGAAGATACCAAAACATTTAAGTTATTGCTAGATTCGATTATTGAGTGATTTATATTTTTTTCTAGTAATTTTTTATGTTTATTTATAGACTGTTCAAATACCTGTTTTTCGTTGTAGAATATGCTAAATCCTTGTATCAAAACATAAAAAAATATCACTATCACTAATAGTGATAAATGCTTCAAAACGTAAAAATTTTGCTTGCTTTTAAAATTATCTTTCATGAATCAGAAAATTTCATTATATATCTTTTACCTTCTACTATATTCTCTAATAAGTAAATATACAATTAAACATATATACCATATATATCTCAAATATTGTAATGAAACTTAATTTTTTATTAAATTATAGGTTTATTATATTATTAATAATTCATTAAATGACTTTGAATAATTAAATCAAAAATATTTTTTATGCATCTGTATCTTTTAAATAGCTTAAGTAAAAAAAAAGAACTTTTTATACCATTAAATCAAAACTCAATTAAATTTTATGCATGCGGCCCCACTGTATATGATAAAATCCATATAGGAAACGCAAGGGCAATGATTTCATATGATATATTGTATAGAATATTGATATTTTTATATGGAAAACATCAGGTGATCTTTGTAAGAAATATTACGGATATTGATGATAAAATTATTAAAAAGTCTGAAGAAACTAACATATCAATAGCAAAGCTTACAGAGAATACGATTAATGATTTTCAAAAAGATATGGAATTTCTTAAAGTTATCCCTCCTACAGTAGAGCCTAAGGCTACAGAAGTAGTAGAAGATATCATTAATTTTATACAAATTTTACTAAATAAAAAATATGCCTACATCTCAAATAACAATGTTTTTTTTGATGTAACAAAAGCAAAAAATTACACTATGCTGTCAGGACGTAATCTTGATGAGTTATCATGTGATATTAGAATCAAGAATGATCCAAATAAAAAACAACCTAACGATTTTGTACTATGGAAAGCATCTAACCCAGATGATCCAAAAGATGTAATATTCTCTAGCCCTTTCGGAAAGGGGAGGCCAGGGTGGCATATAGAATGCTCAGCTATGAGTTATAAATACCTTGGAACAGATTTTGATATCCATGCCGGTGGAATGGATCTGATCTTCCCACATCATACAAACGAAATAGCCCAAAGTCAATCAGCCTTCACGGGCTCTAATTTCGCTAGATATTGGGTACATAATGCTGTATTAACGGTTGATCAACAAAAAATGAGTAAATCATTAGGTAATATAATTACAGTAAATGATATTAGAAATAGTAATATAAAAGCTGATAGCTTGAGACTATTTTTCTTAAATTCTCACTATAGGAACAATATAAATTACTGTAAAAAATCTTTAGATGATGCACACAGAACTTTATCATATTGGCATAACTCTTTAAAAAAAATAAATTATAACTATTCTAATTCTTCAGTTACAGATATACCAAAAAAATTCTTAGAGTCTATATTAGATAATATGAATACGAGTCTTGCTATCAAAATCATTAATGATCACGTTAAAGAACTAAATATTACAAATGGTAATCAACAACAATCATTAGCAAATATGATTATAGCATCTGCAAGATTTTTAGGATTAATGGAAGAAAATTACGAACAATGGTTTCATAACGCTCAAACATCTGAAAAAAAAGAAACATTACTTAGCATAACAGAATTAATCGACAAAAGAAATAAAGCGAGAAAAATAGAGGATTGGATAACAGCAGACAAAATAAGAAATATATTAAAGGAAAAATACAATATAACAATTGAAGATAATAAGGATGGCACAAGCAACTGGAAATATATTTAAATTGCTAAACCAATCCCAAATGGGACAAGATATCAATGCCCACCATATTAAATTAATTTTTATTAATATTCATCAAATGATTTAAAGTTTTAGTAGTTATTTGATCAATTTTATTTTTGATTTTTTGTTTCAATTTAAAAAAATCACTTGAGCCATGTTTTAAAAACCTTGCATTTATATCAGATAAATATTTATTTTTTAATTCGCTAAACCCTATATTGCCTATCTTACTATTAGTTATACTATTAAAATCAATATAATAAGGAATTTCAAAACTATTTTTTAATTTTTTCATATTCTTAGATAAGATTTTTTTTACAAATTCATAACTAAAATCATAATACTTGTCTACAAAGTTATGTGGAAATTTATTCTTAGAAATACCAGATATCACTAACTTTGATAAATACCTAGAAAAAAACTCTACTGGATACTTATAGTTGCTAACATTAATAATACCTCCAGTTTGTAAATGCCCACCGATATTGCTAATATCAGAACTAGCAGACATCTTATATGATTCCGTATCAAAGGAAATGTTATTTATAGAAATATTATTATTAAACAATTTAGCATCGAGCCTTAATTTGATTTTATTATCACTTCCGAGCTCACCCAATAATAAAGATTCTCGATGATCTAAAATATAGTTTACAAGACCATTTTTATCGCCAAGTTTTACTATATTTTTATACAAAGCTCCATCTGTATCATTTAATATATCAGTTAAAAAACCCTTGGGTATATATAAATCTGTAGCAGCTACAATTTTGTGTATTGAAGTTTTATCAATATCTCTATAAATAATATTATGATCAATGTTATAATCCAGCAATTGAATATATGGAGAAACAAAACTACCTGATGCCTTAAGATTCAATTTTTTATCCAATCTTTTCATACTGGACTCATCAAATTTTACATGTATTTTTGCATCCATTTTTTTGTTCGGGATGACAGCTGCAAAAATATTTATATGTTTTTTTAACAATTCATAATATTCACTGCTGTATAATTTATGATTTCTTGCATCATATTCTATGACATATTCTTCAGGCAAGTGATCTAAGAAATCACTAAATGAAATATAACGCCGACTATTAACAATTTTTATATCCAAAGATTCGTGTTCTTTAGTAAAAAATCTTCTTTTACTTTTGCTATCTTTTGCAGTAACCCAGCCACTATCAATATTTAGTTTGCCTATATGATTAATAAATTCTATAGGATTTCTAGTTTTAATCAGATCTATAACTAACCCTACAGATATAGGTAAATCAACCTCTATATTATAATCATGTGCAGTAATAATCAAGTCTGATACACCGTTATCTAAAACTTTATTAGAAGATATACTTAAATCTCCTTCATATGAAATAAAAAATTTGTTAGTTTTAAAAACATATCCAATCTTTATAGGATTCTCATAGCGAATAATTGAACCATTATGCGAAATTACAAGGCCAGTAATATCAAATTCTTCATTTACAAAAGGAAACCCTGAATGTACTAATTCAGATATCGTTATTGACAAAAACTTATTTGAAGACTTATCAGCACTAAATACAATAGGAACATCATGATATTTTTTATTGACATACTTCATAAGCCTGTTCATTCCTGTATAGTACAGTACTATACCTATTATTACAGTCCATATTAATAAATACAATATAAGCCATACTTTCTTCATTATCTAACTAACCAATATTTATTAATCATCACATAGTGATTTCAGATTATACATTCAACTCTAATGTATTAGTAAAATTAATAATTTATTAACAAATCATACTAATTTTCACCTACACCACATCATAACTGCAACCATATTAGACGGGCATTATATCTTAACTTTATAAAACTATAAAGTATAATCTAATCAAAATATAAATCAATTAGTAAGAAGTAAAATATTTTTACTTTAGTAGATATATATGTTATATAGTGTTAATTGTACTATAAATTCAAATAACAATTTAAAAATCACTAAACAACCATGGTTAATAGTCTAAATAAAGTTACATTAATAGGTAATCTAGGGCGTGATCCAGAGATAAAAACAACTAATGATAATAGAGAAGTGGCATTTCTTAATATTGCAACTAACGAATATAGAAAAAACAAAAATACAGGAGAAAGAGAAGATAAAACAGATTGGCACAGAGTTGTAATCTTAAATGAAAATTTAGTACATGTTGCAAAATCTTATCTTAAAAAAGGTACTAAGGTATATATTGAAGGAGCTCTTAAGACAAGAAAATGGATAGACACTGAGGGGAAAGAGAGATATACAGTTGAAATAGTAATGCAAAATTTTAATTCAAGTTTAATCATACTAGATACAAAACATAAAAATACAGAGAGCGCACTCAACAACAACAACAATACCAATACCAATACCAATACCAATACCAATACTTCAGATACAAGTGATAATAATGAATTGGATATCAACAATATAATTGATGACGAAATTCCATTCTAGAATAATATATATGTATATGTATAAAAAATCTTGGTAATATGGTAAAGCTTAAATTCAGCATATATTAATTATATAATCTGGGCTATTTTTTTATACAAAGAATAATTTGATACTATAACTATAGTATTATTCAGTATTTTATATATTGCACCCAATTCGTGAGTAAATAAAGATAAACCCCTGATATATATTTGGTTGATATTACAAGACATAATACAGACATCGATTTTTCCTGATATAAATGCTGCTACAGAGTATGAGATAGAACCAAAGATTCTTATATTTGATGAAATTTTTTTAGCAATTTCTATACTTTCTATATCAGAAGAAACAACTATATTATCTATATCATCTGATTTTAAAAGCCTCATCCTTGATATTCTACCAAGAAGTTCATTAGAATTTTTCTCTGATAATACTGGTTTTCCTTTTTCCACATAAAATACATCACCCTCTATTGGTAAATAAATAATTGCTTTATCTACAATTACTGTATCAATATATTTTTTTAATAATATAACAAATAAACCAAAAAAAGGTAAAGATCTGTTGAAATTTATAGAACAATCTAAAGAGTCAATTAATAAAATCTCATCTTTAAAATCACCAATAGAATTAGAATCAGAATCAGAACCATTATCAGAAACGAACACTACAGAATTATAATATCTGCCTAGTTCATAATTCAATTCCCTTAGTAAAGTTTTGTAAGTCCTCTGATAAAATTTTTTAAGATCACTCTTGGTAGATTGCAATTTCTCAATTTCTAAATAATCTCTACGTAAAAATCTTGAAGATTTACTTATAGCATCTATTATTAGCCCTATTTCTTTACTCATTTTATTTTACCCTTTCTACAAAACTCATATCATCTGTTTTAATTAAAATCTTATCATTCGAATTAAGGTAACTAGGTACCATAACATTGATTTGATCATTAATAATTGCAGTTTTAAAAGAAGTAGTTACAGTTGCAGTTTTTATTGTTGGTTCAGTATATTTTATTGTCACAATAATATTTTTGGGTAGTTTTACAGAAATTATTTCTCCATTATATTTTTCTACTGTCAATGACATATTATCATATATCAGTAAGATTCTTTTACCTAAAAAAGATTTTTTTACATACACTTGTTCAAAAGAGTTAGGATCCATAAGTACGATAAAATCCCCATCAGAATACAAATAATTCATCTGATATTTCTCTATAAAAGCCAGATCTATAGTTTCACCTGAACTAAACCTAAAATGTGACTTTTTAGAATCATAAAAATTTTTTGTCTCTAGTTGAACATAAGCAACTCCTTTACCAGGCTTGGTATGTTCAGGATTTTTATTAACAATCCAAAGAGAATCTTTATACTCAATAACATTACCTGATTTTATATCATTTACTAATATTTTCATAAACTACTATCCAATTACTGATGAATTCATTAGTATTTATACTAATTGTTTTTACTAATATTACGTAATAAAATTAATATCGGACCTGAGATAAATATAGAAGCATAAGTGCCTATAATTATACCTATAAATACTAATAATCCGAAACTTTCTACAGCCTTACCTACAAATAAAATCAATGAAATATTCGCAAGTAGAGTGGTAAAAGAAGTAATAATAGTTCTTGATAATGTATCATGGATACTAATATTTATTATATGGGATATATCATAAATAGTAAATTTCCCTAAATTTTCTCTAATTCTATCATAAACCACTACAATGTCATTAACAGAATAGCCCAATATTGTGAGTATTGCAGCTACCGTACTAAGATTAAAATCGAGCTGCAATATACTTGCAAATCCAAGACTTAATAAAACATTATGTATTAACATAAGTAAAGCCCCTAATGCGAAATACCACTCAAACCTAATCCAAATATATAGCATAATACCTAAAAGAGCTATCAGAATTGCTATCAATCCTGATTTGATCATTTGCTTTCCAAGTTGAGGACCAATAAAATCAATTTTTTGATATTCTACAATATCAGGAATTTTTTCCTTTAGTGTTTTTTTGATCAAATCAATCTTATGAAGCAACAAAGATTCTTCATCTGTAGCAATCTTTATCTCTAAATTTCTAGAATCAGTGCCTATTTCTTGAATTATAATATTACCAATATTAATTTTACTGAGACTATCCCTTATAAAACCAATTTTAACGTCATTGCTTTTCTTCAAATGTATTACTACTCCTCCTTTAAAATCTATGCCTATATTAAATTTCTGAAATATAATAGATAAAAAACTAACAATAATAGCAATGATTGATAAGGTATATGATATTTTTCTTATCTTAACAAAATCAATCTTATATTTAACAAATAATTTCTCTAAAAATAACTCTTTCATATATCAAATAAAAATGATTTCTCAGTAAAATTAGAACTAAAAAGAGGCCAGAACCGGATTCGAACCGGTGAATAAAGGATTTGCAATCCTCTGCATTACCACTTTGCTATCTGGCCAATAATAACTGAAAATCTGTCAGGTAAATTAATCTAAATCTATTTTTAAAAATATTGGCGCACCTGAGAGGATTTGAACCCCTAACCTTATGATCCGTAGTCATATGCTCTATCCAATTAAGCTACAGATGCAATATATTCTGTATATAAACTCATCAGTGCGTAATTTAACAGATAAATACTATAATATCAACTTATATGCAAGAAACCATCATTCTAACAATGATAATAATGAATTAGCTTGCTCTTTAATTACATAAGAAATATTTTCTATAGCTAATAGCTCTGATGAATATTTTTTTGCCAGATCTTTATCACCAATTTTATAATAAAAAACTGCTTTTATTAAAAGTGATATATTAAAAAATTCTTTCTTTTCATTATCAAAATACTCTAAATATCTCTTAGATTTTTCTTTTTCTAATTCTGAAACATTTTCTTTATCTATAATTAGATTAACAAAACTAATGCGGGAAAATGACTTAGTAATATTGGAATAATTTTTATTATCTATCATTTTTTCTAATAAAATTAAAGATTCATCAATTTTTTTTGATGATATAAATTGTAAAGCAAGCTGTAATTCTGTTATTTCATGATGTTTAGTATTTTCATTATCAACTAGCAAGTTCTTTATTATATCAGTATCAACAACTACACCTGACATGATACCCAATAATTTATCAGTAAATTTTTGGTTTATAACCAATCTTTCTTCATTTCTTTTCCCCTGAAACCATATAAAAATAGAAATACCAACAGTAATTACTATAACAAAAGGTAACATTCTATAAAAAATATTTACAAACTTATTGTGTCTAGCTTCAGCAACTGTTTCTTCAAACAAATCAGACATATATGAATATAATTAAGTAAACTGAGTATGATTTTTATTAAATGAGTGATATTATCATCTACAATGATTAATTTTATGCTATAGATATCAATATAATATGTCAACAAATAGTATTCACTACCAAGCTACTAAGATATCCTTAGGTGATTGCTGATAATTTGATTTTTATAATGCAATTTAGTGATACAGGAATAGTAATAAATAAAAAATTTTTTAAAGAACATTTATTTATTATAAAGGTTCTAACTAAAAATCATGGATTATACTCTGCAGTTATCAGAGAATCAAATAGAAATTCAAGAATAATATCTGCTGGATATTTAGTTGATTTTATCTGGAAAGCACGGCTAGAGGATTATTTAGGAACTGCAAAATGCGAGCTAATAAAATCTTATAGTTCTAATTTTATGTTAAATAAGAAAAAATTATATGCATTCAATTCCTTGATGAATATGATATATTATGCATTTCCAGAAAGGGAGAACCAAACTATTTTTTTTAAGAAATTACTGTGTTTTTTATCAGATTTAGTAAATGATTTTTCTATTAAGAAATATTTTGAACTTGAACTATCGATGTTAAAAGCAAATGGATATAGTCTGAACTTGGCTCAATGCGCTGTTACTGGTAGCAAATCAGAGTTGATTTATGTATCTCCTAAATCCGGAAATGCAATATCAAAAGATTCTGGAGAATTCTATAAAAACAAGCTATTAAAACTCCCGCAGTTTTTAATCAAAGATTCCCAGATTGATAAACAACAAATATGTGAAGCATCTAAATTAATAAGCTATTTTATCACAAAATATATGATAAAAGACCCTAAAAAACTCTATCAAAGGACTTTGTTTATAAGTTATTTACTAAATTCATTCAATAAACAATAGTATCTATGAAGATTCTAAACAAATAATAACATGCTGAATAAAAGCTTTGCAAGACGCATAGGTAAAAAACTATCAAAAACCAGTAAAGATTTGATAGATCAAAAATTGCCACTTTATACCTACAGTAACCAAAAGATAAATCAAAGAAAAAAAATATTTTTGGAAATTGGTATAGGCAATGGTGAACATCTAATTAATCAAATGAGTTTAAATCCTGATAATTGTTATATTGCAGCAGAACCTTACATAAATGGTATAGCAAAATTTTTAAAATTATCATCAGAATTTTCATTAGAAAATTTCTTAATTTGGAATGATGATGCTAATCAATTACTGAAATTATTACCAAATGAAAAATTGAGTGGTATTTTTATATTATTTCCAGATCCATGGAATAAGAAAAAATATAAAAAAAGGCGCTTTTTAAACAAAGAAAGATTACTGGAAATAAAGCTTAAATTACTAGATTTAGGATTTATAATCTTTGCCTCAGATATAGAAGAATATTTTTTACAAGTGAAAGCATTATGTATAGAAGATCCTAACTTAACTATAGTTAATTCAAATTTTAATGAGATATCATACCCTGGATATATCAAAACAAAATATCATCAAAAAGCTTTAAATAATTCAAGTCTCGTATATTATATATATGTAATCTATAATAAAAGGGGAACTGTTTTTTTTTAAACAATACAGAACAGAAGAATTAATTATCTTCCTTTATTCAACTTTATTAATTTTCTTTTTATTAAACTTATTGATCTTAGAAAGTACAATATTACGTCTGTTATATCCAAGATAATCGATTATTAACTTTCCATTCAAATGGTCATTTTCATGTTGTATGACTCTTGCAAGAAAATCACGAACTACTATCTTCTGTGAGATATTGTGATTATCAGTATAACTCAATGTTATAGCACTAGGTCTACTGACTTCTACATTTTCTCCGGGTATAGATAAACAACCTTCATATTCTGTAACAAAATCTTTTGATGAATCAATAATTTGAGGATTAATTATATATAAAGGATATATTAACTCTGAATCTGACTGATTTTCTAATTCCATATGTCTTAAATCTATTACCATCATACGTTTTAATAAACCTACCTGAACAGCAGCAAGGCCTATACCACCATTTAAGTACATAGTATTTAACATACTATCTAATGTAGATCTTAGATCATCATCTATGCTCTCTACAAGCACAGATTTCTTTTTAAGAACCGGATTCGGAACTGTTATTATTTTCAAAATTGACATATTTTTATAAAGACATATGTGTAGAATAACTAAACATATATTGTATAACTTTTTGAGCTTAAAATAAATCCGCTAATTATTTATTATATTTAGAGCTATTGGTATTATAAGTATATATTAATATTTTAAATTACTTAATTACTTGAATTTTACTATTGTTAAAATTTTTAACTTTAGTTATACCATTTTTTTTTGTCTTTATATTGGATATGATTTTTTCTTCTTTAGATAATTTTAAAGTTATAACTCCTCCTTCTTTTAACTCCCCAAAAATAATATCATCCATTATTAGATAGATAATTTCTGATTTAATTATTTTATCAATTAGCTTATAAGAATTATTACTACATCTTTTTAAAAGATATTTTTCAACTTTTTTATCAATTTCCAGTACAACATCCTTAAGTAAAAGATTTTGTTTAAGTTTTTCCAATTTTCTATCTAATATTTTATCCAGAATATTTTCTACTGAGTTAAATACTATTACTTTATCTAATTTATGAATAAAATTTTTATCAAACCTAGAATCAAGAATTTCTACATGAGTCTTACCATTATTTTTGTTGAATCCTATATTTTTACTCCCTAAACTGGTAGTAAATATTACGATGTTATTTGCAAAACTAACTATCTTACCTAGATTATCCCTAATATTGTTATTTTCAACTATCCGCGATAAAAGCTCTAATACAGTAAAATGTGCTTTTTCTATATTGTCAAAAACAACTACAGAATAAGGATCTTGGCTAACTTGTTCTATCAACAATCCGCCTTGTTCAAAAGCAACATACCCAGGAGAACTGCCTATAAGTTTTGTTATAGAATGTTCTTCACTAAACTCAGACATACTAAATTTTATTATTTTCATATTACAAAATTCTGCTAATCTAGAAATTAGCTCAGTTTTTCCAACACCAGATTTTCCAACGAATAAATAACAATTTGTAAATTTATTATCATAATCTGATAATCCTAATTTTTGTAATTTAATATTTTTACACAAATCCTCAATTGCCTGATCTTGTCCAAAGACATATTTTTTTAATTCTTTATCTAATTTTCTTAAACATATTTTATCATCCAATATAGATTTATCAGGGATTCCAATATGTTTTGCAATAAGATCTCCTATATCTGAATCAGTGATACGTACTGATTGTCTATCTTCATCATTTTTTATTCTAGCAATTGCTCCAGCTTCATCAATTAGATCGATTGCTTTATCAGGTAAACATCTGTTATGCATGTATCTACTAGATAAATTTATAGCACTAATTATTGAAGATCTATCATAAATAACATTGTGGTATTCTTCATAAAATGGCTTTAATCCGTATAGAATATTAATAGAAGATTGAAAATTTGGTTCCTGAATAATAACTTTTTGAAATCTTCTGGTTAAGGCTGCGTCTTTTTCAAAAATATTTCTGTATTCTTTAAATGTTGTAGACCCTATACATTTGATACTACCTCTAGTTAATATAGGTTTTAATATATTAGCTAGATCTAAAGCGGTAAAATTATTACTTCCTGTTCCTATAACTGTATGTATTTCGTCTATAAATAGAATAGCATTATTCTTAGATTCTATAAATAATATCATAGATTTTATCTTACTTTCAAAATCTCCACGATATTTTGTGCCAGATACCAAACCAGCTATATCTAATGAATATACTACAGAGTTCATTAAAGCTCTAGGAGCAAGCTTATCTACAATTAATTTTGCTAATCCTTCTACTATAGCTGTTTTACCTACTCCTGTATCTCCTACTAATATTACGTTACTTTTTTTTCTACGTGATAGTATCTCTGTAATTCTACTCATTTCAGATTTTCTACCTATTACAGAATCTATTTCTTTGTTACTCGCTTTTTCATTTAAATTAACACAAAAACTTAATATATCCTCTTTCTTAAAGTCATAATTTTTACTATCTGATATAAATTTTTTTACTTCACATATATCACTGTTGTATACTTCATTTTTTTTTAAAATTGTAAAATTATGATTATCTGGGGTATTCAATAACACTTCATTGACCCTTAACAATTGTTCACAATCAATATTTTTTCTTAAAAAAACCCATATAATATCTTGACTAATCCCATATTTCATAAAAAAATCTGATAAATAAGGATTTTCTTCAGGAGAAAAACACTCAAACATGATATAAAGTGCTATAGATTTTTCAGGTACTATACCGCATCCTACATAATCCATTGACCTGCACATAACACTATTAAAAAAACTATTAACACTAAAACTCTTTTTAGGCCTATCTGCTAAATTATTGCATAAAAAATATTTTTCAATATTTTTTGTAAATTGATCTATTGAGATATTATTTACAAAAAAAAACTCCATAATTTTACTTTCTTCAGTTAAAGCCAGTAACAAATGTTCGCAAGAAACATTTTTATTGCTATATTTTTTAGCAATATCCTTAGATTTTGTAATTAATTTTTCTAGAATATTAAAATACATAATATAAATTATTTATAAATCAACTATATATTAATATATTATATTAATATTAAATGGGTTTCAATTTCGACAATTCTATTACACCCAAAATGGACAGTGATTTATTCATCTATGAGGTATATTTACATTAAGTTAAATGTAACAATATACAGTATATTGTTATTGTATCTGTAACTATTTTGTATCTGGAAGCCTTACGTATAAAGGTTTTATAGGAGTAATATCATTGTTTCTTATTTTCAAATTTATAAAACGACATAAATAAACTGCTTTAACATAAGTAAATCTTGGCAAAATCATTAAGTTATTTATGAATTTTATATTTTGGTAAATTATACTCAACGCGTTACCTACACATAATACATTAAGATTATTCTCTGTAAGTTTAGAAACTAGAAACTTTATATCACTGTTATCAATTAATTTTGGTTCTGTAATATCTCCAGCTTTACTAAATATTTGTAAATATGACTGATAAATATTGGATTTTAGTATTACTATCACTTTATCAAAATCACCTACTTGCTCTATTGCTCTGAGATAACTCACTTCAAAATTAGATATACCAATTCCTATAATTTTAGTAGACATCACTATAGACTTAGCAACTGATAACCCTATTCTAACTCCAGTAAAATTACCTGGCCCATTAGTAACAACTAAGTAATTTATATCCCTGTATGAAAGTCTGACTTCTTCTAGACTATACTCTATCATAGGCAATATTTGCTCAGCTTGTACAGAACTGTTTAATATTTCATTATAGCATAATATCCTTTCCCCTAGTGAAATAGCTACAGAGCAATTATTATTTGAAACATCAAAACCTAAAATTAGATTATCTCTCATAATAATATTAATAATATTTTATTCGAATGGCTTAACTACCACCATAATTACTGCTATCAACATGAATAAGCTCGGTATTTCATTGACTATTCTATAAAATCTTTCTGAATGCTTATTTCTATTATGTAGAAAATCATTCTTCCATTTTATTTCCATAAAATGGAAGAATGTCAATACCGTAACCGATACCATTTTTATATGAAACCATGTTCCTAAGGCTTCTATCCCGTATATATAAGAGTTGGTTAACCCAAATATATATGTTAGAACTATTGACGGATTCATTATAATATTCATTAACCTACGTTCCATAGTTTTAAATATCACATCTGATTCAGAGTTGTATTTTACTTTACTATGATATACAAACAGTCTTGGCATATATAACATCCCAGACATCCAGCAAATTACAGATATGATATGAGCTGCTTTATACCAATCATAGTAACTAGATATATCCATGTTAATTATCCCTAATAATAAAAAATATCAATTTTTGTATAAACAAAATTTAAAATCTTTAGGACATTGCCTACATAATTTATTAGAAGTAATGAAATCTCCAGGTATAACTACTAGCTTCTTTATCAAGTTAGCTAAGGATTTGATAAAATACTTATCAATTCTTAGTGTAGGTACTCTTATATATAATAAATCAGAATTTTTTACAAGTAATTTATATTCTATATCAAGTTCTACTAGTGTTTCAATATGTTCTGATACAAAAGATATAGGTACCAAGATAATATTTTCCCCTGATTTATTAGTATTTATTATTTCATCTTCTGTACTAGGAGAAAGCCACTCTATGGGCCCTATCTTACTTTGATAGGCAATTTTAAATTTTAACTTATTTATTTTCAATCTTTTAACTATTTCTTCTACTGTTTGTTCAATTTGCCACTGGTATGGATCTCCAGATTTAACAGTACTCAACGGTAAACTATGTGCAGAAAATATTATTTTATAACTTTTATTATTGCTAATTTTTAATATTGATTGTTTTATAAGGTTAATATGTGCTGATATAAAATCATCATCATTATAATAACAACAAACAGATTTTATTGGAATATTAAATAATTTCTCTTTTGCTAATGAGTGTTTAAAATCAAGAATTGAAGACTGTGTGGTTGTAGTAGAAAATTGAGGATACAATGGTAGTAATATTATTTCTTTAGGATCATACGACTTTATATTGGTCACCACTTGTTGTGAAGTAGGATACCAATATCTCATTGAAATAAAAATTTTAAAATCAAAATCTAATAAATTATTTTCAATAAGATATTTTTCTATATATTGTTTTTGTATTGTTGTTTCTTCAAGTAGAGTAGATTTTCCACCAATCATTGAATAATTTATTTTAGAAGATTTATATCTACTAGTTGAAATAATAAATGCAACAATATACCTCAAGATTTTTGGTAACCTTATTATAAATTTATCATTAAAAAGATTAAACAAGAAAGGTCTAACAGATGATAATTTATCTGGCCCTCCTAGATTAAGTAGTACTATTGCTATTTTATGATTTATATTCTTTGACATAATTTACTAAAAATTCTATGTTCTCTACTGGTGTAGATTTTATTACCCCATGCCCTAAATTGAATATAAAATTCTCCAAATTCACATTAGACAGTATATCTTTTGTTTTGTTTTCAATGATATCTTTATTAGTTAATAATACTACTGGATCTAAGTTTCCTTGTACAACAATATTTTGCTGCCATTGCTTTATTTTTTCTGTAGTTATAAATTGATCAACTGAAATACAATCTAAATTTTTTATGCTATTTATGTAATTTTCGTATAAGAAACCAGATCCTCTGGGGAATCCTATTATCGGAATATTAGGATATATATTTTTAATGTTTGATATAATTTTATTGGTAGGTTCTATAACAAATTTCTTATATTCAGATATGCTTAGTATTCCAGCCCAAGAATCAAATATTTGTAATAGATCTGCTCCTGCTTTTACTTGTCCTAATAGATAATCGATTGTTTTTTCTGTTAAAAGCTCTACCAGTTTATGTGATAAATCTGGATTATTTAGAATGAATTTTTTACTTTTAATGAAATCAGTCTTACTTTTACCTTCAATCATATATGTCATTATTGTCCAGGGTGCTCCTGCAAACCCGATAATTGATTGTTCTTTATTTAATAATGATTTTGTCAGTGTAATAGCTTCATACAAATTGTTAATTTCATCGCTGAAATCTTTATTAATTGATATTAGATCCTGTTCTGATTCAAAGATTCGTAGCTTTGGCCCGTGTGTTTTTTCAAATTCTACTTGCCATCCTAAAAGATAAGGTAATATTAGAATATCTGAAAAAATTATAGCTATATCCAGTGAGAATCTTGTTAGTGGTTGGATGGTTATTTGTGATGCCAATTTTGGTGTGAGACATAATTTTATGAAATTAGGGTTTTTTAATCTTATTTCGTTATATTCTGGTAAGTATCTTCCTGCTTGTCTCATGAACCATATAGGTATATTATCTTTTTTTTTTAGGATTTTTAGTATTGATGTTCTCATAATTTTGTTGTTACTATTATAATATAATACTTATATTGTAGTTTTTGTTGGGGTGTGTATAAGGTATACTAATTTTTATCCACATAATTATCAACATTAAAACTGATAATTTTTGAGAATTCTTTAGATATATTTTTTTTTATGCACATTATCCACATTTAAATCTTTTTTGTTAATAATTATGTGGATGAAATGTTTATTATATCTCATAGATCTTAAGATCATGCATTATACACATTTTTATATGTATAATTTTTATGTACAAAAAATTAACTGTTTTACTTTATTAAGAAGCAATTACAAGCAAAGCTATGCTTTCTATTTTTGTTTTATGAATTAAAATTATCCACATTATATTGTGAATAAAAAATGAATAAATTAGTATTACATTTGGTATCAGATTCTTCTGGTCAAACTGTTAAATATATTACCAATACTGCTCTACGAAAATTTAGTAATTTAGATGTTAAAAAATATTATTGGCCACTTATTAGGAATAGTTTTTCTATAAAATCTATATTTAAGAAAATAGAAAAAAAAAGAGGTATTGTAATATTTACAATATTAAATCAAGAACTTTGTAACGAGTTGTTAAATTTTTGTACTCAAATTCAAATACCTTGTGTTTCTGTAATAGATCACTTGGTAAATACTATTTCTAGTCATGTAGATATTTCTGTTGATGTAGGTATAAAGCATGAGCTTGATAAAGGTTATTTTAAAAAAATTGTTGCGATTAGTTTTACATTAAAACATGATGATGGTCAAAATATTAAAGATTTAGGTGATTCAGATATAATATTGGTAGGTCCTTCTAGAACATCTAAAACTCCAACTTCTGTTTATCTTTCTTACAATGGATTCAAAACTTCTAACATTCCATTTGTTTATGGATACCAATTGCCTAAAAAATTATTTTCACTAGTAAACCCAACTATAGTTGGGTTAGTAATTAATCCAACTAGATTAGTTGAAATTAGAAAGCACCGTCTTGATTTATTGAATGTAAATAAAAATATGAATTATACAGATTTAGATATAATTACGGAAGAATTTCAGGAGATAAATAGACTATGTATAACTAATCATTGGAAGATTATAGACGTTTCTGAAAGATCTATAGAAGAAACATCTGCTCTCATAATTGCTGAATATTATAAACAAAGACAAAAATATTAATTAATTAATATTTTTATTTACTAAGATATATTATTAAAATATTTTAAGTTTTTTATATTAAAATCCTTTTTATTGTTTATTTTTATTTGCTGGGTTATAATTGAGTGTATAGATTTTAGATTTTTAACTTAATTGAAGGTTAGTCAGTTAATATTTGGAGTTAGTTTATGTTAAAGTATAAGAAAATTATTGAACGTTATATGTCGTCCGGGTGTTCTTTTAATGAAGAGTTAGTTGATAAGGCACTGGATTTTGCTATTCATCATCATGGGTCTCAGCTTAGGGCATCTGGAGAATTTTATTATCAACATCCTATCGAGGTTGCTTACATTATTTCTCAGATGCAACTTGATACTTGTTCTATAGTTACCGCAATATTGCATGATCTGGTTGAGGATACGGAAATTGAGACCATTGATATAGAGAGAATTTTTGGATTAGAAATTGCAAATTTAGTTGATGGAGTAACGAAGCTTACAAAAATGGAGTTTATTCCAGATAATGTTAGGCAAGCCGAAAATTTTAGAAAATTGCTTTTGGCTATGAGTGGGGATATAAGGGTTTTAATAGTAAAACTTGCAGATAGATTACATAATATGCGTACAATTGATTATCTTTCATGTGAAAGAAAGAAGAAGTTGATAGCAATTGAAACTATGGAAATTTACTCTCCTCTCGCTGAAAGAATAGGCATACAAAAAATTAAAACAGAATTACAAGATATCAGTTTCAGGATTTTATATCCTGATATTAGAAACTCTATAATTGATCAATTTTTAGATATAGAACAAAATAAAGACCATTTCATAAATAAAATTATCAAAGATATTACTAGTTTATTGAAATCATCTGGTATTGATAAATTTCAGATACATGGCCGTAAGAAAACTCCTTACTCATCATGGATGAAAATGCAACAAAAAAATGTTGGATTAGAACAACTATCTGATATCATAGCTTTTAGGATAATTACTGATACAGTGATAGACTGCTATAAAATACTGGGAGTAATACATACCTCATATACTATGGTACCTGGTAATTTCCAGGATTTTATTAGTATACCTAAAAATAATGGTTATAGATCTATCCATACTGTTGTAATTGGACCTTTTTCACAACGAGTAGAAATACAAATTCGTACCAAATCTATGCATGAAATAGCAGAATTAGGAGTCGCAGCACATTGGATATACAAGCAGAATAATGTTAATGCTGCTGATGGCAAGCAGTATTTATGGATTAGGGAATTATTGTCAATATTAGAGCATAACCGTAATCCAGAAGAATTTTTTCATAATACCAAGTTATCAATGCATTATGATCAAATTTTTTGTTTTACTCCAAAAGGTTCTATAATAGCACTGCCTCAAGAGGCTACAGTAGTTGATTTTGCGTATGCTGTACATTCTGATATAGGAGATTTTTGTCTGGGAGCAGTGATTAACGGTAAGGATGCCAAATTAAATTCTGCATTAAGTAATGGAGATCAAGTTAAAATAATTACTTCAAATTGTTACACAATATCTGCAGAATGTGAAAAATTTGTTATTACTGGCAAAGCTCGCAGCGGGATAAGAAAGATATTAAAGTTACAAAGATTTTCTGAATCTGCATATTTTGGTAAAAATATTGCTTTATTAAAGGAAAATCAAGATGATCTTTTTGTTGATAGTTATAAACAACATAATACGTCACCGCATTTAAGAGAATTTTCTGTGCTGGGTTATGATGAATCTTTGTTTGGCAGCAGTGATAGATCAATGTTCAATAACATTAATCTAAGTTCTGTATTAGAAATGAACCAAAATCTGCCCATATTTAGCAATTTGCCATTGAGTAAATTAAATACATCTAATAGTATGGATAATAGCTATATGTTTTATAGTTCTAAAGAAGCTGTAATTGCTAGTTACTTAGAAAACCGTGAATCAGTCGATTTTAAAGATGTTTTGGTTGTAGATAATTGTAGTGAATATTCTAATTCATCTATATTCAAGGTGAAGATGTTTATTTTAAATAAGCCTAGAACTTTTGATATTATAATTTCTACTATTTCTAGGTATTATGTTCATATCGTTAACATGAGTGTGATAGATTGTAATACCGGTTTTTTTGAAATATTATTTGATTTAGAGGTAGATTTATCCTATCAGATAGAACAAATGTTCAATTATCTCAGGTTACACCGTATCGTAGAGCGTATATCCTATGTTGAATGTTAATTTTAAAATATAGTAGTTATTGATTAAATGATACTAGGCATAGGTACAGATATTGTTAGTATAGATAGAATCAGCAATATATATTGTATATATAGAAAAAAATTTCTTACAAAATTATTGCATAGTAAAGAACTGCTCTATTATGATGATATATCTGGTTTCAATTATAAAATGGCTTATATAGCTAAAAGATTTGCTGCTAAAGAGGCTGTAGCAAAGGCGTTATACAATGGTATAGGTAGAAAAAATGGTCCTAATTTTCGTGAGATAGCAGTGTTAAATGATGATTTAGGTAAACCTTTTGTAGTAATTGATAAAGATTATTTAGTTAATTTTAATTATAGGTTTAATATTTCATTATCTGATGAAAAGTCATTTGCTATTGCTATGGTTGTAGTGACTATTGATCAATAGGGCCTTGTCTTAGTTAAATATAAATATAAGTCATATATCTCATGAACAACATTTGTAGCAATCAAAATGATAATTATTCTGGTCAATTTAGGTTAGCTCACATCATCGGAATAGGAGGCATAGGTATGAGTGGAATTGCAGAAATTATGTTTAGGCTTGGATATGCTATACAAGGTTCTGATATCTCACACAGTGAGAATATTGATAGGTTAAGACTTTTTTCGATTAAAATATTCAATAATCATGATCCGCAGAATATTGAGGGCGTATCTTGTGTGATAATTTCATCTGCTATTCAAGATGATAATATAGAGTTGAAAGCAGCTAAATTATTAGGTATCCCTGTTATTCAGAGGTACGAAGCATTGTCAGAAATCATAAAAAATAAATGTTCAATTGCGGTATCAGGTTCCCATGGTAAAACTACTACTACTTCTTTAATTTCTTCGTTATTTGAGTATTCAAATATTTCTATTACTACTGTCAATGGCGGTATTAATCAGGATAAAAATACTAATATTTGTTTTGGTAATAGTAATTATATGATCGTTGAAGCAGACGAATCTGATGGTACATTCGTTAAGATTCCTGTCTATTTGTCAGTTGTGACCAATATAGATTATGAACATATAGATTTTTACAGTGAATTTAATAACTTACTTGATGCTTTTGAAAAATTTATCGGTAATTCTTCAATATCAGTAGTATGTATAGATAATTTATTCATACGTAATATTTTGCTAAAAAATACCAACTTCAATCATGTTATCACTTATGCAATAGATTCAGAGGATGCTTTGATTAAAGCTTATAATATAGAATTATATTCTTATCACTCTATATTTGATATAGTTATAAAACATAACAAATACACAGGAGCTTTATTAGAAAAACGAGTCATATTATCTATACCAGGTAGGCATAATATATTGAATGCATTAGCAGCTGTAGGAGCTTATTTAGTAATGGGGTTTGGATTCGATGTTGTTAGAAAAGCTTTGCAAAATTTTCAAGGAGTAAAGCGTAGATTTAATAAAATCTTGGATTATAAAGGAGCATCTATTATAGATGATTATGCACATCATCCTTCTGAAATAGCTGCAACTTTGTCTGTAGCACGTAATATCATAAATGAAACCGGATCTGCTGGTAGGTTAATAGCTATTATACAGCCTCATCGCTATTCTAGGGTTTTTAATTTATTAGATAGTTTTATTGAAAGTGTTAGAGACGCAGATCAAGTATATATTACCGAAATATATTCAGCAGGAGAAAAAATAATTAATAATTTTGATATATCATTAGTAATTTCAAAAATGTTAAAATTACATTATAAAGCATATTTAATAAAATTAGATGCTATAATTGATCTAATTAGAAATACTGCTCAGAGGGGGGATGTATTTATTTTGATGGGCGCTGGTAGTATAGGTTATATATCACAAAAAATAGTTGAAGAGATATAATGACTTATTTTATTAGTTAAATATGATTTACTGTGTATGTAACTTACTTAATTTAATGAATGTTGATAATAAAAAATAAAAGTTGTAATAGGTCTATGGAGGATTATAATGGTCTATTCAGCAATATATCTGGTAAATACCGGTATAATTACAATATATCACACAATAATAGGTTTAAGATTGGAGGTAATGCTGATGTGTTCTTTCAGCCTAAAAATCTGAAAGATTTACAGAAGTTTTTTTATAATAATAAATTATCGTTTCCTATCAGTATTATAGGCGCAGGATCTAATATTTTAGTTAGCAATGCAGGAATTTCTGGGATAGTAATAAGATTATCTAATGCATTTTCAACTATTAAATTTATCGATGAAAATAAGTTATTTGTTGGTGCAGGTTGCTTAAATTATAATTTGGTTAAATTTGCACAATTATATTCAGTAAAAAATTTTGAATTTTTAATAGGCATCCCAGGTACTGTGGGTGGAGGCATAGCAATGAATGCAGGTGCTTATGGAAGAGAATTTAAAGATATTATACTTTCAGTTCAAGCTATGGATTATTTTGGCAATATAGTGACTTATAGTAACGAAGAATGTGGTTTTGGGTACCGTTCTAATAGATTGAGTGATAGTTTAATTTATACAGGGGCTGTGTTGAAAGTTGACTTTGGTAATATAGATGATATTAACCAAAAGATAAGCTATATTTCTTATATGAGATCTAGTTCCCAGCCTATTAATAGTAAGACTATTGGAAGTTTTTTTAAGAATCCTAGGGATATTCCAGCATGGAAATTGATTGATAATTTAGGATTAAGAGGTAAATCTATAGGAGAGGCTTCAGTTTCAAAATTACACTGTAATTTTATTGTAAATCTTGGTAATGCAAGTTCATCAGATATTATATCTTTAGCTAATTTAATAATTTCAAAAGTTAGTTCTCATTATAATATTGACTTAAAGTTGGAGGTAAAAAAAATTGGTATTTTTTAGCAAGAACACCTGTGAACTTATGTCTTTTAAAGGCGAAGATATGAGAAGCTTAGCATTTTTTAGTTGTTCGTAGGGTAATCACATATTAGTGATACTACGGAGTTAATTATAGGTATATTAAGATCAGTTTTTAGTAATTGTCTAATAGCTTTGGATGCTTCTACACCTTCCACAATCTTTGGGTATTCTAATAGAAATTTTCTACTATAATTACTGCGATGGAATTCATATCCAAATTGGATGTTACGCGATTTACTAGAGTAATTCGTCAATATTAGATCACCTATTATTGCAGGTTGTAATATATTTATGCTTTTACCTCCTAAAGCAATCGATATTATTTCTATTTCTCTAAGAGAATTAGTAATTAAGGTTGCTTTTGTGTTCTCCCCTTCTTTTTTTGCAAGCATGATACCACTTTTAATAGCTAAAATATTTTTTACTATCGATGCAATTTGTATAGTGATAATATCGTTACAACTTATCATTTCAAAATTTTCTGTGCTGAAGTTATTAAGTATCGTATTGATTAATGTAATATCATTCGCTGCTATAGTTGTAGAGCTATAAAGGTTTTTTGCTACTTCACATGCTAGATTAGGCCCTGCTATGAATAAAAAATTACTGGTTAGATCTCTCTGTATTTTGGTTGACATAAGTTCTATAGGATCTAGAGAAATACCTTTAGTAGCAATCAGTAGTAATGTATTTGTGTGCAGGGATAAATTCTTTAATTTGTCGATGGTAGTAGAAAATGCTTTAGAAGGCACTGCTATTATTATTAATTCTGAATCTTTTACATGATGTATATCATTTGTGGCTCTGATATTTTGTGATAGCGGGATGTTATTGAGATATATGCTGTTGATATGATGATTATTAATATCTGCCAATGTTCTGGGATTTTCTGTATATAATAAAATTTCTCTTCTTTGGTCTATTCTAGCAAAATGGCAAGCTAGTGCTGTCCCCCAGCTTCCAGCTCCATATATCAGTATTTTCTTAAATTCCATTTTTTTATATCTTAGTAAGAAATATTGTATTGCTTGATTGGTAGTATTTTCATTTTATTATTATTGACTGAAGCTAATTTTGCTTTTAGGATGCTTCCAATTTCAAATTCTTCCTCTAATTGAACAGGAATAAAATTTTCTGTATGTGCTATATTATTCTGTTCTACTAATAATTCAACATTTTCTCCTATATTTTTTTTTAAGAATTTTTTTAATTGTTGATCACTATCTTGTTTCAATTGATTAGCTCTATATTTAATAATTTCCTTTGTTATTTGTGGCATTCTGGATGCCGGTGTACCATCTCTTTTAGAATATGGAAATATGTGTAAATACTGTAAATCGGCTTTCATTATTAAATTTCTGGTATTCTCGAACATTGTATCATTTTCCGTAGGAAATCCTACTATTATATCAGCGCCAAATGCTATATTACTACGATATTTTCTGAGGTGTTGACAAAAATCAATAACTTGCTCATGAGTATGTCTGCGTTTCATGCGTTTTAGTATCATATTATCGCCAGATTGTAAACTTATATGTATATGAGGCATAATTCTGTAGTTGGTAGCTATCAGGTTAAACAAATCTTGATCTATTTCTGCTACATCTATTGAGGAGAGTCTTAGTCTGTTTAGCTTTGGTATCATTAATAATATTCTTTTGATCATTTGCGCTAAAGTGGGTTGCCCTGGCAAATCTTGTCCATAGCTTGTTACATTAATTCCGGTGAATACAACTTCTTTGTATCCTCCATCTAGCAATATGTTTATTTGTTTGGCTATTGCTTCAATCGGTACAGATCTACTATTACCTCTTGCGTATGGTATTTTACAAAAGGTGCATCTGTGATCACAACCATTTTGTATTTGTATAAATGCTCTTGATTTTCCTTGAAATTCTTTGATAATGTTATCTGTTGATATGGCTTTTACAGACATAATATCTTGTACAGAGACTGCGTTTATTGGTGATGATTCATCTAATTGATAATATTTACTATGTAGTTTTTCTTCATTACCAATGACTTTTGTAACTTCAGGCATGGATTGAAAAGATTCAGGATCAACTTGTGCAGCGCAGCCAGTAACTATAATTTTCTTTTCAGGAAATTTTTTTTTGAGTTGTCTTATTTTTTTTTTAGCCTCTTCTTCAGCAGATTTTGTTACTGCACAACTATTGATTACTATTAAATTATCTGAATCATTCAATAATTTTAGCTGATTTTTTATGATTTCACTTTCATATATATTCAAACGACACCCAAAAGTTACTACTTTGTTATATTTTATCATAGATAACCTAATTTATATCTTAAGATTTTTATACAGATATTATCTGTATTTATGCATTACTAATCAAATTAAGCCTTTGATACATAATCTCCATGTATTATATATTCAGCTGGGCCTGACATTATAATTTCTTGTTGAGAATTTATGCTCATTTCTAGTACGCCCATAGGGAATATCACTTTGGTTTGTTGTGATCCTAAAAAATTTAACTTCATAGCTACTGCAAAACTGGCACAAGCTCCACTGCCGCAAGCTAGTGTGAAGCCAGTAGCATTTTCCCACACTAATAATTCTATAGAATCTTCTTTTACTTTTGCAAAATTCACGTTAATTCCTTGATTAAGTAAGTTTATATTTTGGCAATCTTTTGCAAATTTTTCTTTGTTTTGATCACTAACATAAGAAAAAGTAACGATATGTGGGTTCCCCATATCTACGCATAAGGTTTTTTCACAATCTATCGTATATGATGATAGAAGATTTTGTAATTTATTATTTTCAGGTATCCAATCTGCCTGAAAATTTGCTTCTCCCATGTTTACGACTATTTTATCATTGCTAATAAATTTAGAGTGAAATTTTTTGTTATTAACCACTATATATATGGTATCAACATTATATTTATCAAACATAATTTTTGATAAACAGCGAAATGCATTTCCGCATGAATTGGCCTGAGAAGCATTTTTATTGAATATTTTGACTCTTATTTCAGGAATAATATCAAGGCCAATAGCCTTGGAGAAGTCTTTATCATTGTATATTATTATCTGATCACATCCAATACCTGTATCTTTGTTCGATATTTCTGATACTAATCTCTGATAATTTATATCATCTGGTAAACAATTATTATTGATTAATACAAAACTATTGCCCAGACCATGCATTTTATAAAATAAGATAGAATGTTTTAATTTACTATGGTTCATACAGCTTCTTTTATTTGTTAATTTAGCGATTTGCTATTATGAGTATAGTTTTGAAGTAAATAAATTCAAACTTTTATTATCTAATTAGTATATGTATTAAATAATATCTTGCAAGTATGAATCTTTAAAATAATAAATCAAATCAGCATATTGTCTTTGAAACTAAAATACTTATTAGATGCTATTATTACATGATCATGTATGTTAATGTTTAGCATTTTACATGATTCTATTAGAGTATCTGTCATATCTATATCAGTTTCTGAAGGTTTAGGATTACCACCAGGGTGGTTATGTACTAGGATTATAGCTCCCGCTCCATGAAATAAAGCTCTTTTGATAATTTCTCTTGGGTATACTGGAGTTTGATCAATAGTTCCTTCTGCTACAACTTCGTCAGATATTAGTATATTTTGTTTATTCAAGAATAAAACTCTGAATTGCTCTATCTCTAGATTACCCATGGCAAATTTCAAGTAATCCAATAATGCTCCCCACGAACTTAGTATATTTTGTTTTATTATATCTTCTTTTAGTGCTCTAAAGATTATAGTTTGGATGATTTTTAGGTTGATACAAAATGAAAGATTTATGCCCTTTATCGTCATGATTTTATGGATATCTGTAGTTAATAATTTTCTTATAGAGCCAAAATTATTTACTAAAGTTTTAGCTAAAGGTTTTACATCTTTTCTTGGAAAAGAGTTGAATAAAAGTAACTCAATTAATTCATAATCTTGTATTGTGGTTGTATCAGAATGTAGAAATTTCTCTTTTAACCTCTTACGATGCCCAATATAGTGCAGTAATATGTCTTGACGATTATCAATTATCTTATCTTTTCCCATAAGGAGGAAATAACAAATTGTTGGGTGATAATGTAAAAATTTCCACACCGTTTCCAGTGACTCCTATGCTATGTTCAAATTGGCTTGATAATGAATTATCTTTGGTATACACAGTCCAATTATCTTTACTACTGAGTATTGTATCTTTTTTTCCTAAATTCACCATAGGCTCTATAGTGAAAAACATGCCTTCTTCTAATCTTAATCCTTTACTCGGAGATCCATAATGTAATACATATGGTTCAGTATGAAAAACTCTACCAATTCCGTGTCCAGTATAATTTCTTACTACGCTATAATTATGTTTTTCAACATAATTTTGTATGGTATATCCTATATCTCCCAGTGTGGTACCAGGTCTTACAATATCAATTGATAACATCATAGCATCATATGTCACTTGTATAAGATTCTTGGCTTCGTTCGATACTGTACCTACATAGAACATCCTACTTGTATCTCCATGCCACCCATCTAATATTGTAGTTACGTCTATATTTAATATATCACCATCTTCTAAATTTTGTTCAGACGGAATACCATGACACACTACTTGATTTATAGAGGTACATATTGACTTTGGGAACCCTTGGTAATTTAGTGGAGCAGGTATAGCACCATTTTCTGTGATAAAATTGTGACATAGCTCATTTAGATAATTTGTGTTAACTCCTGGCACTACATAATCTGTTATGTAATCCAAAGTTCTGGCTGCAAGAGTGCCTGCAGCTGCCATCTTTTGAAAATCTTCTTTTTTATGAATTACTGCTTTATCCATCATAGTATGTTCTATTATATTGTAGGTTACGTTTTTATTGAACTTCGGATACCCTAGAAGACAGAATCTTATAATAGAAGTATGTAGATTTCAATATGAAAAATTGTTATTAACTCCTATTGAGTAACTATGTTGTATTATACTGTTGTTTAATCAAAGCAAATATCATTAGACTATGGCACCATATTTTAAGCACTGGTAAATAATATTTAAGTAAAATTGGAAAGAATACAAATAATATTGGTGTTAATAGCTGTTGAGGAGCATTAGTAAAGGCTATTAATCTTAGTAATCTGCGCGCTATTGTTAATAGCTCTGATTTGCCTTTATTAGTTTTAGTATTAAAATCACTTAAGATTCTTTGTTTGCTAAGTGTAAATATTATTACAAAAATGAATAAAAAGGTTACTATATTTTCATATATATTATGCATTAATGTTATTAATGTCATGGCAGGCATTGCCATATATATCAAGGACTTTGATACTGCGTTCAGTAATGTTGCCAGATATTCCTTTATTAATTTTTTATTGATTATACCTTTGTTTATATAAAAAATTGTTTTATAATCCAGTTCATAGCTTTTATCTATGCCCAGCATAGAGTTTATTTGGGTATATTTTGTATTTTCTAAGTTAATTAGGTTAAGGTTGAATTTTATTGTTTCTCTGTTAAATATAATAGGTATTTTATATTTTTCTTGTTGAGATAATTTACTTCCAGTATCAATCACTAATATAGGTTTGTTTTCTAGATCATATATATATTTGATTTCATCGTTATTATTGCTTGAATTTGAAATGATTTTTCCATTAAAATTCATTTCTGGGATTTGTTCTAAAATAAAATCTATATTTTTGGTTGTGTAGTTTGATATTGTGTTGTGAGAAAGATATTCATCTATACCAGAAGAGTGGAAAATCTGTATAATTGGTACAAATAGTATTATCAGTGATATGGCAGTAATATTTAACAAATATTTAAAACCGTATCCATGATAATTTGTGTATATTTTTTGGTAAAAAATCGTGGATGAGACAGATAAATACAAATGTCTTAGTAATACTTGAATATATAATATGAAATCAAGTAATATGGTTTTAACAGTATTTGGCATAGTTAGATGATTAGATTAAATAGTAGAATTATAACCAAGGCATCCAGTGAATTATCATGAACTTGCTAATGCAATAAGAATCTTATCAATTGATGCAATAGAATCAGCACAATCAGGGCATCCTGGAATGCCTCTCGGTTTTGCCGACGTTATGACTAATCTAGCATTTAATTTTTTAAGATTCAATCCTAATGATCCTACATGGTTCAATAGAGATAGAATAGTGTTATCAGCAGGGCATGGTTCTATGTTGCTGTATTCTTTTTACTATTTGGCAGGTTATAAGGATTTTACTTTAGATGATATCAAAAAATTTCGTCAACTTTATTCCAAAACAGCTGGACACCCAGAATATGATAAATATCAAGCTATTGAAACTACCACTGGACCATTAGGGCAAGGGTTAGCTAATGCCGTAGGAATGGCTATTGCCCAGAAAAAACATCAAGTCAACTTAGGTCATGATATATGTAATTACAGAGTATATGTGGTAGTTGGGGATGGATGTCTTATGGAAGGCATAGCATATGAAGCTGCATCGCTTGCAGGGCACTTGAAATTAGATAATTTAATTATATTATTTGATAATAATTCTATCTCTATAGATGGCGCAACATCTTTAACGGTGTCTGAGGATCATCTTAAAAAATTTGATGCCTTAGGTTTCAGTATCAATGCTGTTGATGGTTATAACCATCTGGCTATTTCTTCAGCTATGAATAGCGCAATTTCTTCAGATAAACCTAGTTTTATATCGTTTGAGACTATTATTGGTAAAGGGACTCAATATAAATCTGGTACTTCTGATTCTCATGGTTCTGCTCTTGGCACTACAGAAATAGAGTTTTTTAAAAATAATATTGATGTCATAAATAAGGATTTCTATTTACCTGAGTGCATACTGCAATATTGGAGAGAATCATGGGAACGTAATATTTGTGAATATAATCTTTGGTATAAAAATATTGCATTCTTAGGTGATAATAAAAAATATTTTTTATTGAAAAATAGAATAAAATTCTGCAAAGATAAAGTTATCTTATCAAATCATGATGAATCTACAAGGGCATCATCCGGGAAGGTTATAGAACAAATAATGCTTTGCGATGATGGAAGGCTAATCATTGGTTCAGCTGATTTATCTGTTTCTACTCATGTATTTCATCCAAAACTTAGTAAAGTTATTTCTAAAGATGATTTTGGAGGGAATTTTCTACATTACGGTACAAGAGAGCATGCAATGTCAGCTATTATTAATGGCCTTGTTTTATCTGGTATCAACGCTATAGCAAGTAGTTTTTTAGTATTTTCTGATTATATGAGACCTGCAATTAGATTATCCTCAATAATGAAGTTACCTACATTGTATATTATGACCCATGATTCAATAGGAGTCGGAGAAGATGGCCCTACTCATCAACCTATTGAACAGCTTGCTTCATTAAGAGCTATGCCCAATTTGTTAGTATTAAGACCTGCAGATTTAGTGGAGACCATAGAATGTTATGATATCATTAGTAATTATGTTGAAGATTCTCCATTAGTGCTAGTTCTTACTAGACAAAAATTACCACAAATCCGTAGTTCACTTTTAGATATTAATTTATCTATGAAGGGTGGGTATGTTATTTCAGAAGCATTTAGTCAAGAGCAAATAGATATTACTATTTTCGCTACTGGCTCTGAGGTTCATATTGCAACTAATATACAAAAAATAATGTTTGATATATACAAAATTTCAGTGAGAGTAGTTTCTGTAGTATCTTTTGAATTACTGAATCTACAACCAAAAAAATATTTAGAAGATTTGGTTGGTAATAGCATTTTGCAGGTAGGCATTGAAGCAGCTACAAGTTTTGGATGGCACAAAATCATAGGTAAAAATGGGTATTTTTTTGGTATTGAAGATTTTGGCATTTCAGCTCCAGGCAAGCAGATATTTGAATATTTTAACTTAACCTCCAATTATATCGCAAAGCGATTAGTCGAAATTTTAAAAAGTAAAAATAGTTATTAATCTATATTGATAATTTTAGATTTTGGTATTAATGAATTTTATAGAACAATTTTTAGAAGCGATGTTGAGTGAACATGCCGCAGCAGAAAATTCTATTATTAGTTATAAAAGGGATCTACAGGATTTTAATAAATTTTTGCAGTGTAATAATTTATCAGAAACATGTGTCTTGGATTATCATATTGAACTTTATGTAGAGTTTTTGATTTCTGCTAAATTATCTTATAGATCTATTCATAGAAAAATTTCTAGTATTAGGGGGTATTATAATTTTTTAATTAGTGAAGGTCATGTTATTCATAATCCTGTATTAAAAGTAGAATTACCAAAATTAAAGTCTTCATTGCCTAAAATATTATCTATAGATGAGATTTTAAAGTTACTACATTTTACAAAAAATAGTTCAGAACTTGAAATGATAAGAATGCATGCCATGATTCACTTGTTGTATTCTACTGGAGTTCGAGTTAGTGAATTAGTAAGTATAAAATTGCTAGATATTACCAATACAAATGCTGATAATACAATACGTAGTTCGATTATCATAAAAGGTAAGGGATGTAAAGAAAGATTAGTAATTATTAATAAATATGCTAAAACTGCAATTCAAAAATATTTAAAAATTCGTTCTTTATTTTATAATAATCACTTATCCAAATCTTCTAAGTATTTATTTGCAAGCAATTCTTCTGAAGGTTATATGACTAGGCAAAATTTTGCTTTATCGCTAAAAAAAATTGCTAATCGCGTAGGGCTTAATATATCTCAGGTATCTCCTCATGTTATAAGGCATAGTTTTGCTAGCCATCTTTTACAGAAAGGTGCAGATCTAAGAGTAATACAAGAATTGTTAGGACACACAGATATTTCTACTACTCAAATATACACACATCTCAATACTCAATATCTTAAA
>NZ_JADAQY010000005.1:225000-226786 GCF_015476335.1 Rickettsia endosymbiont of Cardiosporidium cionae
TTTTAAGTAAAAGCATTCTGCTTAAGTGTATTGGCTAATACTATGTATTAGTTGTAGTACTACATTTGTTATTTTTTATAATGTAATTAATTTTGTTTTTAGCTATGTTCAAAAAAAATTCTGCGCTATCATCCGTGCTGATAGCTTCTGTTGTAATAATATTTTATTGTTATCAGTATATTTTTAGAGTATTACCTAATGTTATAATGCCTGATATTATTGCAAAATATTTAATTAATTCAACTGATTTTGGCTTTTTTGCAGGAATATATTATTTAGCGTATGTCTTAGTACACATTCCAATCGGAGTATTGCTAATGAAATTTGGTTCAAAATATTTGCTACCAATTTCTATCTTATTAACAGCAATTGGAGGAATACCTATGAGTATTTCAGATAGTTGGTGTTTTGTATTATTTGGTAGAGCAATGACTGGAATAGGATCTTCAGCTGCTGCGGTTTGTGCATTGCAGTTATTCAGAATTTTATATCCAAACCATTTTTCTAGGATGTTAGGTGTTATGGTATTTTGTGGATTGTTAGTTGCGATTTACGGTAGCTTTTATATTTCAGTATTAACAAATAGTTTTGGTATTGTTTATAGTATGAATGTCATAGTAATTTTTGGTATTTTACTTTCAATTGCTACTTATATATTGCTAGCAAGATCTTCTAGTGTTAGTAAAGAGGTTAGTATTTTGAAGGGTATTAAAATAATTTTAGGAAATTATAAGGTGATTATTGCTAGTATTGTTGCAGGTCTTATGGTTGGGCCTTTAGAGGGTTTTGCAGATGCTTGGGGTAGCGTATTCTTAGTAAATATATATAATTTAGATAAAATTGTGGCTGATGATGCTATATCATATATCTTATATGGTATGTGTTTTGGTGGTTTATTATTACCTTATATTGCAGATAAATATAATTTATACTTATATCTGACCTTACTTGCAGCATTTGTTATGTTTATATGTTTTATGTATCTTTTGAGTTGTTCAGTAAGTGTTAGTTATATAAATAAATTATTATTTGTAGTAGGGGTTTTTTCTGCTTATCAAGTTTTGATTGTACCTAAGATATCTTCATATGTCTCTACAGAGCAAAGTGGATTAGCGGCTTCAATAGCTAATATGTTTATTATGGGTTTTGGTGGAATATTTCATAATGGAATAGGTAATATACTTGATTTAATGTGGTCTGGTGTAAGCGCTGAGAATGGTACTAGAATTTATAAAAGTAAAGAGTTGCTTACTAGTATTTCTATTATTCCTCTTGCAATTTTAGTAGCTTTTATAATTTTACTGTTTATAACAGATATCAGATATAAGCTATCAAATTTTTTAGCATTTGTTGTTAATAGATGCAAGTTCTTTGCTAAATAACTTATACTCTGAGATAATAGCTAATATTTATATTGGCTATTATTGAATGTTTTATGTGGTTGAGTGTATATAAAGGAGTTGAGATATATTTCAACTATTTTCAATCAAGTCCTTTAATATCAGCTCTACTTCTTCTATAGTTAGCCTAACCACTGAAGCAATTTCTTTCACTGTGAAGTCGTTTCTAAACAGTGATCTTGCTATGCTCTCTATAGTATTTAGATTCTCTTTATATTCTTTATATTCTTTTGTAGGATTATCAGTATGTAACTTCATGTTTTCTTTATATTGTCTGTATCCTTTGGTAGGATCATCAGGATATAACACTTCTCCTAAATCTTTTGGTTCTTCATCAGGGTTATTATCAAGTATAATTTTTGCTACTATATCTTGTAATTTCTTTA
>NZ_JADAQY010000012.1 GCF_015476335.1 Rickettsia endosymbiont of Cardiosporidium cionae
GTGAAAAGCAAAGAAGGTTTTATGATAAGGCTACAAAAACCTTAAAAAAAGAAAGGAAGCCAGAATTACTCAAACAACAAATCACTAGTAGATATACCGCTGATGAAATATTAGACCTAAAGATTACGCAAAAAGAGTTAAGTAGCGTTAATGATATATTAATTTCAAGTCTTTGGCGTGCACTGGCCGTAGCAGTGATGGGCATGTTGTTAGTGACGCTATACCTATCTAAAAGGGGTAGTAAGACTAAGAATGAGAATTTTATAAGAGGCAGAAGGATTACAGATTTAAAAAATCTTAATAAATTAATATTAAAAGAAAATAAAAGAAGCGGTATAGTAAATCCATATTCCATAGGCAATGTGTATTTCGCCCCAAGGGCAGAGACAGAGCACACTATGATTGTAGGGGTTAGCGGGTCTGGGAAGACAGTACTACTAAAAAATCTAATTAAGCAGATAAAAGAAAAGGGAGATAAGGCAATAATATATGATTATACTGGAACATTTGTGGAAAGTTTTTATGATGAGAAAAAAGATATAATAATTAATCCATTTGACCGACGATCAAAAACATGGAATCTAATGAAGGAGGTATCACAAGAAGCAGAATTTGATACAATAGCAGAAGCGTTAATAGGAAGTGGTGACTTAATTAATGACCCATTCTGGCCAAATGGCGCAAGGCTAATCTTTGCAGAAATATGCAAACTTCAATACAGAAAGGGTAATCTAAAAACTCAGGATTTGTATAAATGCTTGCAGCTAGATGTTAAAAAACTAAATAAAGTGTTAGCGAGTACGCTCGCAAGCAATTTTACAAACCAAAATTCGGAAAAGACGACTCTTAGTTTGTTAATGCTGCTAGCAACGCATTTAAAAGGGTTGCAATACATAAATAATGACGGAATCACTGACTTTTCGATTAAGGACTGGCTTCTTAATTCTGATATGAAAAATACATTATTCATATCCAGCAGAAGTTCTTTACATGGAAGTATAGCGCCACTCATCTCGGCAATGATGGATATAGCAATTAATAATATAGGCGAATTGCCTTTGTCGAATAACCAAAAGACATGGTTAATTTTTGATGAAATCGCATCTTTAAACTACTTACCTAGTTTAGAAAAAGGGCTTACAGTGTCAAGGAACTTTGGTGGATGCTTCGTAATCGCATTACAATCAATATCACAATTAATACATAGATATAGTCAGCAAGTAAGCAATACTATAAGCTCCAATTGTAGTAATAAAATAATCTTAAAAGCTGGGAACAATGAAACTGCTACATGGGTGTCGAAATTACTTGGAACGGCAGAAGCGGAGCAGTATAAAGAGGGCTTATCATATGGAGCGCATGAGATAAGAGATGGAGTAAATTTGAGTAAAAATAGAGTGGAAAGAGAAATAGCGCTACCTTCAGAAATACTATCACTGGCAAAATTAAGAGGATATGCGTTAATGAGTGGAGGATATCCAATTACAAAAATAGATATTAATAATATGCTAGGGCAAAAATTGCCATTTAAAAATGTAGGTTTTGTAGAAAAAAGAGAGTCCGATTGACTGCTCTCGGCCCTAAAGAAACGAGATTGCGCAAGATTTTTGTACAATCCTCTACAATTTTTTTATTTGTTCGATCGAGAGTCCTGTGACTTGAGAAATGAAATTGACAGAGGCTTTTGCCCCCTTCATATTCCTTGCGATCTGAAAATCTCTTTCAGTCTTACCTTGCTGCATACCTTGCTGTATACCTTGCTGCATCCCTTTTTCTATCCAACTATCTGCAATGGTTTTCATAAAATCCTCTACAATCTTTGTATGTGTTCTAGAGAGAGCCCTGTAACTTCAGATATGACATGCATATCTATATGTTTTTTTAGCATATTTCTTGCTGTGAATTCGATACCTTTAGCTCTGCCTTCAGCCTTACCTTTAGCTCTGCCTTCAGCCTTACCTTCAGCCTTACCTTCTAGTCTACCTACTACTTTTCCCTCTTCTATCCAACTATCTGCAATGGTTTTCATAAAATCCTCACTTTTATTTTTATATATTATTTTTGCCTTTTCTATTATATTTTTCGCCTGATTTCTACTCACTTTACCCAAACTATAACACATTAATCCTATGAAAAAAAGATACTGCTGTATATGCTGATCTGAATCCATATCATTTAGCATATCAAGAGTTGTCGAGGTTGTAGCAGCCAAATGTTTTGTATCCCCCAAATTCTTAAAGAAATATTCGAACAAAAGCTTCTTTTTCTCTAAAATATCATTTCCCATCTTCTGGAGATCGATGAGCACATATTCTTCGTTTTCTACCTTCCTTGATTCTGCTGGATCTACAAACAAGTCCCAAAATGTTCTAGAAGCTGTATATTTTTGTCTTCCATTATATACTACAACTGAATATATTACGGGGAATTTAGTTTTTGGATAATCTCTTTCAAACTGTTCCCAAATGCGATGCTTGTATGACTTTAACCTCCAGGCAATCTTGTGGTCATTGCTAGATTGGTGTTCTACAAGAAAATAGATACAATTTTTTTTGTCAGCTGTAGAAAACAACAGGTCGCTATGGTATTGCGAAAATGCTTCGTCAACAAAACTAGCAGGCGCCATCTTTAACTTTTTAATATCTATTTTTTCTAAAACCCTCTTTGGCAGATGCCGTAAAAAGAATATTTCCCTTTGGAAGGGATCAGACATCATCTTCTTAAAAAAAGCATCGTGTTTTGCATTTTCTGTTGTAGGTATATTTTTGTCCATCTCGTACTCACTTAATCTTTACATATCATGATCTTTTATACATTTTTTGTAAATATCTGTATCTTCACCCATTTCCTCTGCTGGCTTTTGGCAATAGTAGCAGAATTTTAATATTCTACCTATCTTGTCAAGAATTTCACCATTATTACAATCGTTTTCGAAACCTATCTCTAAAATTTCTTTTACAAAATTTATTGTTTCCTTCCCACCTAAATGGTTAAAAAATTTTCTTTTATTAAGCTTGCGTAAAACCTCATTTAACATGTAACTACCTTGGTG
>NZ_JADAQY010000013.1 GCF_015476335.1 Rickettsia endosymbiont of Cardiosporidium cionae
CCAAGATAAAATGCTCATATCATCACAAGTTTTATCTCTCATTATCCTGCCAAGATAATGATTATCATAACTACGTCTTTGCTTATCCATTAAGTACCAAATTTTTTCAGACTTCTCCGCATACCAACGCGACGTCGGCAACTCTGACAATCTTTTTAATTCTGCAGGATCATTATCAAGAATTGACTCACGTTTACCGTCATTTATCATATCATTTATGATAAGGTCAGATGCAAAATCTACAATACCAAACAAATCTATCAATACAACCTCATAACTATAATAATACCACTACCAGCAAAAGATATCAGAGATTAATACAAGTGTCAATATAGTGCCTTAGTCAATAAAATTGTTCAAATATCTAATCGAAATCAAATTAATAATCAAAACACCAGAAAATTAATTGTCTATTTCTTTCCAAGATATTAATACTCTCCTGCCATAGGTAAATTTTATTCATATTTTATTAATAATATTTAACTTAAAATACAGTGCTGTGTTTTATATATGATTGATAATATGCGTATCATCCATAATGGGTAGTAATTATTTTATAAATAGCATCAAATATTGGCAATTAATTGTCACTATAGTTGTAATATATTACAACTATAGAGCTATAACATTGCTTTAAGTAATTGATACATTCCAAGTGGGACAGTAAATTATGCTACAAAAGGGAGTTTTTCAATTTTTACTTACTGTACTTTTGGTTATGGTGGGATGTGCAGAACAGAAATTTTGTATAACTGCTGATGATTATGGCTTTGATAAATTATCAATTTCTGCAAGAGGGAAAAATATTAAAGGTACAAAAAATAGTCAATATGTAGATTGGGAGGACTCTGGATTATTACTTAATGGGGAAGAACTATTTATAATAGTAATGGGAGGAAGGGATCCTGAACATGCAGATCAGTACTCTGAGTGGACAGGTTGGTTGTGTACTAGCAATGATACAACAATTTGTAATAAGATTAAAAATAATTTTTATCATACGTGTACAAGCCCTAATTGGTGCCCTAATCCATTAAAGCCAGCTAAATATGCTGATATAGATAATGCCCCTTGTGTTTTTAGACAAGGTATAGGACTATATGGCTTAGCACTACCCAAAAGTACAACTGTTGGTAGCCCTAATATCACGAAAGAAGCAAATATAACTCCCTCCTCTATTGATGCTACAGTATTTCATCTTGGTGACAGAAATGATTTAGCTCATGGTAACCAAAATAATTTAGGTGGTTATAAAAAAAGATTATCTTCTGACACTTTAGGAGGAAAATTATATTTTAAAATACTTGATAATTATTATGAAGATAATGCTGGTGGTTACAATATTATTGTAAAAAATGGAGCATCACGTGATACTAATGGTCCTATCGAATCGGTAATAAGACTAGTTACAAATATATTAGATAAAACTGCAAAAACGATATTCATAAGAATAATTAAGGATAATGAATACAGAGCAAGTCTTAGATATATATTGATTATATTTATCATCATTTCTGCCATGAGTTTTGTTGTAGGGATTACTCAATTTGCTTCAAAGGAATTTATTACTAGAGTATTTAAGTTATTGTTGATAACGGAATTATCTTTAGGAGAAAAAAGTTGGGATTTTTTTAATAATTATTTTTTTAAAATTTTTACCAAGGGTGTTGAAGAAATTATTGCTATAATTTTAAAGAGTGTAACAGGAGGAGTAATTGATGGTTTTGCTTTCTTTGATAAAATGGCTTATTTCTTTTTATCAAGTGAAATGACTGCAAAAATATGGTCTCTTATTACAGCAAATTTTTTTGTAGCACTTTTTACCATTCCTTTAATTTATGTAGCTATATTTGTCTTTTTTATTGCAATTGCCAAGGCTGTGATTATTTATCTGACCTCTTATATAGCAATATCATTATTAATTATTTTGGCTCCTATATTTTTAATATTTTTATTATTTGATATTACCAGGAGTTTTTTTGAAAATTGGTTGCAAAAACTTGGCAGCTATTTTCTACAACCAATTATTATATTTGCTGTCCTTGGATTATTTGGTCAAATTATTGTGAATCAAATATATAAAATGTTTGGTTTTGCCGTTTGTTGGGAGCCATTTATTCAAATATTTGGCATAACTTTATTAAAATTTTGGAAGGCATCTAATTTTAGTGATCGCAAAGCTGATATTTTTATTCCTGGCTACAGTGTTAATCCAGATAATCCTGATACAATTTGTTCTCCTTACGAATGTAGAGCTGAAAGATATGTTGATCTACCATTTTTAGATTTAGTGAAGGATGAAGGGTTAATTAATGATTTTCTTAGTGGAAATTGGTGGATGCTTTTTGTAGAGGCTCTTATTCTTATATTTTTT
>NZ_JADAQY010000014.1 GCF_015476335.1 Rickettsia endosymbiont of Cardiosporidium cionae
CTTGCTTTGTAGAGTACTATCAACTAGCCTAACATCTTTATCTGTCATTTAGATAACCTCTGCAGTGATAATCTTATGAGATCGTGAACAGAGATATTAGGATTATCATCCAAAATTTTTTCACCTATTCTATAGGCTTCCATTTTATTATAACCCAGATTAAATAAAGCAGAAGCAGTATCATCTAACTTGTTGATAGTTTTTTCATTTTCTTGCTGATAAATTTTGCTATTTCGAATAATAGTATCAGCAATTTTGCAATCTTTTAACTCTGTTATAATTCTTTCAGCAATTTTTTTTCCAATACCTGATATTTGCCCAAGAGCATCTTTATTTTTATCAACTATAAAGGAAAAAATTTGTACAGGTGAAAAATAAGACAACATTATCAAAGCTAGTTTTGGTCCTACGCCTTTTACTGATATAAGTTTAGCAAAACAATTTTTTTCATCCTCAGCAATAAAACCATATAGCGTAATTTCATCTTCCTTTACTTGTGTATCTATAAATAAAGAAACTACTTTATGGCTAACAGATTGTATTGATTGTATTGTTTTGCTGGAAATAAAAACTAAATACCCGACACCATTTACATCGAGTATAATATGATTTTCAGCTACATGTTCTATAAAACCTTTTAATTTGCCTATCATTTTTTTGCAATATTGCACAGACCAATCGGGATTCTATATTAATGATAGAATCTATTCAAGTTCAAAGACAATATAATATTAATTAATAAATTTTTGCTTATTTTAATTTTGTCTTCTAAAGATAATGTAAATAAAGTGTTTTATCTAGTATTACCTTATTTTGGTAGGGAATAAGGAGATTTTTTTACTTTCCTAAGTTAGCTATAAATGTTGAAACTATTCATTTTTATAATCAATTTTGTTTATCAATAAAGATGTTTGTCTTTTTATGTCATTGAATTTTTTTAAGCTATTACCACTTAACTTTGTTTGCGGAATAGATTTTATATTAGCTGGGTTAATTTTTATACTATTTTTAATTATTTCAAAATGTAAATGTGGTCCAGTTGTAATACCTGTCATACCTATATATCCAATGACTTGTCCTTGATTTATTTTTGATCCAACTTTTAATTTTTTTGCATATTTGCTTAAATGTGCATACAAAGTGTTATAATTTTTGTTATGTTTTATTTCTATATGATTACCGTATCCTCCCTTAGCTCCCATTGCCACTATTTGTCCATTTCCTGCTGCTAAGATTGGAGTTCCAATTGGAGCAGCAAAATCGATTCCCTTATGCATTCTGGAATAACCGAGCACAGGATGTTTTCTCATACCGAAGTTAGAAGATATTTGTCCTGTCTTAACTGGAGTTCTAAGTAATGCTTTTTCAACACTAAAAGCATTTTTGTCATAGTAACTTGCTTTATTATTTGCATCAATAAATTGATAAATTTCAACTTTTTTGTTTCTTAAATTTAGCGCAGCATAGGTGATATCACCTACATGTGAGAATGTACCATCTTCAGTGTAATATTGCTTTAGTAACACATCAAGTTTATCTCCAGTTCTTATATCTCGCTGAAAATCTATATTATGGCTGTAGGCTTTAATTACAGGCATAATTGCATGATAGGGAATAGACAAATCTTGAGCTGTGAGAGCTAAATTCTGATCTATGGTGCCGGTTATTCTTATAACTTTTTGAGCGAATGGAGTATTAATAAGTTTTGCTGAATATTCATCATTTTGTAATTTATTAATTTCAACATTTTTTATATTTGAAATTTTAATAGTTATTGTTTTTGCTGTTAATTTCAGGGCATTATCTGATTGTAATGCAGGATATTTATCAATAAAATCAAGAAATACCATATTTCCTGTTCTTAATTTTTTGGGATTGAATACTTTAGTGAAAGCCTTAATAATTTTATGAGTGTTTGTTTTGGATAGACCAGCCTGTTGCAAAATTGTTTCAAGCGTATCACCTTCACCAATTACGAACTCACTTTTAGAAAGTGTTTTTAAATTTATTATTTTT
>NZ_JADAQY010000015.1 GCF_015476335.1 Rickettsia endosymbiont of Cardiosporidium cionae
GATTCGTGACCGTACCAATGCTGGTTTGTCAGCTGCCAGAGCAAGAGGTAGATTTGGAGGAAGACCAGCAAAGATTACTACTCGCAAATTGAGAATTATAATGGATGCAATGAAAGATAGAAATACTATTGTTAAGGATCTTGCAGCTGATCTTGGGATTTCTCCGAAATTAATATATCGGTATATCAGTCCAGAAGGGGAACTAAGAGAACATGGAAAAAAATTGTTGGACTCAGAAAATAAGAAAAAGAAAAAATAATGAGCAAAACAACAAAACCAGAAGACCAAGATATACAAAACTCTGACCATGATGGATTTTTTAAAGAAATGCTCTCATATCCAGAGATTCGTGTTCCATTCCTGAGAAGACATTTAAGAAAAGATACTTTAGAAAAAATAAACATAGAGGAGTTATGTTTACAAAAGGAAACTTTTTTAGATGAAGAATACATTAAAACTGCTAGCGATCTTGTTTTTGCTACAAAAGATAAGGGAGTATATGTATATATGCTTTTAGAACATCAGTCTACTCCTGACCCAGAAATTGCTTACAGATTTCAAAAATATGAGTTTGGCATTTTAGAAAAATTTCGCAAAGAATTTCCAGGAAGAAAATTTCCCACTATATTCCAAGTACTCATATACAATGGCCAAAAAAAATATAATATAAGTACAAAATTTTGGGATATGTTTGAGGATCCGGCAACAAGAAAAAATATTTCAGACTTTGGACATGAGCTCATAGATTTGCAAGCTATGGAGGATACACTTAACAGAGCAGAGATTTTAGAGTATTTTGGAAAGCATCTAGAAGCTAGGAATAGAGGGATTTTGGATTTGCTAGAAAATATATGGAAAAAATGGTATAATGTCTCCGACAATGAGATCAGAGTGATGATGATAGGGGTTGCTAGATATGTTGCAGCATATTATCCAGGTAAAGAAAAAATAGAAAATTTGTTTAATAAATATGGAGGAAAAAACATGGAAGCGGTAAAAGGAAGTTTTGCACATTATTATATAGAACAGGGTAAAGCTGAAGGTAAAGCTGAAGGTATAGAAAAAGGTATAGAAAAAGGTAAAGCCGAAGGTATAGAGTTAGCTGCAAAAAATATGTTAAAAGCAAATGCAGATGTAATCTTTGTATCGAAAGTAACAGGATTATCCTTAAGTAAAATAGAAGAATTAAAGCAAAATTTATAAAAAAACATGGAAGCGGTAAAAGGAAGCTTTGTACATTATTATATAGAACAGGGTAAAGCTGAAGGTAAAGCTGAAGGTATAGAATTAGCTGCAAAGAATATGAGATCACTTGGAGTGGATACCAATATCATTTCGAAGACAACTGAATTATCTATAGAAAAAATACAAAATTTGTAGGAACAATCTAATGAATAAAGTTGAGTTTATAGAATTTATTGCGAAAAAACATAAAATCTCTAGTCTAAATGCAAAACAACTATTAGAAATAGTTTTACGTTCATTACAAGAAGTTTTAGCAGAAAGAGGAGTTGTTAAAATTTCTGGATTTGGAAATTTTGCAGTTAAAGATAGAGCAGCTAAGATTGGAAGAAATCCTGCAACAGGAGAAAAAATGCAGATTCCAGCAGGAAAATCTGTCTCTTTTAGAGCAGGTGCAGAAACTAAAAAATTGGTTAGCGACTAATTATTTTTTTCAATCAAGTCCTTTAATATCAGCTCTACTTCTTCTATAGTTAGGCTAACTATAGAAGCAATTTCTTCTACTGTGAAGTCGTTTCTAAACAGTGATCGTGCTATGCTTTCTATAGTATTTAGATTCTCTT
>NZ_JADAQY010000016.1 GCF_015476335.1 Rickettsia endosymbiont of Cardiosporidium cionae
TTATACCAATAATTATTCATTGGTTGTTCAATAATTGCCCTAGCCTGGATATAACTATGAATAATAGTGAAATTATTATCATTCATATCATTAGCAATGATGGCTAAATGTTGAGGTTGATAATTGAATTTCATTAATGCGATATCAGCTTGTTTCATTTTATTTTTTGCTATCTTGATAAAATGTGTTTTGCAGAAATTGAACAACTTACTAGGATCTGGAATTATTGTATAATTATTTACATCACAATCGCTTAGCATTTTATCTGTCACTGATTTAAGGTTAAGATTTTTAGCTATACCAATTATCAGTCCAAGACAATCACAGCCCACTTGATTATTATTATCATTATTTATTAGAATACGGCCTTGATGTCTGAATTTTATTCCTAAATATTTTCGAGCACAATCTATAATCTCACTTCTATTAACCATTAAATTTTTTCCTAAAAAATATTATTAAAAAACTAATTGATATTTTTTTATAGGTCACAAATGTATTAAAAATATAATTTTATAAAGCTTTATCTAACTAATTTGATAGCAGAAGGAATATGTGGTTCACCTCTAAAGTTCAGGGCATTATTAAATTTTGTACGACAAGTAGCAAATTCTTTATTACAACCTGCTGCAATTTCAAATTTACTTCCAACTGTTATATTTTTTATTAAACTATCACTTAAAGTTATATAACCAGCACTGAACTCTTTAACTTTATATTGTTTAGTATCATTTGCTGTATAAAATATTATTTTACCAAAATCAAAATATCCATTAGCAAAATTTTCTAAAGATTTACTAAATATTACTACATTATTAATTATTCTATCTATAACTGAAATATGAGTATATTTTTGTACATTGATTCCACATTTTTTATTTCCAAAAATTGTTCTACATGTTGGAGAAAAAACATTACCTATTTGCCACTTTAAATTATCTATTTTACTATGAACTTCAATAATAAATTTTTTGTTAGAAATTTTAATTTTACCAAATATTCCTTGTTTTATATAGGTTATTCCTTGTGAGAGGTCTTCATATTAGAATATAGTTCTCGATTCTTTTGAATTTCACTAGGTATAAAAACACTTTTAGCTAAATATTTGATACCATCAATATCGATATCTTTATCACCATCTGTAAATCCTATTTTTTTATTATTCTTTAAAGTTAATTTCCAACAAGTAGCAAGAGTGGTTAAAGGTGACTTCATATGTTGATGTAATTTAGATGGAATATGATTCATAATTTTAACTCCACTAAGCTAATATCTGACCAAGAAAAACTATTATAATCATCCATAGATATTGATAGTGCATCCGTATCAAAGCGCACAGGTATATCAAATTCAAAACTTGCAATAATTATAGTGCCACTTTGCGGTGGTTTATCAAAAATAATTTGGCCATTGATATAATTTATTTGAGTATTTATTTCTTTTACAAGTATTGTTGATCTATAGCTTGTATAAATTCTTACGGTATCTTTCACTGGTTTTGTAATGATTCTTTTTTCTTTGCCATATATTTTAATTAATTGAAATCTTTCATTTTTTCCATCTCCTATACCAATTTTTTCATTTTTTGCTTCAAAATCGGTATGATCTTTAAATCTAAAGCCAATAGCCTTACCTTTTCTTTCTCTAAAAAAAGCAAT
>NZ_JADAQY010000017.1 GCF_015476335.1 Rickettsia endosymbiont of Cardiosporidium cionae
AAATATTGAATTGGTTCAAGAAACTTTGTCAGCTCTTCTACCAAATCTTGTTTTCTGCAAAATTTTATCCAAGTTACTTATAAAACTTTTTAACAATAAATCAGATTTTAAAAAATTCACAAGGAACAAATTATATAAACAATTTTAAGTTGTTTTAAGTAAGTGATATTGCAAATAAGTATTCATTATTAATTTAACCATATCAAATTTTACTGTTCTCTTATTTTATAAAAACTGTAAGATAAAGTAATTGTGTTGACTTCTTTTAGATTTTTATCATTTTCAATTTTTGGATCTACAAAAAATGATACAGGCATCATCATCTTTTGACCAGATTTTAATAATTGTTCTTCAAAACAAAAACACTGAATTTTAAAAAAATATTTCGCTGCCTTATATGGAGTAACGTTATATATTGCAGTGCCTATTATATCTTTATCAGAGTTATTTTTTATAGAGTAAAATACAAGATTATTTTCACCTGTGCGGACCCGTATTAGTGATTGTTCAGCTTTGAACTCCCAAGGTAAATTGCTATCTTTATTTGCATCAAATCTGATGACTATAAATCTATTACCTACAGTTTCAACATCACGTATTACTTGTCTTACAGCACCACCAGTTCCCGTGACTTTACAAAAAATATTATAAAGTGGTACTGAAGCATAAGATAACAATATCATCCCTAAAATTATAAAAAATATAGATAATGCAAATCTACTGTTATTATTTAATTTTGAAAACAAAGGACTATATCCCATTTTACTAAATTATTAAACTAAGAGCTTCAAGATATAATTCATACTGACAATAATACTACTAACACTAATAATGTTTATTACCTACATAAAAATTGATCATTTTACAATGAATTTATTGATTCTCAGCTAATACTGTCTAATAGTAAATTTTTGTCCTTAAGATTTTTACCAAGGCAATATAATATCTAATAACTGAGAACCGTAACGTGGGCGTTGCATCCGACTTAATGTTCCTCTTCCACCATAAGAAATTCTAGCTTCAGCTATCTGATCTGCTCTTACCGCATTTTCTGAACTTATATCTTCTGCTCTAATTATTCCTCTAATGCTCACTTCCCTTACTTCATAATTAATTTTGATTTCCTGAGTGCCACTTATTACTAAATTTCCATTTGGTAATATTTGCTTTATCATTGCTGCTACTTCAATTTCAATATCCTCATTGCGTTTAATATCACCACTACCATCCATACCATTAGCACTGCTAGTGCTGACAAGTGATTTACTATTAGATCCAGGTAATATTTTGCTAATTTTATCTTGTAGACCAAGAAAATTTGGCATTCCTAAATCTTCTTTAGATTTTCGTTTTGTTGCTGTTGTATTATTTAGATTAGCTTTATCTTTTATTTCTATTTTTATTTTTAAAATATCTCCAATTCTTCTGGCTCTATTATCACGAAAAAATTCTCTAGAACCTGTTTGCCATAACGAGTTATGTGATCTTTTAGATGTGTTATCATCAGTATTTTCCCACATAACAGGTGGATTTATTTTTGATAATTGCGGTTCTTTACCAATCTGTTTTAAATCATTTATAGTGTTGGAACAATTATTCAAGT
>NZ_JADAQY010000018.1 GCF_015476335.1 Rickettsia endosymbiont of Cardiosporidium cionae
TGATAGCGAGAACAAAACATTTAAAAAAAGCATTATCAATTAAACAAGATTTACTTAATAATGTAAGTCATGAGATAAGGACACCATTACAAAGTATACTTGGTATATCAGGAGGTTTAAGAGATTCATGGGATATATTATCAGAAGAACAGCGAAAGAATTTAGCTACAAAAATAGCTGATAGCAGCGATAGATTAATGAATTTATTATCTAACTTGCTTGATTTATCAAAGTTAAATGCAGATAAAATGACATTTTGCTTAAAAAAGAATAATTTACAAAAAGTAATATCAGAGGTAATCTCAGAATTCAGTTATTTACCAAATCATGTTAATATAGAGCTTAAAGTACTAACTAAATCAAATATTTTATTAAATTTTGATTATGAGAGAATTGCTCAAGTAATAAGAAATATTATTGCTAATGCAGTAAAATATGGCAATGATAGTGATATAATTGTAGCCATTAAGGAAGATAATTTTGCAGTTATTAATAATCCTCAACAAAAGGGTATAAAGACTAGTATTACAGATCAAGGGGTAGGAATTCCTCAAAGTGAATTAGAAGATATATTTGTACCATTTATAGAAAGTTCTAGAACTAGATCAAAAACAGGAGGTACAGGGTTAGGATTAGCAATCTGTCACGAAATTATTACTGCTCATAAAGGATATATAGGGGCTGATAGTAATGGTAAAAAAACTACTTTTTTCTTCATATTACCACTTATACACAAAAAAATTATGCCTCATATTAAATTTTCAAATAACATCTATAATGTGCTCATTGTGGATGATGATAAAAATTGTTTGACAGCTTGTTCAATAATACTTTCAAGTTTGGGTTATAAAGTATTTACTGCTCTGGGAGGAAAAAATGCTCTAGCTATATTAAAAAAATGTGAAGAAAGAATAGATATAATCTTAGTTGATATTATGATGGATGAAATGTGTGGAATTTCTTTATTACGTAAAATAAAATCTACAAAAAATATAACAAACATTCCTATAATTATACAAAGTGGTTTATTTGATAGAAAAGAAATAGATAAAGCATATAAGTGCGGGGCTATAGGCTTTATACCTAAGCCATATAATAAGGATAATATAAATTATGTTATAAATTCTTTGGTTAAATAAAGATTTTTTTAATTAAATAATATTATAAAAATTGACATCAAAGAAAATAAGATGTATCAAAAGCCTATATGCTTTTATACATAAGAGTATAACAACTGTGCTGCTATATGATATATGTTTATCTGAGAGTCATAAGTTATTGAATAAAGATATTATTTTATTTTGGATTGAAAAATGAAAATTATTAGTTCTTTAAAATCAGCAAGAAAAAGAAGCCGGAATTGTAAATTGATCAAGCGTGGATTTAAAATATTTGTTATAGATAAAAAGAATAAAAGATTTAAAGCAAGGCAGGGATAGGTTCAGTTTTATAAATTCAATATTTAACGCCTCAGCTATGGTTTTATCTGTCCGATGATTTTTGCGCTTCGAAGATTAATTTGTAACACAATTACGTTGTGGATTTACTGTTTTTTTTCATTTTG
>NZ_JADAQY010000019.1 GCF_015476335.1 Rickettsia endosymbiont of Cardiosporidium cionae
CTAAATATATTGTTACAAAGCCACATTTATTAATATATTATTTAAATACCGTTAAAATCCTATTGTAGTGGATATTAAAATAATAGATAATCTACGGGTTAAGTTACTAATAAAAGGAAATAATATAATGGAATCAATTAAAATCCCATTAGAGTTTGCGGATAAATCAATAATAATAGTATTTATTGGTATAATCTGCTGGACAGGTCTTAAGAATATCTTCACAGTTAAGACATTTAAATTCTTCGCTCTTGGTAATAGAAATTTTTCTACAGGAGCGCTAGTCGCAACTATTGTTGCTACCTATTTGAGTGGTAGTGGGTTTTCATTGAATCTCACTAATGTTTATAAAGATGGCTGGCATTATTTTATAACAGTTTTAAGCACTTATTCCTCTCTAATCATATTGGCATTTTTCATAGTGCCAAGGATGCAGGATTTTTTAGGCAATATATCAATGGCGGAAGCTGTTAGTAAAACTTACGGACAAATAACAAGATATATTATATCTATAGTGACTATCATAGGATCTGTGGGTGCAATAGCTGTACAATTTAAAGTTTTTAGTAAAATATTTGAATATTTTACAGGTAATAGCCCAATATTTTCTTTGGTATTTGCGGCTTCATTAGTAACATTATATTCTGCTGTAGGAGGAATAAAAGCAGTGGTATATACTGATATTATACAATTTCTTACCTTGTCAATATCTATCATCATTATTGGATTAATTATGTTTCAATTCGCTGGAGGTAGTACAAATTATTTTTCAAAATTGCTACAATATCCAAAATTTAATTTAAATGAAATATTTACTATCGAGAATACCTCATTTTGGAATACGATAAATCTGATGTTATTTTTTTTCATAAGAGCTCTGCTATCACCACCAACAGCTCACAGAATATTAATGGCAAGTAACTTAACTAAAATACGGAGTGCAATTTTCATTTCAGCTATTGTGTTGGTTATTGGTTTGTGTCTAATAGCTATTATACCTACGTCTTTGTTTATTATTAATCCTGAATTAAATTATAAAGAACTAATACCTGAAATAGTAAATAAATACTCAATTTTTTCTGGAATAGCAGGAATATTAATAATAGGGGTATTAGCAATGTCAATGTCTACAGCTGATTCTCATATAAATACTTCAGCAGTAACTTTTGCCAATGATTTATGGCCCAGTAAAAATCCTGTGCATCAGTTATATGCAGCTAAATCTTTTTCATTTTTTTTAGGGTTATTAGCTCTAGGATTAGCATCTTTGGAGAATAATTTACTGAAAATTATTTTATTCACAAAAGGATTCTATGTAGCTATGGTAATTCCAGTATTATTACTAACAATATTCGGATTCAGGACAGATAAGTCAGTTATATTAACATCGATGGGGGTAGGATTTGCTTTTATAATGTTGTTTAGAGTATATTTACCTGAAACTGAACCATCAGTTATAGTAGCTATAATTACCACATCGTTAATTTTAGGATTTCACTATCTGATATGTAAAGAAGGGGGCT
>NZ_JADAQY010000020.1 GCF_015476335.1 Rickettsia endosymbiont of Cardiosporidium cionae
TTAACCACGCTTCAAAGTAACCTTTACTAAAATTAAATAAGGCAAAAGCTACGAAGATAGGAGCCATATATATCAAAATATGTTGGGCTATTAATGCAATAATATATAAATATGTAAAAAATATTGTAATGGAAAGTAAATATATAACAAATATGATACACATTATCATAAATATAAGCTGAAATGATAGTAATGCTGGTAATATCATTGCAAAAACTTTGATACTAGAGACAGCTCCCGTGATATGATTTACACTTATACCCAAATAATGCAAAAGTCTACAATCTATGGCATCAAACAAAGCCAAATATCCATATCCTCCTTTATAATTACTTTTAGTATAATTACATAATCCTTCTGCTCCTCCTGCATTAAATACTATTCTTGATAATGATGTTGTAGTTTGTTCTAGAGCTGGCTTTAGTATAGTTGTAATACCGTCTGTATACTTATCTTTTCCTTTACCTGTATAAATACCTGTAGAAAAATATAATACTAAGATAAATTTCATAAAAAAGATAAATATTTCTCCTCTACTTGGTATATCAGATCCCAAAAGAATTTTAATGCCCAAAACTGCTACATAGATAGTTAGTGCTACTCTGATAATGTTACGCATAGAGTCTTGAAAACTAGAAAATGAAGAAATATTTGTTTCTTTAGACCCTTTACAATCTGATTGATCTACAAAAATTCTATGCAAAGTTTCTTTAGCACACTGCACTACTGTTGAAGTCATTGGAATAAGTCCCTTAGAATTTTTTTCAGCATTTTTTGCACAACTTCTTCCTACAAAGCAGTTATTTTTCATTCTTGTTTCAGGATCTCTACAACCATATATAGGGTCATAATTTGTTGAGCAATAAAAACTAGGATCTGGTCTATATTTACAACCAAGAGATTGAAATCCTGTAATTAATAGCACTTGTGCACATATCTTATCTCCTTGATGTGTCACTTTTATTATTGTAGGTGGTAATAACCAAAAATTAATGTCTCCATTTTTAAATGTATATTCTTCAATTTTAGGTCCATCTATTCCCCAAAAACTAAAATTAAACTTAATATCATTGCTTGGTATACTACATCTTGATTTTTCTGCTCCAGTCATATCAAAAGCACTTGAATAACTACTAAATGCTCCAAGACTGACAATATTATTTATAACTCTTTGTATAATGGTCATACCAGCAATACAACTATCATTCTCAGCAAAATCTTCTAATGCATAGGCGGTGGTGTTAGCAAAAATGTAAATTATCATAATGATAATAAACAAATTTTTTCTTATCATTTTAGTTTTCTGGCTTTTGCATAAAAAATTGGCAGCCAATTTTTAGGATTATCTCCGTATTTTTTTCTTATCTTATCAAGTAAGGCTATTGTATTACTTCTGCCAGAAAGAACATTAATAATATCTGGCATCCCATTTAGATCTATTCTTGCTACCACAGTGTCTATACCTTGTTTAACTAAGAAGAATCTTGATTTAG
>NZ_JADAQY010000021.1 GCF_015476335.1 Rickettsia endosymbiont of Cardiosporidium cionae
TTTTCTTCATTTACACAAAGCAGTCGTACAGATAGTTGGATAAACGGAACAGGACTTGGTTTATCTATTTCAGCAGAGATTGTTATAGCTCATCATGGTAAAATTTGGGCTGAAAACAACAAAAATCGTGGAGCAAGTTTTAGTTTCATATTACCAGCGCGCGAACAAAAAAATATTGATAACTTATCAAAAAGCACTTGTGATAAAGTTATTAAAAAATCAAAAGGAAAATACCATCTACTTTTAGTAGATGATAGTGAGGCATGCTTAATTAGTATACAATTGATACTAAAAAGTTCAAAATATACTGTAACTTGTATGACAAATGGTAAGGAAGCTCTTGAATATTTAGATAAGCATTTTATGAGAGTAGATCTTATTTTATTAGATCTTATTATTCCTGACATGTATGGTCTAGATATACTTGCTACCATAAAGAAGCAGTCCAGTAAATTTAGTCATATACCTGTTATCATACAAAGTGGAATGATTAATACTTCAGAGATTAACCTAGCTTATAGCGTGGGAGCAGCTAAACATATACTTAAACCATATAGCAAAGAAGAAATAATAGACTGTTTAGATGAAGTAATTAATCACAATTAATTAACTTTCTTATTTTTTGATATTGTTTGCAAGGTAAGCATCACCGATTCTAGTTGAGCACATTTAATAACTATAAATATCTTTACTAAAGAAGAAAAAGTTATATGTATAAACCAAGAAATACAAGGAATTTATAGTCATTATCATTATCATTATCATTCAAGGACTGTTACTCTCAAAGAGCTAATTTATTTTATAAAGTCAAAAAATTTAATTTTCTAGGAGCGTTGATATACAGTCTGGATTAATTAATAAGATTGCTGTTACTGCTGCTAATATTACAGATAGCAAAAGTTTTAGGATGTGTATCCAAGATTTAAGGTACTGTAATACTGACAAAAGGTTATAGTGTAATTTCAGCTAAAAAGGAGTCAATGAAGAGGGAAGTACATTTGTTGGCAATTAAAAAGAACAATATGAAAGGCAAAAACTCTAAGCTTGTAAGTTATTATATAAAGTTGAAATCTTCTTATAAGAGAGTGTTTGCTCAACAAAAGCGTAAGGTAAGATATATAGGAATAGCTAAAAATCAATTCGCAGAAAAAATGAATGCAATATTTTTTAATGTAAAAAGATTAATAGTACTAAAATCACGTACAATTTGCCTATTAAGGAAGATCACTTTGTCTAAAAGCTGAATTTATATTAAATAATAGTTAATAACACTGATAAAATTAAATAAATAATAATATTTATACGCAAAAATCAAAGAAAATAAAAAAAAATGAGCTTTTAAAAAAATACTTTAATTTGCAACAATCCCTTTATTATTTTAAAGTTTTAGTAATTGTTAGAACAAAAATCTTTTCAGCATGAGCTTTGTTTTTTAAAATCTTTGAACATTCATTTGCTGTTGCGCCTGTAGTGAAAACATCATCAATTAAGAT
>NZ_JADAQY010000022.1 GCF_015476335.1 Rickettsia endosymbiont of Cardiosporidium cionae
ATATTAAATATGAATCCGCTTTTGCTCTGATTATGAAGCCCCCTTCTTTACCCCTTGAGTAATGCAATACTAAAATCATTAATGTAGTAACTGCCGCTGCTATGACTGATGGCTCAATTGATAAAAACAATTTACCCAGTACTATAGCACTGAATCCTGCACCCATCGATATCAATATTACATTCTTCTCTGTCCTAAATCCAAATATCGTTAGTAATAATACTGGAATTACCATTCCCAAATAAAATATTTTAGTAAATAACATCAATTTCAGTAAATCATCTTCTAAAAAAGCTAGCCCTAGCCCTAATAAGCCTAAAAAAAATGAAAAAGATTTAGCTGCATATAACTGGTGTACGGGATTTTTACTAGGCCATAAATCATTAGCAAAAGTTACTGATGCAGTATTTATATGAGAATCAGCTGTAGACATTGACATTGCTATTACTCCTACTATTAATATTCCTGCTATTCCAGAAAAGATTGAGTATTTATTTACTATTTCAGGTATTAGTGATTTAGGATTCAATTTAGGATTAATAATAAATAATGATGTAGGTATAATTGCTACCAAAATCAAAATAACTGTTAAGGTAATTGATGAAATTATCATAGCTTTTCTAACTTTTGCTAAATTACTGCCCATCAAAATTCTATGCGCCATTGTAGGACTTAAAAGATTCGATAAAAAAAATACAAAAGATAAATTAATCATATGTTTAAAATCGGTATCGTAATTAGTAAATATTTCTTTTAAATTAAAGTTTTTATTTTTGCTTAGTTCTAATAAACTCACTACAGGATTATTAATAGATTTAGATAACAATAATCCTACTATAATTATAGCTATACTAAATGTAAGAAATTGTATAATATCCGTATATACGACAGCTTTTATTCCTCCTATACCAGAATATAAAGTCACCAAAATAGAGGCGAAAATTAATGCAAAATTAGGATTAAGACTAGTAAAATATCCAATTATTTTACTAAATGCGGTGAATTGCATGGCAATTAAACCTATGGCATTAATTATGATGGTTATAGATATAATATACCTAATATTTTTTCCATAAATTTTGCTGAGTGCTTCAGCAATGGATATATTACCCAAAAAATCCTGCATCCTTGGTATTATAAAGTAAGATAATGCTATTAGTGCTATGTAAATACTTAGAGATCTCATAGTTTCATATAATCCAATACTGTATGTATTAGATAACATTATTAAAAACCCGCTGCCACCCAAGTAGGTAGCAACAATAGTAGCAACTAGCGCTCCTGTAGAAAAATTTCTATTACCAAGAGCGAAGAATTTAAATGTCTTAACTGTGAAGATATTTTTTAGCCCTGTCCAGCAGATTATACCAATAAATACTATTATTATTGATTTATCCGCAAACTCTAATGGGATTT
>NZ_JADAQY010000023.1 GCF_015476335.1 Rickettsia endosymbiont of Cardiosporidium cionae
GATGAGTTTGATCACCCAGTTAATAATTTTGATATAATATTACGTATTTTATCCAATACTACCTGTGTACTAAAATTTGATAAATTGAGAATTGCTCAGGTAATACGTAATATACTTGACAATGCTATAAAGTACGGTAATCAGCATGATATTATAGTAACAATAGAAAATATTAGTTTTTCTTCAATATCAAAACGCAGCATAAATGGTATTAAAATAAGCGTTACAGATCACGGTATAGGAATTCCTAAAAATGAATTAGAACATATTTTTACCCCATTTTCTGAAAGTAGTAGAACTAAATCAATTGCAGGAGGTACGGGTTTAGGATTAGCAATTTGTAATTCAATTATAATAGCACATAATGGCCGTATTAAGGCCAACAGTAACAAAAAGACTACAACAATTTCATTTATCTTACCAATAATACAAAATCAACCTAATGGAAAAAAAATAAAAACATCTATATCACACCACAAAATAATAAATATTTTAGTTGTAGATGATGATTATATATGTCTAAAAACTTGTTCCATGATTCTTACAAATTTGGGCTATAATACAGTCACTGCCATTAATGGCAAAGAAGCATTAGATATACTAAAAAAACAGGATAATAAAATAGATGCAATATTACTTGATATTATGATGCCGGATATCTATGGTATTAATTTACTCAAAAAAATCAAATCAATTCACAAATTATCCCATATTCCAATAATGATACAAAGTGGTCTTTTAGATAAAGAAGAAATAGATAAAGCCTATGCTCTCGGAGCTGTAGGATTTATTGCAAAGCCATATAACAAAAATAGTATAAATGATATATTAGAAAGCATATACTACCTATAAGGTTGAAATGCATTATATTTGATATTTTTATTGGTCATTAAAGTGCTTGTTAGTTATTATGTGTAATTATTTTTTGTAATGGACTATCTTCTTTATGTACTATGATTAATCGTCATAATAGAAGTATATTAGGAAATTGGTGGTGGATTGTTGATAGACCGACTCTTATCATTATTATTGCTATTATACTTTTTGGTAATCTAATAGTTTTATCATCTGGACCGGCAATAGCCGAACATATTGGTGCAGAGTCTAATTATTTTATAAAAAAACATTTAATATTCTCACTAATTTCTATTAGTCTAATTATTGTTTTATCATTTTTGCCTACAGAAAAAATTAAAAATCTATCGATTATTGGCCTTATTGTTACAATTATATTAGTTATTGTAACAATTTTTTATGGTGTTGAAACTAAAGGAGCAAAAAGATGGATATCAATTTTAGGTCAATCATTGCAACCATCAGAATTCATGAAGGTATTTTTTATTATTACTGCTGGACGTATATTATCTGGGAATCATAGAG
>NZ_JADAQY010000024.1 GCF_015476335.1 Rickettsia endosymbiont of Cardiosporidium cionae
TAACCTCAACTCATCCCCCCATTATCAACTGTAATATTACTCCTGAGATAAAAAATTTAAAGCACAAACCAAGTAAATTTAACATAAACAATAATCTAAGGAGAAAAAATGAGTCTTTATATACTGCTATCGGAAAAAATATTGTTATATATGGTAGAGTAATGGATAAAAATTGTATACCAATAACTGATGCCGTTATTCAGGTATGGCAAACTAATAGTTACGGTATATACCAAAATGATCCTTCTGCAAGCGAAAGCGATAATAAAAGACATGAGTTGCTATTCGATCCAAATTTTATAGGTTCTGGAACAACCACTTCTAATAATATTGGAGGATTTCACTTTATTACTATAATGCCTAACATATATGAAGGACACGCACCACATGTAAATGTTAATATTACACACCCTTACTTAACACACTTTCAAACTAAAATATTTTTCAGTGATTCAATAGGTAACAAGGAGGATATTTCTCTTAAAAAAATAAAACCAGAATTAAGATCTAGATTAATTGCAACAACTTACTCAGAACTTTATGGACAAAACAATCAATCTGGGGAAGGGTTATATGGAAAAAATACTGTATATTTTATTGATATAGTATTAGATCAAGTTATAAAATATAAAGAATATTAAGATATTGTAAAGTGAATATAAAATTCAAAGTGATATTTACAAAGCTGCTTTATTCTCTTGAGAATAAAGCAGCAATAAATAAATATGTCATGATAATTATAGTGTTAATAAGGTTATTATGATGAGATTTAGAATCTTACTATGCTCATTTTTATGCATTCTCTTGGCAATCATCAATTCAAAGATTATTGCAAGTTAGATAAATAATTTTGTTTTATGATTTAATAAATGTGTTTTTAGGAATATTGTATATTGTTTAGATTATAAGTATCATTCTTCCCTTCCAATAAGAGAATTTTCTAATTTTGAAGTTTGTAACAGTTATTTGATTTGTATAATATTACAAAATTTTTTATAAATTATACGTTATAGTAAAGTTATAGTTGATATTTTTGATATATTAAATAATTATCATATGACGATCTAAGCTATTATTAGCATCATTAATGTAATTAAAAGTGGATAATTCAAAACAGTATCTAGGACATAGAAGTAGATTAAAGGAAAATTTTATTAAGGCTGAAGAAGGGCATCTCAAAGACTATGAGGTGCTAGAACTTTTATTATGCTATGCAAATCCACGCAAAGATATGAAGCCATTGGCTAAGTCTTTAATAGCACAATATGGTAATTTAGCTTCAGTACTTAATTCAGATAAAAAAGCACTTGAAAAAAATAATGGTGTTGGAATTA
>NZ_JADAQY010000025.1 GCF_015476335.1 Rickettsia endosymbiont of Cardiosporidium cionae
CGGTAAGAACTCCAAGGTCAGAGGTACCAAAAATATTGTAAAGGAAGCTGTGTTTAATATTCTACAAAGTGGAAAATATACAAAGGACGGCAATAACGCAATATATCAAGCCAATATACTTGACCTATATTGTGGATCAGGATCCTTAGGTATTGAGGCAATATCTAGAGGAGCCAAAATGGCAACATTAGTAGATAATAATGCATACCATATTGATATTGTTAGAAAAAATATTGCATTAATTGGAGAAGAAAATAATATCTATCCAATACATTCAGATATATTCAAATTATCCCAAATCAATGATAAATTTGATCTGATATTTATTGACCCTCCTTATACTCAAAATAAATTGGAGGATATTATAATAGAAATCAAACAAAGAGAATGGGCAACTCAACAAACGATAATATTCTACGAGTACACAGAAAATATGAATCTAAAATTACCTGGGTTTTCTTCTGTCTTAATACAAAAACAATTTGGTAAAACAAAATTTGTGCTATTTAGAATAAGTGATAAGTAAATTATATATACAACTAGCAAAATTTCTTATCAAACAAGCAGCAATTATTTTTTCTATTTATTTTAATTTGTTTTTTTAATAACATATATCAAATTCTTATATCCTGCTATGGGTTAGGATGGAGATAGTGGGATAGTTGCTCCAAGTTGCACTTGGTTATATGCTTTAGCACTTATAGGATAGTTGTCATAGTCTCTGCAGAATAATTATTAAACTTTTATTGTCATAATACTGCAATTAATGAATTCTTAATGATTATAGAGTTTAATCTAATTCGTATGTAGATTGTAAAAGTTTGTGTTAACTTGAATTATGGAGAGAGTAGTGCAGTCATTAAATTATAGCCTAACGTCAGAACGTATTTTTTGCACTTGTCTGGTTTTTAGTTTGTTGCTTGTTATGGTATTTTTTCCATGTACATCTTTTGCTGCAGGAGAAGACGGAATTAGTTGTACATTATATAAAGTAACATCGCAGTTAACTGGACCTATTGGTCAAGGAATATCAATTATTGCGGTTGTTGTATTAGGTATTGGGCTTTTTCTTGGTAAACTTTCTTGGGGTCTTGCTATTGCCACAGCAGTAGGTATAGGAATTATTTTTCAAGCCCCTAAGATGGTTTCATGGCTTAGCGGTGTTGGTAATATTGCTTTAACCTGTTAAATATTTATACTTTGGATCTTAGCATTTTTATCTTGCTGCGATGAGTTTATATTTTTATATTGTATTTCCAAGGGTTAAGTGGCAAATATATGGATAAGTTTTAGATATTATGTGCAATATAGAGTTAAAAGTTTATAAAAAT
>NZ_JADAQY010000026.1 GCF_015476335.1 Rickettsia endosymbiont of Cardiosporidium cionae
TTTTTTTATACTCTCAATTAAATATTCATACGCTTGTCTATTATGAGCTATTACTTCTCCTAAAAGTGGAATACAATTTATCGAGTAAATATTATAAATTTTAGACAATAACTTATTTGATACATGTGAAAACTCAAGACAAATGAATTTTCCACCAGGCTTAAGTATTCTGTAAGCCTCATTTAGCACTACCGTCAAATTTGTCATATTACGTATACCAAAAGCACAAACATAATAATGCATACTCATATCAGCTATTGGAATATTTTCAGCATTTGCACATAACCAAGAAACTTTATCTGCTATCATTCCTCTATTAATACACTTATCTCTTCCAGATTTTAGCATTTTGTTATTTATATCAAGAATTATTATTTCAGGAGTAATATTTTGTGCTCTTGCTTTAGTATAATATCTAAGTGCAATATCAGCTGTACCTCCAGCAATATCAATAAGATTTTTTGAATAATCATCAATCTCGTTTAACATTATGTTTTTCCATCTTCGATGCATCCCAAAGCTCATAAGATCATTCATTAAATCGTAATTATCTGTAACAGAAGTAAAAATCTTATCTACAAATTTTTGCTTCTTAGTACTATTTTGATAAAACATCCCATCATTCATAAATAACCTACTACCTACTTGTTTATTAAAACGATATAATTATAAGTTCTAGAAAAATTATACTGAAATATTTATTCAAGTGATACGAAACTATTAGCTAACATTTATACATATTGCCGTCTGTAACTATTTTTGTTATACCATAAAATAATTGTGATTTCATTAAAAGCAATTTTGAACAAAAAATTAGAGTATTAAAGTTGAAAAACATTGATTTATCTCTATATTTGATATTTCAAGCAAGTAAAATAAATAAATTACAAGATATTTTATCAGTGCTTGCAATTAGTGGTGTCAGTATGTTTCAACTCAGGGAAAAGAATATTACAGATACTGAATTCATGAAATATGCTATTGAAGCAAAAAAAATCTTGGATGAATTTAATGCCTCACTAATTATCAATGATAATGTTTATATTACAAAAAATATTAATGCTACAGGATTACATATCGGACAATCTGATATCAGCCTAACAGAGGCTAGAAATATCTTGGGTAATAATGTAATTATCGGTCTTTCTGTAAATAATGAAGATGAATTTCCACAAGATATAAGCTTGGCTGATTATATATCATCACATGTATTTCCTTCTACTACAAAAGTAAATAAGGAATATATAGGGTTAGAAAAATTAAAAATTCTAAGAGCCAA
>NZ_JADAQY010000027.1 GCF_015476335.1 Rickettsia endosymbiont of Cardiosporidium cionae
ATGATGTAATAAAATTTGCCAAATTTTATGTTATTGGAAACAATGTTGTAATCGAAGATTCATTATACACTGAGATTAATAAAAATATCAAAATTTATAAAGAATTCATCCCAAAATTAGAACAATTACAATCATGGGTAAAACATGATTTATTGGATGTGGCAAAAATTTTTATAAAAGAAAAAAATATAAAAATGCAATTACTTTGCAATATGCTTAGAATTGCCTTAACTGGCACCCCCTCCTCCCCTAGTATTTTTGATATAATGCAAATCATAGGAAAAATAGAAACACTTCGTAGAATTAAAAAACTATGATAGAAAAGATTATTGCTCCCAACCTCAATCATCCTTATATTAAGCATGCTTTCTTGACCAAGAATATTGTCAACAGTACGCATAAATATGTTGAACATAATTCTTTATTAGATGAAAAAATTAAAAAAGAAATGCAAAATAACCATAAATTAGCTCTAAGCATATTTAATTCTAATGCAAAGAAAATCAATATGCCAAAGCAAGTACATGGCAATAAAGTTCTTATTTTAGAAAAAGATTTTCCCTATATGCAAGAACCAGAATGTGATGCCTTTATAACAAAAACAGAAGGAGTAGTATTAGGAGTGAGCACTGCAGATTGTGCGCCAATTTTACTAGCAGATTTAAAAAATACAATCATTGCTGCAATACACGCAGGCTGGAGAGGGGCTAGAGCTGACATAATATCAAATGTTGTAGCTAAAATGTATAATATAGGGGCAAAACAAATATCAGCAACAATTGGGCCCTGTATACATCAAGACTCTTATGAGGTTGATAGCAATTTTTATGATTATTTTATAGAGGAAGATAAATATAATGAGGTATTTTTTATTAATTCATCAAACCCTTCTCATTATAAATTTAATTTGCCCAAATATATTGAAATGAAATTAGAAAAACTAGAATTACAAAACATATTTAATGTAGAAAAAAATAGTTTCAGTGATCCAGAAAATTTTTTTAGTTTTAGAAGATCAACCTTAAATAACAAAAAACATAGTGGACACTTAGTCTCAATGATAGAGATTGTTAATCATGTACAATAAAAAAATATTAAATCCTCAATTTATAAAAAAAATAATAGATAAAATACAGACTAAATTAGCATTTTTATGCTTAATATTATTTTCTTACACTTTCTATTTAGCTATTTTTAATTCACCTGCGGATTATCGACAAGAAGAAATAGTACGAATAATGTACGTACACGTGCCCTCAGCTTGGATGT
>NZ_JADAQY010000028.1 GCF_015476335.1 Rickettsia endosymbiont of Cardiosporidium cionae
GATTGTGCTAAAAATGAAGGTAGTTGTTGGAAACGTGATGAACATACAAAGAACTTCGTTAAGTGCAGAGCAGATAATGAATGTTGGAATATAGATGGTAGAGGACTTAAGGTTGCTCAAGGAGGAAAAGAGGAATTTACAGGGCAAAGTTGGAATAAAAGAATAGTAAATGAAGGAATATTAAAGCTAAAAATTCAAGATCCCATCATAGTATCTTTGAAGGGAGAAGCTAGAAAAAGAGATCTTAGGAGAGACACTAGTGAAGAGAAGAATCAAAGACTTGGAGGATATGAGGTATTTGTCAGAGCAGAACCATTCATTGTAAAGTCTAGTGATAATAATAATCATTTAAAAGCCTGTGTAGCAAGCGAAGGTAGTAATCCTAATCTGGGTAATGCTTGCCAAGAATTTAACATTAGCAAGCATGAAGAATTATCTATGCCTATAAGTGGCAATATATGGTTTAAAATCGATGATTCAGGAGATTATAAAGACAATTATGGCGAATATACTGTTTCTGTTACCCGAGTAATCGATAGATTGATCTTTTCAAAAATAATTGGAGACATAATTAATGTTGCACAAAATACCATGCATCAAGCTGGTAGAAAAATTTTTCATAACATTACTTGTGATAATATAGCGACAAAAAATTGCATAAATTACCTTGTATCTTTGCAACTCTTACTAACCCTTTATATCACGATATACAGTATCATGTATATTTTTGGTTTGGTAAAAATGGCCCATGGAGATTTAATTATAATGATACTCAAAGTGAGTATCATTATAATATTGATAAGAAAAAATAGCTGGGAATTTTTCAATAACTACATATTTAATACAATTATAAATGGATCTACAGAACTAATTACAAAAATACAAAGTAATATTGATGCAACTAATCCATTTGCTTTCTTAGATATGACTATTGGTATGACCTTACTAAATCCTATTAATTTATTGAAATTACTTACTTTGCTTTATTCTGGTATTACAGGGATTATCTATTTATGTATAATAATCTACGGTCTTTATATGTTTTTCAAAGCTATTTTTAATGCTCTGATATCATATTTTGTCTCTTTTGTTTTCATTGCTATTTTAATTGCTATTGCTCCTATATTTATTCCTTTTATGTTATTCAAT
>NZ_JADAQY010000029.1 GCF_015476335.1 Rickettsia endosymbiont of Cardiosporidium cionae
TAATAACTGTAACTAATAGGGAAAAAGATGTAGCAAAAGGTAATAAACTAGGAGATACCAAATGATAATCATGTTTTGATTTAGACATTTCTTTTATTTTCAAACAAAAAACAGACATCCACAATGCACCTAAATGCGCATTGAATCCACATAAAATATAAAAAACATACCAACTATTGTAGAGTTTATTATAATTATTATCAAGTTTTTTAGAAACTACTTAACTAGGTAATAATCAATAAATTATTGTCATTCAACAAACTTAATCAAGTATTTAATAAATTCATTTTATATACTGGGAGCGTTGCATGCTAAATCAAAATTTAAAACATATTCTTGATATATTTTTGATAAAAAAAACAGTGTTAATTAAAAATTTTAAATATTAACCAAAATAATTTTTATAAAAGAAGTTACATTAAAAATTAAAGCATTTAATAAGATCATTGATATTTCCTATCTTAGGCATACATCTTTCAACTATGTATTCCAATATTATTAAATCTTTTTCTATTTCAGCCTGTAACTTGTCCAATATTCCCTTTTCATATAATTTTTTAAAAATTATATAAGTAGTAGTCATTGCTGGAATAGCTATTGCAAGGTACCATTTGCTTAATATTCCATAAACAAAAATTCCCATAGTACCATTGATAATTTTCATTATCTTATTTATCATTATTACTCATTAAATAGTTTTACGCTCTTATAATCTACATAGTTAATACAAAAAAGTTTAAAAAACATTTAACTACACTATAAAAGATAAAAAATTTTGATTTCAGCGATGGTAGCAAAAACTAATACCATTTCCCATATATAATTAAGTATAATGCCCATGGCAATAATACTATAGTTAATGAGTTTGTTGCAAATTAAAGGATTTTTTTTTAAATCCTAATTTTTTTATTTTCTTTGATTTTTGCGTATAGATATTATTGTTTGTTTAATGTTATCATTGTTATTAACTGTTGTTTAATATAAATCCAGTGATCTTCCTTAATAGGTAAATTTAGGTCATTTTAGTACTATTAATCTTTTTAAATTCAAACGTA